>SDXZ01000015.1 GCA_004210805.1 Acidovorax sp.
TCCATGAAGCGCAGCAGCACCGCGATCATCAGCACGCCGCGCATCTTGGGCAGCTGGATGTAGCGGAACACCGCGAACTTGCTGGCGCCGTCGATGCGCGCGGCCTGGTAGTACGCGTCCGGGATGGAGCGCAGCCCGGCAAACGCCAGCAGCGCCACCAGCGGGGTCCAGTGCCATACGTCCATCAGCAGCACCGTGAGCCAAGCCTGCGTGGCGTTGCCGGTGTAGCTGTATTCGATGCCGATCTCCTGCAGCATGCGGCCCATGAGCCCGATGTCGGCGCGGCCATAGATCTGCCAGATGGTGCCCACCACGTTCCACGGGATCAGCAGCGACAGGGCCACCACCACCAGCACGGCGGACGACTTCCAGCCCTGCGCGGGCATGGACAGCGCCAGCGCGATGCCGAGCGGAATCTCCACCGCCAGCACCGACAGCGAGAACGTGATCTGGCGCCACAGCGCGGCATGCAACTCCTCGTCGCGCATCACGGCGGCAAACCATTCGGTGCCGACAAACACCCGCCGCTCGGGCGAGATGATGTCCTGCACCGAGTAGTTCACCACCGTCATCAGCGGCAGGATGGCCGAGAAGGCCACGCAGATGATGACCGGCAGGATCAGGAACCAGGCCTTCTGGTTCACGGGCTTGGACGTGGTGCTCATTGGAAACCTCCGTGCTGCGCACTGCGGTGCTGAGCGCCTTCGGGCGGCCGGGCGGTGCTCATGGTGTGACCTCCGCGGCCAGCAATTGTTCGTTTTGATAGAAGCAGGTGTGCTCGCCGAGCACCTGCAGCCACACCGCATCGCCCGCCGAGGGCAAGCGCGTCTCCGGCGTGAAGCGCGCCTTGAGCGTGTGCTCTCCCACCTTGGCCGTCAGCATCAGGTAGGTGCCGATGTCCTGCACTTGCACCACGGTGCAGGGCAGTGCGCCAGCTTGGTTTGGCTCGGCCAAGGCCAGGTACTCGGGCCGCACACCGACCTGCAGCGCGCCCTCGGGCAACGCGCGGCTGGGTGGCGGCGCCAGACGATGGCCCGCCACCGACAGGTACGCACCGTCGCGCTGGGCGGGCAGGAAGTTCATGCCGGGCGAACCGATGAAGTGGCCCACGAAGGTGTGTGCAGGGCGCTCGAACAATGCATCGGCCGAGCCCACCTGCACCGCCTTGCCGCGCGTCATCACCACCACCTGGTCGGCAAAGGTCAGTGCCTCGACCTGGTCATGCGTCACATAGATCAGCGTGAGCTTGAGCTCGTGGTGAATCTGCTTGAGCTTGCGGCGCAGCTGCCACTTGAGGTGCGGGTCGATCACCGTGAGCGGCTCGTCGAACAGCACCGCCGCCACGTCCGCGCGCACCAGGCCGCGGCCGAGCGAAATCTTCTGCTTGGCGTCGGCCGCCAGGCCCGCCGCGCGCTGGTTGAGCTGGCCGCTCATTTCCAGCATCTCGGCGATCACGCCCACGCGCTGCTTGATCTGGTCCTCGGGCACCTTGCGGTTGCGCAATGGGAACGCAAGGTTCTCGGCCACGGTCATGGTGTCGTAGATCACCGGGAACTGGAACACCTGAGCGATGTTGCGCTCCTGCGGGCTGGCGCGCGTCACGTCACGCCCGTCGAACAGCACCTTGCCATGCGACGGCACGAGCAGGCCCGACATGATGTTGAGCATGGTCGTCTTGCCGCAGCCCGAGGGGCCGAGCAGCGCGTAGGCGCCGCCGTCCTCGAACTCCATCTTGAGCGGCATCAAAGCGTAGTCGCTGTCCTGCTGCGGATTCGGCTTGTACGAATGCGCGAGATCCAAACTGATGCGGGCCATCTCAACGCCCTCCTTGTACGGCGCGGTGTCGCGCGGGCGCCCAAACCAGGCGGCCGTCGGCGCCAAACACGTAGGCCTGCGACGGGTCCAGATGCAGCGTGATGGCCGCCCCCAATTCAAAGTAATGCACGCCGGTCAGCTGCGCGACCAGGTCGCCCCACGGCGTGGATGCGTGCACGAAGGTGTCGGACCCCGAAATCTCGGCCAGTTCAACTGCGCCGTTCACGCCTGCGTCGCCGGGACGGGCGTGAACGCGCAGCGCACTGGCGCGCACGCCCACGGTGACACCACCCGCCGCCGCACCCTGGGGCAGCGGGATCGACAGCACCGTGCCACCCGGAAGCTGCACCCCCTGCGCGGCCACCGTGGCGGGCAGCAGATTCATCGGCGGATCGCTGAAGGCGCGCGCCACGCGCAGCGAGTTGGGCGCGTGGAACACCTCGGCCGTGGGGCCGTACTGCAGCAGCTGCCCTTCGTCGAGCACCGCGGTGTAGCCGCCCAGCAGCAGGGCCTCGCCCGGCTCGGTGGTGGCATAGACCACCGTGGACTGTCCTGCGGCGAACAGTTGCGTGAGTTCTTCGCGCAGTTCTTCGCGCAGCTTGTAGTCCAGGTTCACCAGGGGTTCATCGAGCAGCATCAGCGGCGCGCCCTTGGCCAACGCACGGGCCAGCGCCACGCGCTGCTGCTGCCCGCCCGACAGCTCGGCCGGATAGCGGTCCAGAAACATGTCGATGTGCAGGCGGCTGGCGATCTCGCGCACCCGGGCGTCGATGTTCTTTTCGCCGGGGGTGTCCAGCCCGGCCATGATGCGCATCAGGCTGGTCTTGCCGGCTTGCGTGGCGCCCAGCAGCACCGTCACGGCGCCGCTGTGCAGCGCCATGCTCATGTCATGAAGCCAGGTCTGCGGTCCTACCTTTTTGCTGATGCTGTCCAGTGCCAGCTGCATCACGCAACCTTTCTAGTAGGCCCCTCCCGGGGCCGTATGGGTCTGGCGCCGGCTGCGCACGCAGTCCAGCACCTCGTTTTCGATTGCGTTCATTTTTGTTCTTTTCTGATCGTATTGAATCAAGGTTTACCCTTAATGAGTTCCTTTTTGTTCGATTTAAAGTATCCGCACCCCACAGCCAATTAATACGCGTGAATACGAATCCTCGACAACTGCTGCTGCTGGAAGAAGTCCGCGCGCGCAAATCCGCCACGGTGGAGCAACTGGCCGACACCCTGGGCGTGACGCTGCAGACCGTGCGCCGCGACGTGCAGCGCCTGGCGGAGTCCGGGCTGCTCACGCGCTTTCATGGTGGTGTGCGCGTGCCCAGCTCCACCGTGGAGAACCTGGCCCACACCCAGCGCGAAACGCTGCATGCCGAGGGCAAAGCGCGCATTGCCCGCGCCGTGGCGAGCCAGGTGCCCAACGACTGTTCGCTGATCCTGAACATCGGCACCACCACCGAAGCCATAGCCAAAGCTTTGCTGCACCACCGCGGCCTGCGCGTGATCACCAACAACCTCAATGTGGCAGCCATCCTGAGCGGCAACCCCGAGTGCGAAGTCATCGTCGCCGGCGGGGTAGTGCGCACGCGCGACCGCGGCATCGTGGGCGAGGCGGCGGTGGACTTCATCCGCCAGTTCAAGGTCGACATCGCGCTCATCGGCATCTCAGGCGTGGAGCCCGACGGCTCGCTGCGCGACTTCGACTACCGCGAGGTGAAGGTCGCACAAACCATCATCGAACAGTCGCGCGAGGTCTGGCTGGCGGCCGACCACAGCAAGTTCAACCGCCCGGCGATGGTGCAGCTGGCCACGCTGGCGCAGATCGACCGCCTGTTCACTGACGCGCCGCCGCCAGAGCCGTTTCCTGCACTGCTGCAGGATGCAGAGGTGATCTGCACCGTCGCCGCATGAGGAGGAACACCCCCTGAGTCGCCTGCGGCGCCTTCCCCCTCAAGGGGGACGACGCCCTCGCTGCGGGGCGGCCCTTGCTCGGCGTCCACTGGCCTGGGCCGCGCGCGAACCGACCGCCGCGGACACTACACGGATTCACGATTTTTGGAGATTCCCGCCACCATGACCTACCTGCTCGCACTCGACCAAGGCACTTCCAGCTCCCGCAGCATCGTCTTTGACGAGCAGGGCCACATCGTGGCGCAGGCGCAGCTGGAGCTGCAGCAGATCTACCCCCAGCCCGGCTGGGTGGAGCACGACCCGCTGGAGATCTGGCGCACCCAGCTGGCCACGGCGCGCGATGCGTTGGCCAAGGCCGGCATTGCGGCCAGCGCCGTGCGCGCCGTGGGCATCACCAACCAACGCGAGACCACGGTGCTGTGGAACCGCAAGACTGGCCAGCCCGTGCACCATGCCATCGTCTGGCAGGACCGGCGCGCCGAACCCGCCTGCGCCCAGCTGCGCAGCCAGGGCCACGCGGCCACCATCCAGGCCAAGACGGGGCTGCTGGTGGACGCGTATTTCTCGGGCACCAAGCTGCAGTGGCTGCTGGACAACGTGCCCGGCGCGCGCGACGCGGCCGAGCGCGGCGAGTTGGCTTTTGGCACGGTGGACAGCTGGCTGATGTGGAAGCTCACCCACGGACAGGTGCATGTGACGGACGTGAGCAACGCCTCGCGCACCATGCTGTTCAACGTGCACACCAACCAGTGGGACGATGAGCTGCTGGCGCTGCTGCGCATCCCCAGATCGCTGATGCCCGAGGTACAGCCATCGAGCTCGCACTTTTGCGACATCGCCGCCGACCTGCTAGGCCACGCCGCGCCAGTGGGCGGTGTGGCGGGCGACCAGCAAAGCGCGCTGTTCGGCCAGGCCTGTTTTACCGCCGGCATGGCCAAGAACACCTATGGCACGGGCTGCTTCATGCTGATGCACACGGGCAGCAAGTTCCAGACATCGCACAACGGCCTGCTCACCACCAGCGCGGCGCAGGCATCGGCAAAACCCGAGTTCGCCATGGAGGGCAGCGTCTTCGTCGGCGGCGCCGTGGTGCAGTGGCTGCGCGACGGCCTGCGCGCCATCTCGACCAGCAGCGAGGTCGAATCGCTGGCGCAAAGCGTGCCGGATTCGGGCGGCGTGATGATGGTGCCGGCCTTCACCGGCCTGGGCGCCCCGTACTGGAAGCCCGACTCGCGCGGCACCATCACGGGCCTCACGCGCGGCACCACGCTGGGCCACATTGCCCGCGCCGCCCTGGAGAGCATTGCCTACCAAAGCGCCGCCCTGCTTTTGGCCATGAGCCGCGATGCCGTGGCCGCTGGCGGCGCACCGGTGAGCGAGCTGCGCGTGGACGGCGGCGCTTGTATCAACGATTTGCTGATGCAGTTCCAGGCCGACCTGCTGGGCATCCCGGTGGTGCGCCCGGCCGTGATCGAGACCACGGCGCTGGGCGCCGCCTACCTGGCGGGGCTTTCCAGCGGGGTGTACCGCAGCACGGATGAGCTGTCGCAACTGTGGCGTGCCGACCGGCGGTTTGTGCCCACACTGAGCAATGCGCGGGCGCAGGAGTTGATGGCGAACTGGGAGCATGCGGTGCGGCAGACCACGGCTGAGTGAAGTAGGAACATCCCCCTGAGTCGCCTTCGGCGCCTTCCCCCTTCTCTCGAATTGCTGCGCAATTCGGGAAGGGGGACGCTCCCAGCGCACGCAAGCGAAGCGCCGCATACGCGGCGGGGCGGCCCTTGCGCGGGAGCCCTGGCGTCGACTGCGCTCATTACACAGGCAGGGCCCAGCTCCAAAAGAGAGTGGCTTTGAGCTAATCGGCAACACCCCAGGAGCTGCGCGCTGCCCACTGCCCCTCTGACGCTGCTGACCCAAACCGCACCAGTTGCCTACGCCAGCGGCAGCGTACAGCGCAGGAGGGTCGCCGCACTGAGCGGCGCTACCATCGTGGCCCCATTCACACTCGCCCGACCGCAGCATGAACTCCCCCGCTTCCCCAGCCGCAGCCGCAAGCCAGGCACTTCCCACCATCGCCTTCATCGGCGGCGGCAACATGGCCAGCGCCATCATTGGCGGGCTGATCCACCAGGGCCATCCGGCCGGCCAGATCGAGGTGGTCGAGCCCTGGGCCGAGGCGCGCGAAGCGCTGCGCAAGAACTACGGCATTAACGCCCAGCCCGAGGCCAGCCCTGCCCTGCAGCGCGCGCGCATCGTGGTCTGGGCCGTCAAGCCGCAGACCTTCAAGGATGCAGCCGCCCAGGCCAAGGCGCACACGGCAGACGCCCTGCACCTGAGCGTCGCCGCCGGCATCCGCTCGGACAGCATCGCCCAGTGGCTGGGCACAGAGCGCATCGTGCGCACCATGCCCAACACGCCGGCGCTGGTGGGCAAAGGCATGAGCGCGCTGTACGCCCGCCCCGCGGTGGGCGCTGACGAGCGCGCCCAGGTCGAAGCCATCATGGCGTCCACCGGCGAGTTCCTGTGGGTGGAGTCTGAAAAGCAGCTTGATGCCGTCACCGCCCTGTCGGGCTCAGGCCCGGCCTACGTTTTCTATTTCCTCGAAGCCATGGCACGCGCGGGCGTCGCGATGGGCCTGACCGAGCAGCAAGCGCACCAGCTGGCCGTGGGCACGTTTGTCGGCGCGTCCGAACTGGCGCGCCGCTCGGACGAGCCGCCCGCCTTGCTGCGCCAGCGCGTCACGTCCAAGGGCGGCACGACCTACGCGGCGCTGCAGTCCATGGAAGCCGCCGGCATGGGCGCCAGCTTTGAAGCCGCCCTGCGCGCCGCCGAGCAGCGCGCACATGAACTGGGCGATGAATTCGGCGCCTGACGCCCAGAATAGGGCTCTTTTTGGCCTCTAGCGCTTATCTGATAAGCACTAATAGCTATTAATTTGATAGCAAGCCGCGCAGCAGGTAGCTGCCGGCAATCCCCGCAAACACCGTGGCCCCGAGCCAGTGGTTGACGCGGAAGGCCACAAAGCAGCCTTCGCGCGTGCGGTGGCGAATCAGCGTGAAGTGCCACAGCACCTGAGCCAACGCAGCAGCAATTGCTATATAAAAAATAGCACCCAGTGCATATGGATCAAGCGCCAGAGCCCAAATAGACAAGAAAAGCAGGTAGAACGCCACGATGGCCGGCACGTCCCAGCGGCCCAGGGTGATGGCCGAGGTCTTGATGCCGATCTTGAGGTCGTCGTCGCGGTCGACCATGGCGTATTCGGTGTCGTAGGCCAGCACCCAGAACAGGTTGCCCAGCCACATCCACCCCGCCACGGCAGGCACGCTGCCCTGCACGGCGGCAAATGCGATCACGATGCCGAAGTTGAAGGCGATGCCCAGCACCGCCTGGGGCATGGAGATGATGCGCTTGGTGAAGGGGTAGGCAATGGCCACCAGCAGCGCGGGCACCGACCAGGCAATGGCTGCCGCGTTGGTGGTGAGCACCAGGCCGAACGCCAGCAGCGCGAGCACGGCGCCCAGGCCCAGGGCCTCCTTCACAGATACGGCGCCAGTAGTGACCGGGCGCTGCGCGGTGCGCTTGACGTGTTTGTCAAAGTCGCGGTCGGCGACGTCATTTACGCAGCAGCCGGCGCTGCGCATGAGGAAGGTGCCCAGCACAAACACCGCCAGCAGGTGCCAGCCCGGGAAGCCGTCCGCCGCGATCCACAGGGCAGAGAGCGTGGGCCACAGGCACACCAGCCAGCCCGCGGGGCGGTCCCAGCGGATGAGGTCAAGGTACAGGGCGAAGCGGCTGCGCGGTGGGGCGGTGGACATGCGGGGCAGGGGCAAAAATCAAGGCGAATCGCCCACTGACGCCGTGGGCGCACCGAATGTAGCAGCCACCCGGTGCCCGGCAATCCTGCACCTGCCGCGGGCCGCCGCAAAACCAGTAAAGTGCGCGGTTGCCTCCACCACCGACCTGCACCGCATGACCCGCTTTTCAAGCCCCCAGGCCGCCTCCCGTTTCGCCATTCCCCGCACGCTGATGGCGGGCTTCATCCTGGCGGCCCTGGCGACCCTGGTCATCGCCCTCGTCAACTTCCGTTCGGCCGAAACGCGTACCGACGCCGTGCGCGCCATGGACCGCACCACGCTGGCCATGCGCCAGCTCAATCTGTTCACCTTGGCGATCCGGGACGCAGAGACGGGCCAGCGGGGCTATCTGCTGACAGGCGACCTGAGCTATCTCAAGCCCTTTGACGCTGCCGTCACCTCGTTGCACAAACACCTGACGGACCTCAAGACCAGCGCCGCAGACTATGCGGTTCACAAGCAGCTGGTGGATCAACTTGAGGAACTGACCCAGCAAAAACTGCGCGAACTCAGTGAAACCATTGCCCTGCGCAAGTCGGGCGATGGGGTGGGCGCGATGACCCTGGTGCAAAGCGGCGCCGGCCAGGAGCTCATGGAACGGATCCGCGAGGTGACCGAAACCCTGCGCACCCAGCAAAACCTGCAGCTGGAGACGCGGCGCCAACTGTGGGTGAACGCGGCGAGCAACTCCAACATGTACTCGGGGGCGGGGTCGTTGGTGCTTCTGATCCTGATCTGCATCTCGGCCAGCATCACGGCGCGGGAGTACCGCGCGAAATCCATCCAGTCGTGGATCTCGGCAGGGCTCACCGGCCTGAGCCAGCGCATCCAGGGCGGCCACCGGCTCGAAGACATCGGGCAGCTTGCCCTGGAATACCTCGCCGGCTACCTCCGGGCCCAGGTCGGCGCGGGGTATGTGGCGCAAGACACCGCAGGCTTCACCCTGTTTGGCGGCTATGCGCTGCCGCGCGAGCGCTTGGCTGCCACCTTGCTCAGCGATGAAGGCCTGGTGGGCCAGGCCGCCCGGTCGCGCCAACTGATGCATGTGCGCGACGTGCCGGCCGGCTACCTGCCGGTGTCGTCGGCCACGGGCCAGGCCAGCCCCGCAGAGCTGCTGGTGGCGCCCGCGGTGGAGCATGGGCAGGTCTATGCCGTGATCGAGCTGGGGTTCAATCGCCCGGTCACCGATGCGGAGCGCACCCTGATGGAGCGCGCCTCCGAGATGCTGGCCGTGGCCATCCGCTCGGGCATCGACCGCAACCGCCTGCAGAACCTGCTTGAAGAAACCCAGCGCCAGTCCGAAGAGCTGCAAACGCAGCAGGAGGAACTGCGGGTCAGCAACGAGGAGCTGGAGCAGCAAAGCCGGATTCTTCAGGAATCGCAGGCGCAGATGGAGGTTGCGCAAACCGAGCTGGAGCAGACCAACGCGCACCTGGAGCAGCAGACCCAGCAGCTGGAGTACCAGCGCGAGCAGCTGCTGCGCGCCCAGAGCGCGATGACCGACAAGGCCCAGGAGCTGGAGCAGGCCAGCCAGTACAAGAGCGAGTTCCTTGCCAACATGAGCCACGAGCTGCGCACCCCGCTCAATTCCACGCTCATCCTGGCCAAGCTGCTGGCGGACAACAAGCCCGGAAACCTCAGCACCGAACAGGTGAAGTACGCGCAGACCATTTACGCGGCAGGCAACGACCTGCTGGCACTGATCAACGACATCCTGGACCTGTCCAAGATCGAGGCGGGGCAGGCCACGCTGTCGGTCGAGCCCGTCAACATTGCCCGCGCCCTGAACGGTCTGATCGACCCGCTGCGGCCCCTGGCACAAGAAAAGCGCCTGACCCTCCACGCCACCCTGGCGCCGGATCTGCCTGCACAGATGGCCACGGACCCGCTGCGGCTGGGCCAGGTGCTCAAGAACCTGCTGTCCAACGCGCTCAAGTTCACCGAGAAAGGTTCGGTCGAACTGCATGTGTCCCGCAACCCGGACGACACGTTGTCATTCGCCGTGAAAGACACCGGCATTGGCATCCCTGCACACCAGCAGGATCTGATTTTTGAAGCCTTTCGCCAGGCCGATGGCAGCACCCACCGCAAATACGGCGGCACCGGGCTGGGCCTGTCGATCTCGCGCGATCTGGCGCAGTTGCTGGGCGGCACGCTGTCGGTGCGCAGCACCCCAGGCGAAGGCAGCGTCTTCACGCTGGTGCTGCCGCAGCAGCTGGACGCGCAGGCATCGGCTGCGACCGCCACGGTGACGACCATGACCGGCATCGCAGCGGCGCACGCCGCTGGGGCAACAGCGCCTACGGCCCCACCAGGCCCAACCGTCAGCCCAAACGCAGCGCACACGCCGTCTGCATCCCTGTCTGCTGGCGCGTCGCGGGCCACCGATCTGGCGGGCGCGACGCCCTCGGGCGCCGCCCCGGTGCGACCTGAAGGTGTGTCGGGGCCCTCCCCGGTCCGCGCCGGAGCACGCAGCATCCTGGTGATCGAGGACGATGAGCGGTTTGCCCACATCCTGCGCGATCTGGCCAAGGAGATGGACTTCGAGTGCCACCTGGCGCACAACGCGGCCGACGGACTGGCGTTTGCCGCGCAGAGCCTGCCCAGCGCCATCGTGCTGGACGTGAACCTGCCGGATTTCTCGGGGCTCGGGGTGCTGGACCAGCTCAAGCGCAACCCGGCCACGCGGCACATCCCTGTGCATGTGGTGTCAGTGGCCGACTATTCGCAGGAAGCCATGGGGCGCGGCGCGGTCGGCTACGCGCTCAAGCCCGTCAAGCGGGACGAGCTGGTGCAGGCCTTGCACCGGCTGGAGGCCAAGTTCACGCAGAACCTGCGCCGCGTGCTGGTGGTGGAAGACGACGAGCGCCAGCGCGAGAGCGTGCGCGACCTGCTGCGCCGCGACGATGTGGAAATCGTCTGCGCCGGCACGGCCAGCGCCGCCCTCCACCACCTGCGCGGCTCGACGTTCGACTGCATGGTGATGGACCTGAACCTGCCCGACCTCACCGGCTTCGAGCTGCTCGAGCAGATGACGGACCAGGATGGCGTGTCCTTCCCGCCCATCATCGTGTACACGGGCCGGGCCCTGTCGCGCGACGAAGAGCAGCAGCTGCGGCGCTTTTCCAAATCGATCATCGTCAAGGACGCCCGCTCGCCGGAGCGGCTGCTCGACGAAGTCACGCTGTTTCTGCACCAGGTTGAATCGGAACTCTCGGTCGAACACCGGCAGATGCTGCAGCTGGCGCGCAACCGCGAAACCGCGCTGGAAGGGCGCACGGTGCTGGTGGTCGAGGACGATGTGCGCAATGTGTTCGCGCTCTCCAGCATCCTGGAGCCCACCGGCATTCGGCTGCAAATTGCCCGCAACGGGCGTGAAGCGCTCGAGGCGCTGGAGCGCGCAGACAGCACCGGCCCCGCGGTCGACCTGGTCCTGATGGACATCATGATGCCGGAGATGGACGGCTACACCGCCATGCGCGAGATCCGCACCCGCCCCGCCTGGCGCCGCCTGCCCATCATTGCGCTGACGGCCAAGGCCATGAAGGACGACCAGGAAAAGTGCCTGGCCGCGGGCGCCAACGACTACATTGCCAAGCCCCTGGACGTGGAAAAGCTCCTGTCGCTGGTGCGCGTATGGATGCCGAAATAGGCCGCCACTGCGCACAACGCCCCCTTCGGCCCATGCCCCACCAGAAAAAAGCCAAGACCGCAGACATCGAGCAGCGCTTGCTGATCGATGCGATCTACCACCGTTACCACTACGACTTCCGGGGTTACGCCCCGGCGTCGCTCAAGCGCCGGCTGAACACGGCGCTGCTGCACTTTCAATGCAAGACGCTGTCGCAATTGCAGGACCGCGTGTTGCACGAGCCCAGCGTGTTCCCGGCGCTGCTGGAATACCTCACGGTGCAGGTGAGCGACATGTTCCGCGACCCGACCTACTTTCGGTCGCTGCGCGAGCAGGTGGTGCCGCTCCTGCGCACCTACCCCTCGCTCAAGATCTGGGTGGCCGGATGCAGCGCGGGCGAGGAGGTGTATTCGCTCGCGATCCTGCTGCACGAGGAAGGGCTGCTCGAGCGCACCCTCATCTACGCCACCGACATCAACCCCCACGCGCTGCGCGCGGCCGAGGCCGGCGTGTTCGACGTGGCACGTGTGCCCGCCTTTACCGAAAACCACATCCGCTCGGGCGCCCGCAGTTCGCTGTCGGACTACTACACGGCGCGCTATGAGCGGGTGGTGTTCGACAAGTCGCTGCGCGAACACATGGTGTTCTCTGACCATAGCCTGGCGACCGACAGCGTGTTCGCCGAAGTGCACCTGGTGTCCTGCCGCAATGTCCTGATCTACTTTGAGCGCGACCTGCAAAACCGCGCGCTGGGCTTGTTCCGCGAGGCGCTGTGCCACCGAGGCTTCCTCGGCCTGGGCTCGAAGGAATCGCTGCGCTTTTCAGCACAGACCGATGCCTTTGACGACTTTGTGCTCGAAGACCGCATCTACCGCAAGAAGGCAGGCCTATGACCGGCAGCGCGATCCGGACCAACCGCACCAGCTACGACGCCATCGTGATTGGCGGATCTTCGGGCGGCGTCGAAGCCCTTACCGTCCTGCTGCCTGCCCTGCCCCCGACGCTGCGCGCAGCCGTCGTGGTGGTGCTGCACCTGCCACGGGACCGGCGCAGCCTGCTGGCAGAAATCTTCCGCAAACGCTGCCCGCTGCCCCTGAAGGAAGCCCAGGACAAGGATGGCGTGGAGCCCGGCACCGTGTACTTTGCGCCCCCCGACTACCACCTGTTGATGGACGAGGGGCCCCGCCTGTCGCTGTCGGTCGATGCGCCCGTTCACTTCTCGCGCCCCTCCATCGACGTGCTGTTCGAGTCCGCCGCCGACCTGTACGGCCCGCGCTTGGTGGGAATCTTGCTCTCAGGGGCGAATGAAGACGGAGCGCAGGGCCTGGCAGCCATCCACGCGGCGGGCAGCCTGGCCATCGTGCAGGAGCCTGCGAGCGCGCCGATGCCGACCATGCCCCGCGCGGCCCTGGCCTGCACACCTGTCGACCACACCTTGCCCCCTGCGGGCATTGCAGCCTTGCTAGCGCAACTGCACCACCAAAGCCTGCTGTGAAGATGACCCACCCGCAACCGATGATCCCCCTAGCGCCCCTGCCCAGCCATCCGCTGCACGCGGCCCCAGGCATCAAGTGCCTGCTGGTCGACGACGTCCCGGAAAACCTGATTGCGCTGGAAGCGTTGCTGGAGCAGCGCGGCGGCGTCGAGATCCTGAAAGCGCAATCGGGCCCCGAAGCGCTGGAGCTGCTGCTGGAACACAGCGATGTGGCCCTGGCATTGCTGGACGTGCAGATGCCCGACATGAACGGCTTTGAACTGGCCGAGCTGATGCGGGGCAGCGAGCGCACGCGGCACATCCCGCTGATCTTCATGACCGCCGGTTCGCGGGAGCAGAACTGGCAGTTTCGCGGCTACGAAAGCGGGGCAGTGGACTTTCTCTACAAGCCGGTGGACCCGCACATGCTCCACAGCAAGGCCCAGGTATTTTTTGAGTTGCACCGACGCAAGCAGGCCCTGGCTTTGGCACTGCAGCAACGCACCGAGGCCTTGCGGGTCAACGAGATGTTCATGGCGGTTCTGGGGCACGACCTGCGCACGCCGCTGATGTCGATTTCAGCGGCCGCCACGATGCTCAAACGCCAGCCCGACACCGACAAGGTGGCCGCCATGGCCGATCGGCTGCTCAGCAGCAGCCAGCGCATGGGCGGCATGATCGAGGACCTGCTGGACGTGACGCGCATCCGCCAGGCCGGCGGGCTGGCGCTCAAGCCGGCCCCTGCGGATATGCAGGCCCTTGTGCAACGCATCCTGGAAGAGATCCAGACCAGCTTCCCGGAGCGCCAGATCAACCCCACGCTGCTGGGCGACCTCCAGGGTGTCTGGGATGGCGAGCGCATCTGCCAGGTGATGACCAACCTGGTCGGCAATGCCGTGCACCATGGCACACCGACCGAGCCGGTGCAGGTGCTGCTGGACGGCCGCTGCGCCGATGTTGTCGTGCTGGAGGTCGCCAATGGCGGCACCATCGATCCCGACCTGTTGCCGCAGCTTTTTGACCCGTTCCGGGGCCGCGAGCCATCGGCCGGGAGGCAACAGGGCCTGGGGCTGGGCCTGTTCATTGCCCACCAGATTGTCTTGGCACATGGCGGCGACATCGATGTGCGCTCCCAGGCCGGCGTGACGCGGTTTCGGGTAACACTGCCGCGCGTGGCGCCAGGAGCCGCAGCGGCGCAGGCGGCATAGCGCCGTTGGGAGGGTAGGTTCAGCGCGGCGCGAGAGAGGCGGACAGGGCCCCGCCGCGCGCTCAGGCAGCGGTGCGGTGCACCGAGGTTCGGATGGCCGCCAGCAGCGTGTCGAGGTCTTCCAGCTCGAAGGGCTTCAGCAGGGTTCTCACGTTGGGTCCCCACCCATTGGTGTAGTCGCCCAGGTCATACCCGGTGCACAGCACCACCCAGCGCTGGGGGTCGACGGCCAGCAGTTGACGCGCCAGGTCCGTCCCGGACATTCCCGGCAGGCTGACGTCGGACACGAGCACGTCGAAGGGGTCGTCCATGTCCAAGGCCAGCGCCTCCTCCGCAGTGGCACACGACGTCACCGTCTGCCCATCTGCCTCCATCAACATGCCGATGGTTTCACGCAGTTCAGGGTTGTCTTCAACGTAGAGGATTCGCATAGATCACCAGTTGGCCTAGCCATCGCGCCGCCCCCAGCGAGCGGCAGTTGGAAACCCCGCATCATCCGTACAAATACTCACAACTGTTGTAGGACAAAACGGACTGTCGAGCGGACCACGCGAGTGAACGGCCCCAACCCCGCGGGGGTCGTGCCTACTCTTCCAGCAGCGAGCGCAGCATCCAAGCCGTCTGTTCATGCACCGTGAGGCGCTGGGTCAGCAGGTCGGCCGTGGGCTCGTCGCTGGCCTTGTCCGCCACCGGGAACAGGCTGCGCGCAGTGCGGGCCACGGCTTCATGGCCTTCGACCAGCACGCGCACCATGTCGAGCGCCTTGGGCGGCTGGCTGGGGGCATCGGGCACGGTGGCCAGCTTGCCGAACTCGGCGTACGAACCGGGGGCAACGTGGCCCAGCGAGCGGATGCGCTCGGCGATCGGGTCGACCGCGTTCCACAGCTCGGTGTACTGCACCATGAACATGGCATGCAGCGTGTTGAACATCGGGCCTGTCACGTTCCAGTGGAAGTTGTGCGTGGTGAGGTACAGGGTGTAGGTGTCGGCCAGCAGGCGCGACAGGCCTTGCGCTATCGCAGCGCGGTCCTTGTCGCTGATGCCGATGTTGATGCGGGGTGCACCCGACGAGGGGGCGACGACTTTAGGGGCTTTGGCCATGGGGGCCTCCTTCGCAGAACAAATACCGATGGAAATCTGCCGCCCCCAAAACCCGCTGCCGGGGCAGCGCGCCGCGGGGGTAGCGGCCTGCGTTGACTTTAGCGCAAGGCAATTCCCGGGCGGCGCGCTGCGGCTTAGTGCGGACAGCGAAACTCAGCGAAGCGGTTCTGGCCAGGCGCTGCGTCGCAGGCAGTACGGCCATTACCAAACCGGGCGCAGCAACGACGCCACAAGGGTACTGCTAGCCGCTTTTACTGCATCTGGCCCAGATTGCCGATGCGCACCAGCATTTCGGTAAACATCTGCATGTCGGCGTCCAGGTCCACCACTTCCTTGAACTCCTTGGCGTTGTGGGCCGTGTACTTCTTGCCTGGCATGGCGGGGCCGAAGTTGATGGCGTTGGGCATCAACTTGGCGGTGGTGCTGCCGGCGGTGGACACGGGTTTGGCTTCGAGGCCGGTGGTGTCGCCAAAGGTGTTGAGCAGCGTGCTCAGCCACGCGCCCTTGGGGTCGCGGGCCATCCAGTTGCCCTGGCTGTGGTCCACCTCCACCGCCACGCCGGCCTGCGCGCCCCAGGCCTTGATGCGGGCCGTGGTGGCTTGCGACAGGGCCTCGGGCGTGTTGCCGCGGGGCATGCGCACATTGACCAGCACATCGACCTTGCCATCCTTCTCGCGCACGAGGTTGGGCGACAGGGTCAGCGGGCCCATGAAGTCGTCGCTGTAGGCCAGGCCCAGGGTGCGGCCCAGGTAGTCGGTGCCATACAGGTCGGCGATGTAGCGCACGGCCTGCGCGTAGCCGTTGGGCGCCAGCGCAATGCCGGACTCCTTCAGGAACAGCGCCAGGCGCGGCACGGGGTTCACGCCTTCTTCGGGCCGCGAACCGTGGGCCGACGTGCCGGTGACCTTGACCTGCACTGCGACACCGTCCTGCGCCACGTCGATGCTGAACGGCCCGCCTTGGGCCTTGTACTTTTCGACGAATGCCGCCTTGGCAGCGTTCAGGCGCGCAGCCACGTCGGCGGTATTGCCGCCCTGCAGCTTGGCGGTGGCGGTTTGTGGCACCGCGTTGGTTGAGGCAGCACCGGCCATGGCGGTGATTGCTGTGCCCACCGCACTGGCGTTGGCGGGCGATGCCAGCGGGAAGGAAACGCGCAGCGCGCCGGAGCCCTTCTCGGCCACCACGGCGGGGTACTTGCTGTCGAGCACGATGTTGTACTCAGGCAGCGTGGTTTTGGTGCGGTAGTACTTCATCGCGTCGCCGCCAGTTTCTTCCGTCGTCTCGATCATGAGGCGGATGGTGCGCGACAGCGGCAGGCCGCTTTCCTTCACGGCCTTCATCGCGTAGAGCACGGTGGCGATCGATCCCTTGTCGTCGATCGAGCCCCGGCCATACAGGTTGCCGCCCACGCGCGTGAGCTTGAAAGGGTCCAGGCGCGTGCCGTCGTCCAGCACCCATTCGTCGGCCACTACGGGCACCACGTCGGCATGCGTGAGGATGCCGAACTCCTCCGGGCCGCTGCCGGGCAGCTTCACTTCAAACACCCGGTTGTCCACGTTGCGGAACTGCAGGCCGAAATCGCGGGCCATGCGCTCCATCAGGACGCCGAAGGCGATGATGGACTTGTCCTCGTGGGGTGGTACTTTGTCAGACCGAAAGGTCGGGAGCTCCACCATCTTTGCGGTGGCGTCGATCACCGCCGCCTGGTTGTGCAGGCGGTTGTACAAGCCGAGCATGCGGCTGATGTTGACGAGGTCATCGCCTGCCAGCGGCTGCTGGGCGGCATAGGCCGAGGCGCTGGCACGCAGCATCGGGTTCTCACGGGCGGCCTGGGCCAAAAAGTCGCGGAAGCTGCCTTGCGCCGCATTGGGCAGCGTGGCCGCCAGGCGGTCCATGTCGGCCTTCTTGACCGTGCCCTTGGCGCTCGCCGTGGGCGCGTTGGTGGGGATGCTGGAACAGGCGGCCAGGGCCACGGCCAAGCCGGCGGCCATCAGGATCTTTTTCATGATTTTTTTCCTTGGGTTGCGGAGTGCGCACGGCGTCTGCGGGGCTGCATGTGGCGCAACCCCGCAGAACGGGCTAGGACCTGTTCACTGCGCCCACGCCATGCGGGGCCGAAGTGTAGTCCCGCCAGACGCGACCGGCCCCGTTCAGGACAGGCGTTTTACGCCCGGCAGTTCGCACGCATACACCGCGTTGCGCAGCGCCGCGATGGCCTCATACCGCGTGAAGCTGCGCCGCCAGGCCAGCACCACGCGGCGCATGGGCGGTGGGCCGCCGTCCTCTTCGCGGATGGGCAGGTAGCGGATGTAGGTCTCGTCGCTCTTGCGCCGGCGGGACACGGTGAGCAGCGCATCGCGCGGCACCGACAGGCGCGGCACCAGCGTCACGCCCATGCCGGCTGCCACCATGTGCTTGATGGTCTCGAGCGAAGAGCCTTCGAACGACTTGCGAATGCCTTCGGCGTTGCTGGAAAAACGCGCGAACTCCGGGCAGACCTCGAGCACATGGTCGCGAAAACAATGGCCTGCGCCCAGCAGCAGCATGGTCTCGCTCTTGAGCTCGGCCGCTGTCACCGACTTCTTGTTTGCCAGCGCATGCGAGCTGGGCACGGCCGCCATGAAGGGCTCGTCGTACAGCGGCGCCACGGCCAGCCCCGTGTCCGGGAAAGGCTCTGCCAGGATGGCGCAGTCGATCTCGCCCGTGCGCAGCATTTCCAGCAGCTTCACGGTGAAGTTCTCCTGCAGCATGAGCGGCATCTGCGGCGAGCGGCCGATGGCCTGGCGCACCAGGTCGGGCAGCAGGTAGGGGCCGATGGTGTAGATCACGCCCAGGGTCAACGGGCCGGCCAGCGGGTCCTTGCCGCGCTTGGCAATTTCCTTGATGGCGGCAGCTTGCTCGAGCACGCTCTGCGCCTGGCGCACGATCTCCTCGCCCAGCGGCGTGACCGAAACCTCGCCGGCACTGCGCTCGAAGAGCTTCACATCCAGCTCTTCCTCCAGCTTCTTGATGGCCACCGACAACGTCGGCTGCGAGACATAGCAAGCGTCGGCGGCATGACCAAAATGCTTCTCGCGCGCCACGGCCACGATGTACTTGAGTTCGGTAAGGGTCATGGTGTGTTCCAGCGGGCCGTGTCAGGTGTGACCGCAGCGTCTCATGCCTTGAGATAGTCGGATTTTCCACCCAACCAGCGCGCCACGTGTTTTGCGGCCAGTTCGGGGAAACGGTCGAGCATCACCGGGGCCAGCTCACGCGCCCAATCGAGCAGCACCGTGTCGGTGGCCAGGTCGGCAAACCGCAGCAGCGCATCGCCCGACTGGCGTGCACCCAAAAACTCGCCCGGCCCCCGGATTTCCAGGTCGCGGCGGGCAATTTCGAAACCGTCATTGGTTTCGGCCATCGCCCTGAGGCGTTCCTTGGCGGTTTCTCCTACGCGGCCGCTGTCGTTGGTGGCATACAGCAGCACGCAGGCCGACGCTGCTGCGCCGCGCCCCACGCGCCCCCGCAACTGGTGCAGCTGCGACAGGCCAAAACGCTCGGCATGCTCGATGACCATGAGCGAGGCGTTGGGCACATCCACGCCCACCTCGATCACGGTGGTGCTCACCAGCACGCCCATCTGGCCGCTGGTGAACAGCGCCATCACTGCCTTCTTCTCCGCAGTGGGCATGCGTGAGTGCAGCAGACCGACCCTGCAGCCCGGTAACGCTTCGCTCAGGTCGGCGTGGGTGGCCGTGGCGTTGCTCAGGTCCAGCGCCTCGCTTTCCTCGATCAGCGGGCACACCCAATAGACCTGTCGGCCAGATTCCACCTGCGCGCCGATGCGTTCGATCACCTCGTCCTTGCGGCTGTCGGCGATCAGCTTGGTGACGATGGGCGTGCGGCCCGGGGGCAGCTCGTCGATCACCGAGACATCGAGGTCGGCGTAGTAGCTCATGGCCAGCGTGCGCGGAATGGGCGTGGCGCTCATCATCAGCATGTGCGGCTCCATGCCGTGCTCGGCCAGCTTTTGCCGTAGGGCCAGCCTCTGCGCGACGCCAAAGCGGTGCTGCTCGTCAATGATGGCCAGCGCCAGATTCTTGAACCGCACCTGCTCCTGGATCACCGCGTGGGTGCCCACCACCAGCGCCGCCTCGCCGCTCTCGACCAGGGCCAGCATGGCGGTGCGGTCCTTCTTCTTTTGCCCGCCCACCAGCCAGGCCACCTTGCGGCCGCGCGCGGCCAGCAGGGGCTCAAGCCAGCCGATCATCTTGGCGAAGTGCTGCTCGGCCAGGATCTCGGTGGGCGCCATCAGGGCGCACTGCCAGCCCGCGTCCATGGCCAGGCAGGCGGCCAGGGCCGACACCACGGTCTTGCCTGAACCCACGTCGCCTTGCAGCAGCCGGTGCATGGGCACCTGGCGCGCCAGGTCGGCTGCGATCTCCTCACCCACGCGGCGCTGCGCGGCGGTGAGGCTGAACGGCAGCACAGCCATGAGCTGCTCGTGCAGCGGCAGCGCGTTGTCGGTGGGCCGGCGCACGCGCAGCACGGGGGCACGCAGCATGTTGCGCGCGCGGCGCGACTGCTGCTGCGACAGCTGCTGGGCCAGCAGCTCCTCCACCTTCAGCCGCTGCCAGGCGGGGTGGCTGTGGTCTTCCAGCGTGGACAGCGCCACGTCGGGCGTGGGGTGGTGCAAAAAAGTGAGCGTTTCACGCAGGCTGAACAAGCGCGAGAGGCCATTTTGGCTTGTAAAACGGGCATAGGGCGGCTCGGTGCCGGGCGGCAGCGTGTCCGACAGGTCCGCCCGGGCCAGCGCGCCGACCACGGCGCGGCGCAGATAGGGCTGGGGCAGCCCGGCCGTGGTGGGGTAGACCGGCGTGAGCGCGGCGGGCAGCTCGCCCCCGGCCAGGCGGAACGCGGGGTGCAGCATCTGCCGGCCCCAAAAGCCCCCCTTGACCTCGCCCCGGATGCGCAGGCGCGCGCCCACGGACAGGGTCTTCTGGTGTGAGGGATAGAAGCTGAAGAAGCGCAGCTCGCAGCTGCCGGTGTCGTCCTCCACCTGCACCACCAGCTGGCGGCGCGGGCGCAGCTGTATGTCGCTGGCGATCACCGTGGCTTCGATCTGCACCATCTGCCCATCGCGCGCGTTGGCCAGCGGCGTGATGCGGGTCTCGTCCTCATAGCGCAGGGGCAGGTGCAGGGCCAGGTCGATGTCGCGCCGAAGGCCCAGTTTTTGCAACGCCTTTTGCGCCACCGACGCCGCACCCTTGGCGCCGACCGCCGGGCTACCCGGCGCCTTGGCTTTGGCGGGAGAGGGGGGTGCAGCGGCGGGCATGTAGCGGGTATTACGAACGACAAGGGTGGGCCAAAAAGGCTACCATGGTTACCACTGCTTACGACCGTTGGCAGCGTCTTTTCCCGGCCCAGGCCCCGTGCCATGCTCAAGCGCATTCCAATTCAACATCTCACCCTGGGCATGTACCTGCACGAGTTCTGTGGCTCGTGGATGGACCATCCTTTCTGGCGCAGCAAATTCCTGCTGAGCGACCCTGAAGACCTGAGCCGCATCCTGGCGACCGCGATCCAGGAGTGCTGGATCGACACGAGCAAGGGCGCTGACGCCGTGGCAGGCACCACCTCGGTCTCGCGCCAGGAGGCCGACGCCAAGATCGACACTGACTTCAGCCAGCTGGAGAGCCTGCCGCCACACACCGTCACCTTGCCGCCAGAGGCCGCCCTGCCGCTGCGCGATCACACCCCCACCGACATGCACAGCGAGCTGCAGGCGGCAGCCGCCATCTGCGTCAAGGCCAAGCAGGCGGTGGTGGCCATGTTCAGCGAGGCGCGCCTGGGCCGCGCGGTGGACTCGGAGCGCGCGCAGAGCCTGGTGCAGGAAATTTCGGACTCGATCACCCGCAACCCCGGTGCGCTCATCAGCCTGGCGCGCCTGAAGACCGCAGACGACTACACCTACATGCATTCGGTGGCGGTCTGCGCGCTGATGGTGGCGCTGGCCCGGCAGCTGCAACTGGACGACGATCAAGCGCGGCTGGCAGGCATGGCCGGCCTGCTGCACGACCTGGGCAAGGCCGCCATCCCGCTCGAGATACTGAACAAGCCCGGCAAGCTCACCGACCAGGAATTTGCCGTGGTGCGCAGCCACTCGGTCAAAGGCTTCCAGATGCTCAAGGAGGGCGGCAATGTGCCTGCGGCGGTGCTCGACGCCTGCCTGCACCACCACGAAAAGGTCGACGGATCGGGCTACCCGCGCAAGCTGCGGGGCGACAGCATCAGCGTGATCGCCCGCATGACCGCGATTTGCGACGTGTATGACGCCGTGACCTCCGACCGGCCCTACAAGCGCGCCTGGGATCCGGCCGAGGCGCTGCGCCGCATGGCCGAATGGACCAATGACCATTTCGATGCGCGCATCTTCCAGGCGTTTGTCAAAAGCATCGGCATCTACCCCATAGGCTCGCTGGTGCGGCTGGCGTCGGGCCGCATCGGCGTGGTCACCGAGCAGGCCCCGGCCGCGCTCACCATGCCGGTGGTCAAGGTGTTTTTCTCGACGAAGTCCGACATGCGCATTCCGCCGGAACGTGTCGACCTAGCTGCGCCGGGCTGCACCGAAAAGATCGTCGGCCGCGAGGACCCGGAGCGGTGGCGCTTTCCGGACATCAACGAGCTGTGGTCCGGCTTTGCGCAAAAGGCCTGGTAGCCAAGCCACAGCACAGACGGGCGCAGGCGCTGGGTCGCCAGCAGCGCGGGACGACAGTCGCCGCGTGTCGGCAGGGCCGTGGAACGCCGTGGGAAAATGCCGCCCTTCTTGCATTTCCTTGGCACGGGCCTGTCCGGCCCTCAAGTCCCATGACCGACCTTCCGACCGGCGCTCCGCGCGCCTACACGCTCAGCGACTTCGACTTTTCGCTGCCCCCTGAGCTCATTGCCCAGCACCCCGCCTTGGAACGCAGCGCCTCGCGCCTGCTCGACGGCCGCGCCAAGGAACCAGCCGACCGCATCTTTCGCGAACTGCCCAGCCTGCTGCGGGCGGGCGACCTGCTGGTGTTCAACGACACGCGTGTGGTCAAAGCGCGCATCTTTGGCGAGAAGGCCAGCGGCGGCAAGCTGGAGCTTTTGATCGAGCGCGTGCTGCCCACCGAAGCCAACAATCCGGGCAACGAAGTCGTGGCCCACATGAAGGTCAGCAAAAAGCCCCTGCCCGGCAGCACCGTGCACATGGCCGGTGGCCGCCACGCAGGCGGGTTTGACGCCCTGTTGCTGAGTCGTTGGCCCACCGAGGACGGCCCGCTGTTCCGCTTTGCGCTGCACGGCCCCTCAGCCGAATCGCCCTGGCAGCTGATGGAACGCCACGGCCACCTGCCCCTGCCGCCCTACATTGAGCGCCAGCAGAACGCCGACCACGACCCCGACGAAGCCGAGGATGCCCAGCGCTACCAGACCGTGTTTGCACGCAACCCTGGCGCCGTGGCCGCGCCCACAGCCGCACTGCACTTCGACGAGGGCGTGCTGGCCGACCTGGCGGCGCGCGGCATCGAGCGCGCCAGCGTCACGCTGCATGTGGGGGCCGGCACTTTTCAGCCGGTAAAAACCGAGAACCTGTCCGAGCACCAGATGCACAGCGAGTGGTACGAGGTGCCGCACGCCACACTGGCCGCCCTGGAGCGCTGCCGCCAGCGCGGCGGCCGCGTGGTGGCGGTGGGCACGACCACGGTGCGCACGCTGGAGTCGTGGGCCCGCTCCGGCCAAGCGTCGGGCGACACCAGCATCTTCATCACGCCGGGTTTCCAGTTCAACGTGGTCGACGTGCTGATCACCAACTTCCATCTGCCCAAGAGCACGCTGATGATGCTGGTGAGCGCCTTTGCGGGCTATGCGCATGTGATGGGCCTGTACCGCCACGCCATCGCGCAGCAGTACCGCTTCTTCAGCTATGGCGACGCGATGCTGCTGGAAAGAGCGCGCTTGCGTCCCGCAACAGCTTAGAGAAGCGATGCAGGCACGTGGATCGTCCCGATAGGGGGCGCCCCAAGCATCCTCAAATCACGGGTCGATCAAATCCACTATTGCGGTGGCCACCCCGCCTTTTCCGTCACTGACGGTGTACGAGAACGAATCCGTAGGAAAAACCCCGTTGGGCGTGAAGAGAATTTCAGATCCAACAATTTGTACCGTGCCTGCCCGTTGCAAAGGTTGCGTCACCGAGATGATGGTCAACGGGTCTCCGTCGGGATCGGAATCGTTGGTGAGCACTGGCAGGGAGGTGGCAATCCGCCCACTCACCACATACCGGTCATTGCCCGCGATGGGAGGACGGTTGGCGGAGGTGATCGTCACCACCACGTTCGCAGAGGAAACCACCCCTTTGCTGTCCTTGATTGTGTAGCCGAACTTGTCCTGACCAGCCCCACCGGGGGAGGCTGCGTAGACCAATTGCTGCCCTTCAATCCGGACCTGCCCGCGCGACGCGCCAGTGACGGACACCAAGCTCAGCGTGTCCCCATTGTCGGGATCGGCGTCGTTAGCCAGCACCGCCAGCGTAGTGGTGCTGCCGGCAGCTACCGAATAGGCGTCGTCCTGGGCAACCGGGGCGCGATTGATCCAGTCTCTCGTCCGTGTTTCAGTCTGCGTTTCTTCTTTACTGCGATACACATCCACGGTGCGCTTGTGTAAAGCAGGTGTGCGCAGCGCTTGGCGTATCCAAGCAGGAGGTTGGTCCACCGCAACTCGCTCGTAGGTAACGGCAGGCGCGGCACTGGCAGGCTGCGTCGGCGCCGCGGCGGCTGCGACCGGAAGTGGCGCCACCTGCACCAGCTCCTCTTTGCTCACAAAAGAGTAAAACTCCATCTCTACGCGGCGGTTTTTCTCGCGCGTGCCGGGCTCAGCCGGAAACTTTGGCTCTCGTTCTCCCTTGCCTTCCACGATGGCTTCGGCAGGCTGAAACGCGCCCGCAGCAACAAGGTAATCCCGCACGGTCTGGGCACGTTGCAGCGACAGCCGATCGTTGATTTTTTCAGATCCGATGTCACAGGTATGGCCGACGATTCTTACATTTCCCTCCCGCCCTTCTGTCTTTAATAGCACCGCGGCCCGGTCCAGTTCTGCCTTAGCCTGCGTATTCAGCTGAGCACTTCCAAATTCGAAGAAAGCGTCGGTCGTCATGTTCGCTTTGGTCTTGACCCACTGTTTCTCGAACTGCACAGGCTCAGAGGCCGCGGCCGCATTGACAGACGCCACAGCAGGAGGAGCTGACTGAGACGCTGGGACCGCTACCGTCCGGTAAGCACGCTCTGACTGCGAGTTGGAGCCCCCAAAGCTGTACCGGTAAGCCACCATCACCCGCGTGTCGTTGCGCCCGATGTCAAGGTCACCGGTCTTCCGGGAATGGCTGACCTGTAAAGCGACACTATGCGGCGAGCCGACAAACATCTTCTCAGCAGTCAACGACAGCGAGTTCTGCTTTGCGTTGCCACGGCCCCACTCATGGTCATAGCCAGCGGTCAGCCGCACGTGGGCACCACTGAAGTACCGACCCGCACGCACGCCGAAGCCATAGTCATAGGCACGCTCGTAAATGCGCGTACTGGTGTTGTGGGTCACGGTGTCGAGATAGGCGCGACCATCCACAACCCCACCCTCCTGCGAGGTAATCCTGGACTCGCGCCGATCTACCAGGCGCCTGCCGGTTAGGCCACGGCTGAGGTTCAGGTTCCCGAACCAGTCATCTCTTTCCATGCCGTAGCCGAGCGTGAGCTTGCGATCCCGCGTCTGATTCTGGTCATGCGCTACGAAGTACTTGTGAACGGTATCTCCCTGGAGTTGGTGATAGCTCAGCTTGAGACCACCGGACGATTGCGAAACCCAGCCTTCCCCCAACCACGCACTTGCAGAGGTCTCCTTCAGCACCCCCGCAAGCTCCCCGTGAAAGTACCCGCCTTTCGCATACCCCAGTGACACCCTGGCCGCGTCCCCCGTATAAAGCAGGCTTCCGTCTGGTTGCAGAGAGAGTGATGGATCCGCACTCGCATGTCCAGCGATAAACGGGGCTAACAGGGATACCAAAAGCAACGGCAGCTTGGGTGACTTATGTTTGTGGAACACGGTAGTGAGTGGGTTAGTTGGTGCTACAGCCCTGGGCGGGCCCCTATCGAGTGCGCATCCACCAGGCACTCGCTCCGCCACATAAACGATCACCCAGTGCAATTCGTAGCACTACGGATTGTAAAAGTCGCCCCCCCGCGGTGGCGCCTGCTGTCGTATCCATGCCCACTCTTGACACAGCAACCAAATGCAAAGTTGTTTTCTGAGCATAGGAATTTACCAAGTGGCGCTGCGACGTCGCAATTTTTCAGAATACTTGACTCGTCCCCGGCCTCTTCAGCTGCTTACTCCTACAGCCCATCCCGAAGCCTTCAATGGGCGATGACGCCGCGGACCGATGATTCAGAGATCCGAAAGGCCTGCGCCGCCCCTCAGAACGCCACCGCGTGCCCATCCTTGCGCGGGTCGGACCCCGCGATGTAATGCTGTCCCTGGCGCAGCACCAGTTGCGCGCCGCCGAAGGCAAACACGCCATTGCCCTCTTCCACCGTAACCTCATGGCCCCGCGCGCGCAGCGCGGCCACCACGGCCGGGTCGAACGCAGGCTCCACGGCCACGCCCTTGCCGCCCGTCACGCGCCAGCGCGGCGCGTCGGCGGCGGCCTGCGGGTTCTGGCCGTAGCGCAGCACGCGCAGCGCCATCTGGGTGTGGCCCTGGCTCTGCATGGGGCCGCCCATCACGCCGAAGGCCATCTGCGGCGTGCCGTCGGCATGCATGGCAAACGCCGGGATGATGGTGTGCGAGGGGCGCTTGCGCGGACCCACTTCGTTGGCGTGGCCGGGCTTGAGGGTGAAGCCGTGGCCCCGGTTCTGCAGGCTGATGCCGGTGCCCGGCACGACCACGCCCGAGCCGAAGCCCATGTAGTTGGACTGGATGAACGAGACCATCATGCCCGACGCATCGGCCGCGGCCAGGTACACCGTGCCGCCCGGGCGCGGCGCGCCGTGGCCCGGGTCGCCGGCACGCTCGGGATCGATGAGCGCTGCGCGGCTGCGCAGGTAGTCGTCATCCAGCAGCGCTTTCGGCGCTACGTGCATCGCATCGATGTCGGCGTTGTACTGGTCCAGGTCGGCCAGCGCGAGCTTCATGGCTTCGATGCTGGCGTGCACCGTCTCCACGCTGTCCAGCGGATGCGTGCCGATGCCGTGCGCATCCAGCATGCCCAGCGCCATCAGCGCGGCGATGCCCTGGCCGTTGGGCGGGATCTCGTGGATCACCGAGTCGCCGAAACGCTGCTCGATGGTGCCCACCCAGTCGGCCTGGTGCGAGGCCAGGTCTTCGAGCGTCATCGCGCCGCCGTGGGCCTGCGCATGGGCCACCATGCGCTCGGCGATGACGCCGCGGTAGAAGGCCTCGCCCTGCGTTTCGGCGATCAGCTCCAGCGTGCGGGCGTGGGCCTCGCTGCGGAAGATCTCGCCCGCCTGCGGCGCACGGCCGCCGGGCAGAAAGCACTCGGCAAACCCCGGCTGCGCGCCCAGCTTGGCACCGCCCAGCGCCCACAGGCGGGCGATGGTGGGCGACACCGGAAAGCCATTTCGCGCGTAGTCGATGGCGGGCTGCGCCAGCTGTGCGAAGGGCAGCTTGCCCAAGCGCCTGGACAGTGCCACCCAGGCCGAGACGGCGCCCGGCACGGTGACGGCGTTCCACCCCGTCTCGGGGATGCCGCCCAGCTTCTCGAAATACTCCGGCGACCACGCGGCCGGCGACCGGCCCGAGGCATTGAGGCCGTGCAACTCCTTGCCGTCCCACACGATGGCAAACCCGTCGCTGCCGATGCCGCAGCCCGTGGGCTCGACCACCGTGAGCGCCATGGCGGCGGCAATCGCGGCATCCACCGCGTTGCCGCCCGCCAACAGCATGCGCAGCCCCGCCTGCGCGGCCAGCGGCTGCGAGGTGGAGACCACATTGCGGCCCATGACCGCGCTGCGGTGGGAGGCATAGGGAAGTGACCAGTCGAGGGTTGGGTTATTCATAGCGTTCTGAACTTGTTGCCCGCAAGGGTTCGCGGCGCTTGAAACTGGCGCGGCGCAAAGCGAGAGACACCGAGGAACGGCCGCCCCGCACCAGGGTGTCGTTCTCTCGGGGGAAGGGGCCGAAGGCGGCTCCTGCCCAAGCCGTTCGGGCTGAGCCTGTCGAAGCCTTGCGCGGCGCTTCGACAAGCTCAGCGTGAACGGTTCTGTAGGTGCCGGGGGGATGTCACTCCAGGGTTATTTTGTGTTGCCGAATCACCGTCGCCCAGCGGTTGCTGTCGGCCTGCACCATGGCGCCAAACTGGGCTGGGGTGCTCGGTGCTGCGGGCTCTACACCCAACTTGGCCAGGCTGGCGGCCACGTCCGGGGCCTGCACGGCCTTGGCAAATGCCTGGTGCACACGCTCGACCAGCGCAGGCGGGGCACCGGCGGGCAGGTACACACCAAACCAGGTCACCGACGAGTAGCCCGGCAGGCCGGACTCCGCCATGGTGGGCAGCTCGGGCGCCAGGCTGCTGCGCTTTTGGCTGGTCACGGCCAAGGCGCGCAGACGGCCGGCCTTGGCGTGGGGCATGCCGGTGGGCAGCGAATCAAACAGCACGTGGGTCTGCCCGGCAATGAGGTCTGGGATGGCCAACGCCGTGCCCTTGTAAGGCACATGGGTCATCTCCACACCCGCCTGGGCGCTGAACGCTGCGGTGTTGAGGTGCACGATGGTGCCGTTGCCGCTGGTGGCGTAATTGAGCTTGCCCGGGTTGGCCTTGCCGTAGGCGATCAGTTCACCCACCGTTTTGACGGGCAGCGAGTTGGTGACCAGCAGCACGCTGGGCGCGTCGGCCACGTGGGCCACCGGCGTGAAGTCCTTGCGCGGGTCGTAGGCCAGGCGCGGCATCAGGTGGGGCGAGATGGCGTGCGTGCTGCTGGTGGTGAGCAGCAGCGTGTAGCCGTCCGGCGCGGCCTTGGCGGCTTCGGCCGCGCCAATGGTGCCGCCCGCACCGGGCTTGTTGTCCACCACCATCTGCTGGCCCAGGTCAGCCGCCACGCGCTGGGTGACCACGCGCGCGACCAGGTCGGTCGCCCCGCTGGCCGGAAACGGCACGATCACGCGCACGGGCTTGTCGGGCCACGCGGCCTGCGCCTGTGCGCTCGCGCCCCACACCATCAGCCCGGCCATGAACAGAACACGACGGCTCCACGGAAAAAGACACATACAGCTACTCCACAAGAAGGGGAAGGGCTCAGGGTCACCCAAGTGGCCGCTCGGCACACGTTGCGAAGCAACCACCACCATCTTAGAAAGCCCGCGCCAGCAACACCAACGCCAATTGAGCAAACAGCTTTGCCGCAGCGGCAAACCAATTCATACTTTGGACTGCCGAACGGCAAAACACACTCCCCCGCCCTACCGCTCGTCGTTACCTCATGCGCCCCCAGCTCCTGCAAGACACCGCCCTGCGCTACTTCCTGGAGGTGGCGCACAGCGGCTCGCTCACCGAGGCATCGGCCCGCCTGCACGTGGCCGCATCTGCGCTGAGCCGCCAGATCGGCGGGCTGGAGGCGCAACTGGGCACGCCGCTGTTCGACCGCCACCCCCGCGGCATGGTGCTGACAGCCGCCGGGGAGATATTGGCGGTGCACGCCCGGCGCACGGTGCTGGACGCCGAGCGCGCGCTGGGCGAGATCGGCGCGCTGCAGGGCCTGCGCGCGGGGCAGGTGCGCCTGGCCACATCGGACGCGTTTGCCAACGAGCTCGTGCCGGGCCTGTGCGTGGAGTTTCAGCGCACGCACACCGGCATCCAGTTCAGCGTGATCTCGCTGCCCACGGCGCAGGTGCCGGACGCCGTGCGCAGCGGCACGGCCGACATCGGGCTGTGCTTCAGCCGCGCCCCGCACAAGGACATCGAGGTGGCCTACCGGCAGAGCGCTCCGGTGCTGGCGCTGATTCCGCCGGGCCACGCGCTGGCGGGCGCGGCCAGCGTCACGCTGGCGCAGATGGCCGCATTCCCCCTGGCCCTGCCGCCGGCCGAGACCACGGTGCGCCAGATGATCGACATCGTCTGCAGCCGCCAGGGCCTGCAGCTCGAAGCTGTGCTTATCAGCAACCACGCCAAGACGGTGCTCAACTTCGTGGCGCATGGCGGCGGGCTGTCGGTGGCCAGCGAGATCGCGGCGCGCCACCTGGTGGCCGCGGGCGCCATCGTGGCGCTGCCCATCAGCGACCCGGGCATGGACCTGCGCGACCTGGAGGTGCAGACCCTGGCCGGCCGCAGCCTGCCGGTGGCCGTGCAGGCGTTTCTGGACCTGCTCAAGGAGCGGCTGCCGGGGCGCTGGTAGGCGCGCCGCCCTCTGGCTGGGCCAGGCCCAAACGGATGGGCCCTCCCGGCGCTGTCGCATCGACCGGCACACCGCCGCGCGTCACGCGCAGGCGCTGGTGCTGCACCAATGCCTGCGCGACCTGGCGGATTTGCGGCATGTGGTCGCGCCAAGCGCCATCTTCCCCCACCAGTGACCGCGCCACCTCCGACGGGCAGATGGTCGCGCCGGGCTGGCGCAGCGCCAGCAGGGAGAAGATGCGGTCTTCGATGTCAGCGTCTGTCATGGAGGGTCCCTTCGTCCCGCAGAAACGGTCACGATCTGACGCAGTGTTGCAAGGGCATCGTGCGAGGCCGACAGCCAGTGGGCCAGTCAGTACCCGTGCAGCGCCCGAAAATCCCGCGCCTGGCTGAAATGCCCGTTGCCGATGAACGGCACGGGTGGGCGCAGGGCCGACAGCGGCGAGGGGTGGTTGGACATGAGCAGCAAGTGGCCCCGGTCCTGGGGAATCAGTGCACGCTTTCCCTGCGCATGCGAGCCCCAGAGCATGAACACCACGGGCCGCTCGCCCTCGGCTACATGGCGGATGACGGCATCGGTCAGGGCCTCCCAGCCCTTGCCGGCGTGGCTGGCGGGCTGGCCTTCTTCCACCGTGAGGCCGGTGTTGAGCAGCAGCACGCCGTTCTTCGCCCACTTCACCAGGCTGCCGCCGGGCTGGGGAAACGGCGGAGGCGCCACGCCCAGGTCGCGCTGCATTTCCTTGAAGATGTTCTGCAGCGAGGGCGGCAGGCGCACGCCCGGCGCCACCGAGAAGGCCAGCCCCTCGGCCTGGCCGCGGCCGTGGTACGGGTCCTGGCCCAGGATGACCACGCGCACCTCGTCGGGTGGCGTCAGCTCCAGGGCACGCAGTGGGCGGGGCGGAAAGATGACGGCGCCTGCATCGAGGCGCGACTGCAAAAAGGCGCGCAGCGACTGGCCGCGCGCTCCGGCAAAGAAGTCATCGACCAGCGGCTGCCAGCCGGGCGCCACCGGCCATTGCGTGGGGTCGGCGGTCTGCAGTTGGGTGGAGTCTGCCACGGCGTTATTCATGGTCAAAAATGCCTCTAGCGCTTGATGGATAAGCGCAAAACGCTATCAAAATATGGGCATTAACCTTGATTACGCGAAGAGCTTCGCCAGTGCTTCGCCCGGCTCCGGCGCACGCATGAACGCCTCGCCCACCAAAAATGCGTGCACGCCCGCATCGCGCATGCGCTTGACGTCGTCGGGCGCGAGGATGCCCGACTCGGTGACCAGCAGCCGGTCGGCCGGCACATCCTTGAGCAGGCCGAGCGTGGTGTCCAGCGAGACCTCGAAGGTGCGCAGGTTGCGGTTGTTGATGCCCACCAGCGGCGTCTTGAGCCTGAGCGCGCGCGTGAGTTCGGCGCCGTCGTGCACCTCCACCAGCACCGCCATGTCCAGGCTGCGCGCAATCGCCTCAAAGTCGGCCATCTGGGCGTCGTCCAGGCTGGCCGCGATCAGCAAGATGGCATCGGCGCCCATCGCCCGCGACTCATAGATCTGGTACGCATCGACCATGAAATCCTTGCGCAGCACCGGCAGCTGGCAGCTGGCACGCGCTTGCTTGAGGTAGTCCACGCTGCCTTGAAAGAACTGCTTGTCCGTCAGCACCGACAGGCAGGCCGCGCTCACCTTGCCGTCGCCATCGGCGTAGCTCTGTGCGATGTCGGCAGGGATGAAGTCGGCGCGCAGCACGCCCTTGCTGGGGCTGGCCTTCTTGACCTCGGCAATCACCGCTGCTTGGCCCTTGGCGATCTTGGCGCGCAGAGCGCCTTCAAAGTCGCGCGTGAGCACGCGGCTCTCGGCATCGGCACGGACGGCGTCAATGGGCATGCGCTTCTTGGCAGCGGCCACTTCTTCGTGCTTGACGGCCACGATCTTGTTGAGGATGTCGCTCATGGGAAAACCTTTGTTGTGGGGGTTGCAGGCCTGCCGTTCAAGCAGCAACACCTGCCAGCGCATGCGTGCGCGTGACCATTTGTTCCAGCTTGGCCAGCGCGGCGCCGGACGCAATCGCGGCGCGGGCCTTGGCCAGCCCCGCAGGCACCGAGTCGACCACATTGGCCGCATACAGCGCTACGCCCGCGTTCAGGCAAACGATGTCCTGCGCGGCGCCGGGCTCGCCCTTGAGCACGCCGATCAGCATCTCGCGCGACTGCTCGGGCGTCTCGACCTTCAAGGCACGGTTGCTGGACATGGCCAGGCCGAAGTCCTCGGGGTGGATTTCGTACTCGGTGATCTGGCCGTTTTTCAGCTCGCCCACCAGCGTGGCTGCGCCCAGGCTCACCTCGTCCATGCCGTCGCGGCCGTAGACCACCATGGCGTGTTCGGCGCCCAGGCGCTGCAGTGCGCGCACCTGGATGCCGACGAGATCGGGGTGGAACACGCCCATCAGGATGTTGGGCGCGCCTGCGGGGTTGGTCAGCGGGCCCAGGATGTTGAAGATGGTGCGCACCCCCAGCTCCTTGCGCACCGGGGCCACATTCTTCATGGCCGGGTGGTGGTTGGGCGCGAACATGAAGCCGATGCCGACCTCTGCAATGCACTGCGCGATCTGTTCGGGCTTGAGGTTGATGTGGATGCCCAGGGCCTCCATCACATCCGCGCTGCCACTTTTGCTGGAAACACCGCGCCCGCCATGCTTGCTGACCTTGGCGCCCGCCGCAGCGGCCACGAACATGGAGCAGGTGGAGATGTTGAAGGTGTTGGCACCGTCGCCGCCCGTGCCCACGATGTCCACCAGATGCTTGCTGCCCTCCACATGGACCTTGGTGGAGAACTCGCGCATCACCTGCGCGGCGGCGGTGATCTCGCCGATGGTTTCCTTCTTGACGCGCAGGCCGGTGACGATGGCCGCCGTCATGACGGGCGAGAGTTCGCCGCTCATGATCATGCGCATGAGGTGCAGCATCTCGTCATGAAAGATTTCGCGGTGCTCGATGGTGCGCTGCAGCGCTTCCTGGGGGGTGATGGACATGGTGTCTCCAGTGTCTTTTCGACGGTGTATGTCTAGTTCAAGGCGATGGCTGGTCTGTGAGGGCGAGCTTCAGGCCAAAGCCGATGAACATCGCGCCTGCAATGCGATCGAGCCAGTGCATGCCGCGCTGCACCGCGCCCATGCGGCGCGCCATCCACGATGCAGCCAGCGCCCATCCCGTGTTCACCGGGATGGCATTGATGTTGAACAGCACGCCCAGCAGCACAAAGGTCAGCGCCTTGTTCTCGGCGCCCGGCGCGATGAACTGCGGCACGAATGCGAGGAAGAAGATGGCGACCTTGGGGTTGAGCACGTTGGTCCAGAAGCCGCCCATGAAGACCTTGGACAGCGGCGTGGCCACCTCGTCGGCAGATGCTTTGGCGGCCGCCAGTGCGGCAGCGCTGCCGCCGTCGCCCGAGGGCTTGGACAGCAGCATGCGCACGCCCATCCACATGAGGTAGGCCGCGCCCACCCACTTGAGCACGGTGAACGCCGTGGCCGAGGTGGCCAGCAGCGCGCCCACGCCCACGGCAGCCGCGAAGATGTGCACGAAGCACCCGGCCGTGATGCCCAGGCCCGCGACGATGCCCGCGCGGGTGCCGGACTTGAGGGCGTTGGACACGATGTAGAGCACGTCCGGGCCGGGCGTGAGGTTCAGCAGCCAGCCGGCCGCGATGAACATGAGCAGTTGGTGGCTGTCGGGCATGGTGTTACGACCAGCGTCGTTCCGGTTGCAGGCGGTGCAGGAAGGTGGTGAGCGAGTCGCGCGGCAGCGGCACTGCATGCCCCGCCAGGATGCGACCGGCCGCGCCCCGGTGGTAGGTGCCATGCACCACGACGTGGTTCAGGATCTCGGCCCGCGTCATGGTGCCGGTATCGCCGTCGGTGAAGCGGAACTGCACGGGCTCGGCCAGCTGGTCCGCGGTGAGGCCACCGGTGTATTGCAGGTACCAGTCGTCCGACGCGCGAACCGCCTGACGCAGCGTTGGCAGCGCCGGTGTCTCCTCGGTGTTGGTGGCTGCGTAGGCGGTCTGCGGCAGGCCCTGCAGGTGGCTCGCGAAGATGCGGTCCACCACGTACGTGTGGTTCAGGATGCGCACGAAGAGCCGGTGGTCTTCGGCGGGCAATGCCGCCTGTGACGCCTCGCCCAGCGCGAGCAGCTCGCCGTTGGCCCAGCGCTTGTACTGGAACAGCTGGGCGAACGAGCCCGACGCTGCTGCAGCATCGGCCGGCGCCGTCATGCGCGCTGCTCCAGGAAGTTCTTCAGCATCGCGTGCCCGTGCTCGGTGAGGATGCTTTCGGGGTGGAACTGCACGCCCTCGATGGCCAGCTCCTTGTGGCGCACGCCCATGATCTCGCCGTCATCCGTCCAGGCCGTGACCTGCAGCACGTCGGGGCAGGCGGCGCGCTCGATGGCCAGCGAGTGGTAGCGGTTCACGGTGAATTTTTCGGGCAGGCCCGCGAACACGCCCTGCTGCGTGGTGGTGATGACGCTGGTCTTGCCGTGCATCAGCTCTTGCGCGCGGACGATGGTGCCGCCGAACGCTGCGCCGATGCTCTGGTGGCCCAGGCACACCCCGAGGATGGGCAGCTTGCCCGCGAAGTGCTGGATCGCCGCCACCGAGATGCCGGCCTCGGCCGGCGAGCACGGGCCGGGCGAGATCACCAGGCGGTCGGGGGCGCGCTGCGCGATGCCTTCGAGGGTGATCTCGTCGTTGCGGAACACCTCGACATCGGCACCCAGCTCGCCGAAGTACTGCACGATGTTGTAGGTGAAGCTGTCGTAGTTGTCGACCATCAAGAGTTTCATGCTGCGCTCCCTGCGGTCTGTGCGGCCGCGTCGCTGGCGTGCCCGGCGCGTAGGCGCGCGAACTCGCGGTGTTCGTAGGCAATGGAGGCTTCCATGATGCCGCGGTAGATGGCTTCGATCAGGTCGGGTTGGCCACCTTCGGCCTGGGCCGTGGCGCGCACGCGGCGCACGATGGCCTCGATGCGGGCCACGTCGCGCACCTGCGTGTCGCTTTGCTTGATGCGGGCAGCCTGAGTCATGTAGCCGCTGCGCTCCACGAGCAAGGGCACGAGCACGTCGTCGAGCGCATCGATGCGCGCACGCACCTCGGCCATGGTGGTGCAGTCCTGCACCTTGTCGAGGGCCTGTGTGGTGCCGTGTGTCGTGGCCTGTGCGGTGGCGTGGGCGTGGGGGGTGTGGATCACGTTGCTCATTCCAGCCCCTCCTCGACGAGTTCGGCAGCGCGCAGCAGGGCGCGGGCCTTGTGCTCGGTTTCCTTCCATTCCAGCTCGGGTACCGAGTCGGCCACCACGCCAGCCGCTGCCTGCACGTAGAGCGTGCCGTTCTTGATGATGCCGGTGCGGATCGCGATGGCCACGTCCATGTCGCCGGCGTAGCTCAGGTAGCCGCAGGCGCCGCCGTACAGGCCGCGCTTGGTGGGTTCGAGCTGGTCGATGAGTTCCATCGCATGCACCTTGGGCGCGCCGGTGAGCGTGCCGGCCGGGAAGGTGGCCTTGAGCACGTCGATGGCCGTCATGCCGTCGTTGAGGATGCCTTCCACGTTGCTCACGATGTGCATCACATGGCTGTAGCGCTCGATGGCGAAGGCCTCGGTCACCTTCACGGTGCCGGTCTTGGCGATGCGGCCGATGTCGTTGCGCGCCAGGTCGATCAGCATCACGTGCTCGGCGCGCTCCTTGGGATCGTTGATGAGCTCGACCTCGGCGGCCTTGTCTTTCTCGAGCGTGGCGCCGCGGGGGCGCGTGCCGGCCAGGGGGCGGATGGTGATCTTTTGTCCGTCGGGCGTGTTCTCCTGGCGCACCAGGATCTCGGGGCTAGCGCCCACCACGTGGAAGTCGCCGAAGTCGTAGAAATACATGTACGGCGACGGGTTCAGCGATCGCAGCGCGCGGTACAGCGAGAGAGGGCTTTCGGTGTAGCGCTTGTGGATGCGCTGGCCGACTTGCACCTGCATGAAGTCGCCGGCGGCGATCAGCTCCTTGGCGCGGTCCACGGCGGCCAGATAGTCGGCCTTGGAGAAATCGCGCTGCGCGGGGTGGCTTTCGGTGGGCTTGACGATGGGCGCGCTCACCGAATATTTGAGCTGCTCCTTCAGGTCGCGCAGGCGCTTCTTGGCCTTGGCGTACGCCTCGGGCTGGGCCGGGTCGGCGTAGACGATGAGGTAGAGCTTGCCCGACAGGTTGTCGATGACGGCGAGCTCTTCGCACTGCAGCAGCAGGATGTCGGGGCAGCCCAGGGTGTCGGGCGGGCAGGTGTCTTCCAGCTTCTTTTCGATGTAACGCACCGCGTCGTAGCCGAAGTAGCCGGCCAGGCCGCCGCAAAAGCGCGGCAGGCCGGGGCGCAGGGCCACCTTGAAGCGCTTTTGGTAGGCCTCGATGAA
>SDXZ01000356.1 GCA_004210805.1 Acidovorax sp.
GGCGCCACCACCTTCACCTTCACGCCCGACCCGCTGCAGAACTTCAACCGCGAGTTCACCGACTACTTCGTGACCGGCCGCAAGGAAGACATCGGCGCCTTCGACACCCCCAAGAACCCCGGCCAGGCCATCGGCTGGGTGACCAAGGTGGGGCCCGACTTTGTCGAGCTGGAGGTGAGCGACCCGGCCACCGTGCTGCACAACGGCGACGGCCTGTGCTACTACGACCTGCACAAGGAACTGGTGGGCATGGCGATCAACGTGGCGGAGCCCGTGTCGGCACGCAGCGTGGGCCAGTGGCGGGTGTACCCCAAGGACCCGATGGACGGCTTCAAGGACCTGCGCAAAGGCACCGAGGTCAACCGCAACCGCGACATGGACTGGGTGCGCACGCTGGAGAAAAAGTCCAGCGACCGCCGCATCGGCCTGTGGGCGCACCTGAGCGAAACGCCATCAGGCTTTAGCCTGATGCTGACCGACGAAGACGGCAACGTGGGCTGCGCCGAGGTGCAGCACGCGCACCAGCGCGCCACCGACACAGCAAAGGCCGAAGCCAGCCTGCGCGAGCAACTGGGCCGCTTCGGCGCCACCATCTTCGCGGTGCACGACATTGCGCTGCAACTTTCCGAACCCTGGTTCGTGCCCGCGTCAGTCCTCAACGCGCTGCGCCGCGATGCGCTGGCCGACCTGGAAGGTTGCCGCGCGCGCAACTTTGCGCGCTTGCAGCGTGCGGTGCCGGTGGACCCGCCCGTGCCCTACCCCGACGACACGCTCTCGTTCCTGGGCAACGTGTTCAACCAGAAGGCGCACGACTTCTATGTGCGCCACGGCGTGAAGGTGATCGATGCGGCCTACGAGGCGCACGAGGAGGAAGGCGAAGTCAGCCTCATGATCACCAAGCACTGCGTGCGCTTTTCGATGAGCCTGTGCCCTAAGCAGGCCAAGGGCGTGACGGGCGTCCAGGGCACCATCAAGGCAGAGCCTTTGATGCTGATCAACGGCAAGGAAAAACTCACCCTGCGCTTTGACTGCAAGCCGTGCGAGATGCACGTGGTGGGCAAGATGAAGAAGTCGGTGCTCAACCAGCACGCCAAGGAGACCGAGGCGCTGGCCGTGCCGCTGCAGTTCTACCGTGCGCGCCCAGCGGGCAAATCGCTATCAAAATAATAGCACCTAGCGCTTTCTCATCAAGCGCCAGAGGCATTTTTTGATCAGAAATTTGCAGGCTGGAGTGCTCCTGCATCGAGCCTGTACTGAGCCCGCATTGAGTCTGAGCCCGGCGTGCGCTGAGCGCATAAGCTCATAGCCAACGATTCGACCCATGCGCACCGCCCCGGTGCAAGAATGGCCGCTGCCGCCTGCGCGCATCCTTGCCGCGGGCGCCCGTGTCAGCGTTCTCATTCCACCCAACGGGAGACTCCTCCGCATGAAGATCGAAACCCTTGCCGTCCACGCAGGCTACTCGCCCGACCCCACCACCAAGGCCGTGGCCGTGCCCATCTACCAGACGGTGGCGTACGCGTTTGACAGCGCCCAGCACGGCGCGGATTTGTTCGACCTGAAGGTGCCGGGCAATATCTACACCCGCATCATGAACCCCACGACCGACGTGCTGGAAAAGCGCGTGGCGGCGCTCGAAGGCGGCATCGCGGCACTGGGCGTGGCCTCGGGCATGGCGGCCATCACCTACGCCATCCAGACCATTGCCGAGGCGGGCGACAACATCGTGTCGGCCAGCACGCTCTACGGCGGCACCTACAACCTGTTTGCGCACACGCTGCCCCA
>SDXZ01000189.1 GCA_004210805.1 Acidovorax sp.
AATGCGGGAATGCCGCGCGGAACGGGCACACCAAAATTGCGCAAGATTTCCTTGCCTTGGTATTCGTGAATCTTCATGAGGTCTCTCTCAGGGAAGGGTGGTGGTTACCCGTTTACCATGAACAACAAAATGTCTGGCCGCGGGCTTGGGACATGGCAACCCGCGACTGTATCATGTTGCAATGCACCATTCCTGTGCATAACTGACGGCGCAGCCGCCTCTAAGGAGGCTGTTTTCAGCCCTGTTGTGCGTATCCTCGGCAGACTTGCCACCCCTTTTTGCAGGAGCACCCACCCCATGTCCAGAGTCTTTATCGATGGCGAAGCCGGCACCACGGGCCTGCAGATCCGCGAACGCCTGCAGGCCATGCCGCAGATCGAATTGGTCAGCATTGCGCCCGAGTTGCGCAAGGACCCGGCCGCCAAGCGCGACCTGATTGCCGGCGTGGATCTGGTGATCCTGTGCCTGCATGACGACGCCGCGCGCGAGACTGTGGCCATGGTGGATGCAATTGCGCAGAGCACCGGCCGCAAGGTCAAGGTGATCGATGCCAGCACCGCCCACCGCACGGCGCCCGGCTGGGTGTTTGGGTTTCCGGAGTTGGCTGCTGGCCAGCGCGAGGCCGTGGCTCAGGCGGACCGCGTGTCCAACCCCGGCTGCTACGCCACAGGCGCGATTGCGCTGCTGCGACCCCTGGTGGATGCGGGCCTGGTACCCAAGGATTTCCCGCTCGCGCTGCCTTCGGTCAGCGGCTACTCGGGCGGTGGCCGTCCCATGATCGAAGCGTATGAAGCCGGCACGGCGCCGCTGTTCGAGGCCTACGCGCTGACCCTGCAGCACAAGCACCTGCCCGAAATCATGCGCTACACGGGCATCACCCGCCGGCCCATCTTCGTGCCCTCGGTGGGCAACTTCCGCCAGGGCATGCTGGTGCAGTTGCCGCTGCACCTGGACCTGCTCCCCGGCGCCCCCAAGGCCGCCGATCTGCACGACGCGCTGGCGGCCCACTACGCCAAGAGCAATACGCCCGAGCAATGGGTCAGCGTGCTGCCGCCCACGGCCGACGGCAAGCTCGATGCCACAGCGCTCAACGACACCAACAAGCTCGAACTGCGGGTGTTTGCCAACGAAGAACACCGGCACGCTGTGTTGATCGCGCGCCTGGACAACCTGGGCAAGGGCGCAAGCGGCGCGGCGGTGCAGAACCTGCAGCTCATGCTGGGCGTCTGAAACCCGTCGACTTTGCTTTCTCTGCGGCGTTCCGCAGTCGTTTTTAACGCGCCCTTTCCGGGCGCGTTTTCTTTTAGGGGCCCTCATCGGAATCGTTTAAGCTGACTTCACAACACTGACAGCGCATGGCGCCACCACCGGCACCGGCCATATGTTTTTGGGGGGGGCTGATGGGTTTTCCACTGTCTTACGACATCGTGGCGCCGCAGATGCGGTCGCTGCAAAAGCTCGAAGCTGCGTTGCAGCGCCTGGACCTGCGCTGGGAGGTCATCGACACCACTGCGCGCATCGTCTGTCCGGGCGAGGCGGTGGGTTTCCTCCATACCCTGGACCAGACGCGCACTGCGTTTGCCACGCTCGCAGAGGAAATGGTGGAGCACATTGCCACCACCCACCTGAGCAATCGCCTGGGCGACCTGGCGTCGCGGGCGCAGGTGGCCATCGACATCCTGGTGCGCAACCTTTTCGAGCGCACGGCCGATGTGGGCTTCATCGCCACCGATGGCCCGCTGGTGGCGTTTGTGGAATCTGCCGGGGACAGCGCCGACCCCGATACCGCCACGCTGCTGCGCCGCCGGCTGCAGGAGTACCGCGCCAAGTACACCGTCTATGACGACATCCTGCTGCTTGATGCCTTTGCGCATCCGTTGCTGGGCCTGCAAGCGCATCCGCAGCCTGACGGGGCCCCGGAGGCGCCGGAACCGGCCTGGTGGCGCGGCGCGATGGACCGCCCGGGCTACGGTGAGCACTATGGCGCCTCGGCCTGGTGCCCCGGCGAAGGCGATCTGCTGTTGTATGTGCACCGGGTCGCGTCGGCTCACGGGCGGGCCTGCGGTGCCGTGGTGCTGCGCTTTGGGCTCCGCTCCGAGCTGGAGTCGATTTTTGCCGACCTGCGCGACCCTGACGACCGCGTGGCGTTGTTGCTGGTGGATGAAGGCGACCGCGTCATTGCGTCCAGCAAGCCCGCCGAATTTGCGGTGGGCGAGGTCCTGGCCACCGGCTCGCTGCGGCAACTCGATGCCCGCCCCTGCACGCACCGGGGCCACGACTATCTGGCGCAGGCGCGCACCACCCGCGGCTACCAGGGTTACCAAGGCCTGCCCTGGCGGGCGGTGGCGCTGGTGCGGCTGGATACGGCGTTCAAGGGCGAGCAAGGTGGCGACAGCGCTGCTGCAGCGGGCGCCGCCTCGCACACAGCGCCTGGAGCCGTGGGTGCGCAGGCCTCGGCGCCGGTCACCGCCATGGAGCTGGACGATCCCATGCTGCGCGCCATCGTCGAGCGCGCCCGCGCCATCGAAGAGGGCCTCACCCGCGTGATCTGGAATGGCAAGGTGGCCGAGTCGGCGGCCAGCACAGGCTCGTCGATCCATGCCGTGTTCGACCAGATCGGGCGCACCGGCAAGGACACCATTGCCGTTTTTGACGCCGCCATTCAGGAGCTGCGGGGGCTGCTGCTGGCAGGGCGCCGCGCCGAGATGAAGGCTCATGCCGGCCTGGCGGTCCGCATCATGGACCGCAACCTCTACGAACGCGCCAACGACTGCCGCTGGTGGGCGCTGTCCGAAGAACTGGCCCATGCACTCGAAGGTCTGCAAGCGCGTGGCGCCCCAGAGCAGGCTGCCGCGGCGGCGCAGCGTGCGGCACAGATCCTCGCGCACCTCAACGGCCTCTACACGGTGTACCGGCGCGTGGCGCTGTTTGACCGCCAGGGGCGCGTGGTGGCCGTGTCTTGCGATGCCCACACGCTGCCTGCCGACCTTCAACTCGATGCCGACCTGGTGCGGCGCACCCTGGCGTTGCAGGGCGCCCAGGCCTACGCCGTGTCGCCCATGCAGCCCCAGGCGCTGGCCGACGGACTGCCCGCCTACGTGTACTGCGCCGCGTTGCGTGCCGCGCCGGGTGGCCCGGTGCTGGGCGGCATCGCGCTGGCGTTCAATTGCGCCACCGAGCTCAAAGCCATGCTGCGCGACGCGCTGCCGCAGGGCCAAGCGCTGCGCGGCTTCTTCACCGATGCACAGGGCCGCGTGCTGGCCAGCGCCGAAGAGGACGGCGCGGAGGCCGCCCCAGGCGCCGCACCCTCTGTGCTGCCGTTTGTGGCGGATATCGCGCGTGCCGCGGCCTCTGCAGCCCCCACGCCCGCCCTACAGCGGCAGACCGGCACCGCCGCAAAAACACTGTCCGTGGCCGGTGTACCTGCCATGCCTGCCACCGCGCAGCGCGTGCACTGGCAAGGGCGGGACTACCTGGCGGGTGTAGCGGTCAGCACCGGCTACCGCGAATTCAAACGCGATGATGGCTACCGCGAACCGGTGTACTCCGTGTTGCTGATGCCCGTGCGGCCCGCGCCGGTGAGCAGCAGCGCGCTGGCCTTGCCGCAATCGTCCACCCAAGGGCCCGGCGGCAACGTGCGCCGCTATGGCGTGGTGGCCTGTGGCGCCTTGCTGCTGGCCATCGACAGCGTGCATGTGCAGCAGGCCATGTCCGCCGCGCGGCTGGTGCAGGTGCCTGGTCCGGCGCAGCTGGCAGGCATGCTGGAGATCGTCCACGAAGGCGGCACCCGCATGGCGCCGGCGTACGACGCCTGCCGCATTGCGGGCCTGTCTGCCTTGCCCGACCCGCGGCGGGCCGTGGCGGTGGTGGTGATGAGCCAGGGCCGGCCCGTGGTGCTGCTGGTGGAGCGCCTCGTGGGGGTGGTGTCGCAGGACAGCGTCCACCCTGTGCCCGGCAGTGTGTCTGCACACGCCCCGTGGATCACCGGCATCCTGAGCGACCGGGGCGCAGGCCAGGCCATCGTGTACGTGGTGGACCCGAACGGTCTGGACGCCCGGTGGATGCCGCTGCCGCCCGAGGTCCTGGCTGCGGCGGCGCCCGCCAGCCCTGCTGTTGCTGCGGCTAATCCGCCAGCCCAGCGTTGACTGGAGCGTTGGCAGGTCAGCCGCACCGCATTGTTTGTTGGTGCGCTGTCCATAACGCAAAACGGGTAAGCCGCAACGTTCACGCCAGGGCGGTGTCACCCATTCCGCACTGGCTCAAGTCCAAGCGATCACAGCCGTGGGCGCATCGCCCCGCGGGCAAGCCGCTGCTTTGCCCGGCGCCAGCGCATGGAGCAAGGCGCGCAACCCTGCACCGCTACCGCGGAGCCGTCATGCGTTGCCGAGATCTTCGCTGTCCAAGTCTTCGCCGGCCTCGCCCCGAATCGCTTTTTGAATCGCAAACATCGTGAAACCACGCGCCATCAGAAAACGGACCTGGCGCGAGCGTTCCTTCACATCCTGCGGCGCCTCGCCAAACTTGCGCTGCCACACGTCGCGGGCGCGCTGCACCTCGGTGGCCAGCAGCGGGGCGGTGGCTTCGCGCACCAGGTCGTCAGACACGCCCTTTGTGCGCAGCTCTTGGGCCAGGCGGGCGGCGCCCAGGCGCGGGCCGCGGCGGTGTACCAGGGACTGGGCGGCGCGCTGGTCGCTCAGCCAGTCGTGCTCCACCAGCCAGTCCAGCAACGCCGTCAGCTCCTCGGGGCTCTCGGCATGCGGCGCCAGCTTGGTGGACAGCTCGCTGCGCGAATGCTCCCGCTGGCTCAGCAGGCGCAGTGCGCGGCCCTTGAGTGACAGCGTGGTGAAACCCATGGCAGGCAGATGCTCCTAAATTGATAGCTTTTAGCGCTTGATTAGCAAGCGCTAGCAGGCTTTTTTGCCAAAAAATCAGCTGCGATGGCCCCGGGGGGGCCGCGGGTTTGCCGCTTCGGACGGCAAGGCCCTGGGCGCCCGCTCAATGCGGGCCTGCCCGGCGTTTGCACACCCCGTGTTTTCGCAACTGTGATCGGTCCCACGCACGCCTCGTCTGCACCACGGGCGGAGAACAACGCGGCGAGCAGCCTTGCAATGAAAAGCTGCTCGCCGACTTTCTTGACCGATCCCGGTTCACCCGGACTGGCACCCCGTCTGCAGTTTGGCCGTTGCCAGTGCCGCGGGCGGTGCACGCCCCGCCCTGGCGCCTTGCTTTATCGCAGCGGCGCCTCGGCTTACGCTTCGTCCGCAGCCTTGGCGGGTGCCTTGGCTGGAGTCAATGCGGGCGGCAGCAGCGCAATGCCCAGGCTCTCGCGCACCTTGTTCTCGATCTCGCGGGCGAGGTCCGAGTTTTCGCGCAGGAACTCCCGTGCGTTGTCGCGGCCCTGGCCGATCTTCTCGCCGTTGTAGGCATACCAGGCACCCGACTTCTCGACGATCTTGGCGGTCACGCCCATGTCGATGATCTCGCCCTCGCGGCTGATGCCCTCGCCGAACAGGATGTCGAACTCGGCCGTCTTGAACGGGGGCGATACCTTGTTCTTGACCACCTTCACCTTGGTCTCGTTGCCGATGGCTTCGTCGCCCTTCTTGATGGTGCCGGTGCGGCGGATATCGAGGCGCACAGAGGCGTAGAACTTGAGCGCATTGCCACCGGTAGTGGTTTCGGGGCTGCCGAACATCACGCCGATCTTCATGCGGATCTGGTTGATGAAGATGACCATGCAATTGGTCTTCTTGATCGTGGCGGTCAGCTTGCGCAGCGCCTGGCTCATCAGGCGGGCCTGCAGGCCGGGCAGGCTGTCGCCCATCTCGCCTTCGATTTCGGCCTTGGGCGTGAGCGCGGCGACCGAGTCGACCACGATCAGGTCCACGGCGCCCGAGCGCACCAGGCTGTCCACGATTTCCAGCGCTTGCTCGCCGGTGTCCGGCTGGCTGATCAGCAGGTCGGACAGCTGCACACCCAGCTTTTGGGCGTACTGCACATCCAGGGCGTGTTCTGCGTCGACAAACGCGCAGGTGCCGCCTTGTTTTTGCATCTCGGCAATCACCTGCAGCGTGAGCGTGGTCTTGCCCGACGATTCCGGGCCATAGATTTCCACCACGCGGCCACGGGGCAGGCCGCCCACGCCCAGGGCGATGTCCAGGCCCAGCGAGCCGGTGGACACCACCTGGATGTCTTCGATCACCTCGCCTTCACCCAGGCGCATGATCGTGCCCTTGCCGAACTGCTTTTCGATCTGGGCCAGCGCCGCCGCCAAAGCCTTGGCCTTTTCGGTGTTCACTGGCAATGCGGGGTTGGTGCCTTTGACTGCGACGTCCATGAAAAACTCCTTGAGAAACAACAGGTTAGATGCTTGCATCGCTCTGCGGTTAATCACAGGCTGGATGCTTGAACAGTAGTTTATGCGAGCTGTTGTATTGCATTCAAGCATAATTTAGTCAGTTTGCTTGACTTAATTCCATGTCTGAACAAATCCTTCTCACACCTGCCGACGACGGCTGGCGCCAGACCCATCTGGGCCGCCTGTTCGGCCATGCGATGCGGCGGTTCGACGCGCGGGTGTTGCAGCTGATGGCACGCAACGTCGAGGTGCCGCTGGCGCTGTCCAACCTGGCGGCGCGCGACCAGGTGACGGCCGCCCACGTGCACATCACCCGCCACCTGGCGCTGCAGGGCGACCGGCTGACCGACCTGGCCCAGCGCGCGGGCATGACCAAGCAGGCCATGGCCAACCTGGTGGACCAGTGCGAAGCCTGGGGGCTGGTGACGCGCGAGGCGGACCCCCTCGATGCGCGCGCCCGGCGCGTGCGGTTCACGCCCACGGGGCTGGCCTGGCTGCAGGCGTTCCGTGACGCGGTGGCGCAGGCCGAAGCCGAGTTCCGCGCCGAAGTGGGCAACGACGTGGCCACCGTGGTGGCGATCGGGCTTGAGGCGTATGCGGGCGGCGACGCACAGTGGCCCGGCCCCAGCCGCACGGATTGACCGGCCGGTGCGCGGCCCCACGGCTTTGGGCAAAGAAGTCGCGGCGATCTGCGTCTAGGCCTGGGCCTGGGCCTCGGCCCGGGCGGCAGCGGCCAGTTGCGAAGCATCCAGCTGCATCGCCCGCAGCGTGCGCGCGGCCACGCCCTGCGGCATGTTGGCGACCAACGCCACCACATGCGCGCCGCGCAGCGGCCCGGGCTGCCCCTTGCGCGATTGGGCCAGCGCCTGCACCAGCTCCTCGCCCGATGGCTGAGCTCGGTAGAGGTTTGGCCGCGCAGCGGTGGTGGGCACGGCCTCCGGCAAGGGCGCATCAATTCCCAGGCCTTGCAGTGCATCGCGGTACTGCTGCTCGATGGCGGCGGGCACGGCGGCGGGATCGGCGCCCAGGCGTTCAAACACGCGGCGCGCCGAGCCGTCGGGCAGATCCAGCGCGGCCAAGAGGAAGTGCTCGGCCCCGGGCGCACGGCTGCCGCGGGTGCGGGCGTGGTCCTCGGCGCCAGTACACAGGCGCTGCAGGGTGCGCATGCTTTGCAGGTGGTCACGGATGCGTTGGAACATGGGAATCACAACTCCTTGCGGTTCAGGGGGATGGGGGACGGCCGACCTGGCCTGCCAGGCGCTTGTGGGCGGCCTGTTTGCTCACGCCCAGCGCCTGCGCAATCTTTGCCCACGACCAGCCTTGCTGCAGCGCCGACGCCACGGCCGCCGCTTCAAGCCGGTCGGCCATGAGGCGCAAGGCCACCACGGCCGCCAGCGCGGCGTCCGGGTCGTCGGGGGAGGGAAGTGCGGGCGGGGTCTGCATTCGTCAACTGTAGTTGACGAATGTGCGTGGCGTCAACAACCGTTGACGATAGGCTTGCCGTCAGCAGGGGATCACAGCGGGGCGAACGCGCTGGGCCCTGTGCCCGGTGCAAGCGAAGGAAGCGCGCTCTCGCCAGCGGGCGACGCGCACGCCAGCAGCCACTGCCGAAAACACTGCAGTGCGTGCAGCTGCGTGCGGCCTTCGGGGTAGCAAAACCAGTAGCCCATGTCGCTCTGGTAGCCGCCCCGCAGCGGCTGGTCGGCCAGCGGCTCGCGCACCAGCCCGCCGTTGATCTCGTCCTGCACCAGGCAGCGCGGCACCAGGGCCAGACCCATGCCGGCCATCACCGCGCGGATCATGGTCTGGAATTGGTCAAACTGCGGCCCGGCCAATGGGTCGATGGTGCCCGCCACACCGTGGGTTTCGCTCCAGCGCAGCCAGGCCTCGGGCACCGTCACGTGGCGCATCAGCGTGTGGCTGGCCAGGTCCTGCGGGGTGTGGATGGGCCAGTCGGCCACCCGCGTGCGCGGGGCGATCAGCGCCACCTGCGGCAGCCGCGGGATGAGCCACTTGGCGGCAAAGGTGGGCAGGCTCGAAAGGTGCAGCGCGCCGCCCCCGTCGTCGCTGGTGATCAGCTCCAGTGTCGCGGCCTCCAGCTGCGCCAGCACGGCACGCACGGCCTTTTCGTAGCGCTCGCCGGCGGGGGTCAGCGCCAGGCGCTTGCGGCTGCGTTCAAACAGCGCAATGCCCACCCAGCCCTCCAGCTCCTTGATCTGCTTGCTCACCGCGCTTTGCGTGAGGTGCAGCGCCTCGGCCGCGCGCGACACACTGCCAAACCGCGTCACGGTGGAGAACGCGCGCAGCAGGTGCAAAGGGGGTGAAAGCCGGCGCAGAGAGGACATGACAGCGGGGGAAGGATTATTCCAGTCTGGAATGTTATCAGGCATATACATTGCTTGGAAGTTGCGAAGGCCTCGCTTAACCTCAAGCCACTTCATAGGAGAAACGCCCGTGCAACGCCGTCATCTGCTCTCAGCCCTGGCTGCAGTATCTTTCGTTCCTGGAATGTCTTTGGCGCAAGAAGGCAAGCCCCTGCGCATCATCGTGCCCTTCCCGCCCGGCGGCGCCACCGACATCACCGCCCGCAGCCTGCAAGAGTCGCTCAGTCGCATCCTGAAGCAGCCCGTGGTGCTGGAAAACCGCGGCGGCGCAGGCGGTTCCATCGGCATGTCCGAAGTGGCCCGCGCCCCGGCCGACGGGCTGACGCTCGGCGTGGCCACCCTGTCCACCCATGGCGTGAACCCGGCGGTGTTCAGCAAGCTGCCCTACAACCCCACCAAGGATTTCGTCGGCGTGACCGAGATCGTGAAGGCGCCCGGGGTCATCGTGATCAACCCGGCTGTTCTGCCGGTCAAGGACTTCGCCGATCTGGTCAGGTACCTCAAGGCGAACCCCGGCAAGGTCTCGTACGCCACACCCGGCAACGGCACCATCGGCCACATGTGGGGCGAGCTGTTCAAGAGCAGCACCGGCACGGCCATGGTGCACATTCCCTACCGCGGCGCGGGCCCGGCCGTCAACGACGTGCTGGCCGGCCAGGTGGCGGTGTACTTCGACCAGGTGGCCTCGTCGCTGCCACACATCAAGTCCGGCAAGCTCAAGGCGCTGGCCGTGTCGTGGCCCGAGCGGCTGGATGTGCTGCCCGATGTGCCGACCTATGCCGAACTCGGCTTTCAGCAGGCCAACGAGCCTTCGTGGTTTGGCCTGGTGGCCCCCGCCGCCACGCCGCCCGCTGCGGTGGAGCGCATTCAGCAGGCCGTCGCCCAGGCGCTCAAGGAGCCCGCCGTGCGCGAGCGCCTGGCGGGCCAGGGCCTGTACCCCTCGGGCACCACTCCCAAGGATTTCACCGCCCAGATCGGCCGCGAGATCGACAAGATGAAGCGGGTGGCCGCGTACGCCAAAATTTCGCTCGACTGACCGGGGGCGCGGGGTCGCCTGACCTCCAGGCCGCCACTTGCCCTGGTCAAAGCACTTTTGAACTGACACCCTGATGCCGGGCCGAAAGCCCGGCGGCCACTCCCGGGTGACCGCTTGTCCCGTTCGGGATAACCATGGTCTCCTTCGGGTCTGGGCGGATTGGCCTGCCGCCCCCCTTTGCGCACACTCTGCCTATGCATGCAGCCTTGAAAATCATCCACCACCGATTCCTGCAGGCCCAGCCGGGCGCCACCGGTTCCCCTGGCACTGCAAGCCCTCCCGAGCCCATGGTCACCGCCGTGGCCGGCACCAGCCCCCTGGTGCTCGACTCGCCGCACAGCGGCACGCGCTACCCGGCCGATTTCCGCTCCGCCTGCGACCTGCCCACCCTGCGCCGCGCCGAAGACACCCACGTCGAGAAGATCTACGCCTTTGCCCCCGCCCTGGGCGCGGCCTGGGTCGAGGCGCACTTTCCGCGCATCTATCTGGACGCCAACCGCGACACCACCGAGCTCGACACCTCGCTCCTAGACGCCGAGTGGCCCGATCCGCTTTCGAGCGATCCCAAGGTGCTCAGCAAAGTGCGCCTGGGCAAGGGCCTGGTCTGGAAGTTCACCGACGAAGGCGAGCCGATCTACAACCGCCAGCTCACCGTGGCCGAGGTGCGCGCGCGCATCGAACAGTGCTGGCGCCCCTACCACGCGGCGGTGGCCCAGGCCATCGATGCCGCCCACGCGCGCCACGGCTACAGCATGCACCTCAACTGCCACTCCATGCCCGCCGTGGCCGGGCGGTTTGCCACCGAGTTCCCGGGGCTTGAGCACGCCGACTTTGTGGTCGGTGACCGCGATGGCACCACGGCCAGCCCGGCGCTGTCGGCGCTGATCTGCGAACACCTGCGCGGATGTGGCTACAGCGTGGAATACAACCACCCCTACAAGGGCGTGGAGCTGGTGCGTCGCTACGGCAACCCCACGCTGGACCGCCACAGCATCCAGGTCGAGATCAACCGCAGGCTCTACATGGACGAGCGCACGCTCGCCCAGCACCCCGAGGGCATGGCGCGGCTGCAGGCCGACCTCAAAACCTTGTTGCAAAAGCTGCTCGCGCACGATCCGCGCTGAAGGCGCGGGCACGGCCTTGCCTGCTGGCGCCGCGGGTGGCCCGGCGCTGCGGGCCGCGGTCTCCCCCGCCGCGCCGCGCCGCCTAGAATCGGCACAAGGCGCGGCGCCAGACCGCCGCCATCCACCAGGAGACACCCGCATGCGCATCCTCATTGCCGAAGACGACCAGGTGCTGGCCGATGGACTGCTGCGCACCCTGCGGGCCTCGGGCGCCGTGGTGGACCATGTGGCCAGCGGCACCGAGGCCGACGCCGCCCTCCTCACCAACAACGAATTCGACCTGCTCATCCTCGACCTCGGCCTGCCCAAGATGCATGGCCTGGAGGTCCTGAAGAAGCTGCGCAGCCGCGGCTCGGCGCTGCCGGTGCTCATCCTCACCGCGGCCGACAGCGTGGAAGAGCGCGTCAAGGGGCTGGACTTTGGCGCCGACGACTACATGGCCAAGCCGTTTTCGCTGCAAGAGCTCGAAGCCCGCGTGCGGGCCCTCACACGCCGCGGCATGGGCGGCACCAGCAGCGCCATCAAACACGGCCCGCTGGTGTACGACCAGGCCGGCCGCGTGGCCACCATCGACGGCAAGATGATCGAGCTGTCGGCGCGCGAGCTGGGCCTGTTGGAAGTGCTGCTGCAGCGCGCCGGCCGCCTGGTGAGCAAGGAGCAACTGGTGGAGCGCCTGTGCGAGTGGGGCGAAGAGGTCAGCAACAACGCCATCGAGGTCTACATCCACCGCCTGCGCAAGAAGATCGAGGGCGGCCCCATCCGCATCGCCACCGTGCGCGGCCTGGGCTACTGCCTCGAGAAAATTGCGAGTTGACTATAAAAATGATAGCTAATAGTGCTTATGGAAAAAGCGCTGGCGGCCATTTTTATTCATAAACAGCCGCGGCGGCCGCCTTGAAAATCTTCCAGCGCGAGCAGCGCTCCCTGTTCGGCGAAATCCTCGACTGGATGCTCACGCCGCTGCTGCTGCTGTGGCCGGTGAGCCTGGCGCTCACCTGGCTGGTGGCGCAGGGCCTGGCCAACAAGCCCTTCGACCGCGCGCTCGAATACAACGCCCACGCCCTCGCCCAGCTGGTGTCGGTAGCGGGCAACAAGGTCCAGTTCAACCTGCCACAGCCCGCCAGCGAGATCCTGCGCGCCGACGACTCCGACATCGTCTACTACCAGGTCATCGGCCCGGGCAGCGAATTCCTGTCGGGCGAGCGCGAGTTGCCCGAGCCGCCCGGCGATGAAGTGGCCATGCCCGGCGAAGTGCGCCTGCGCGACGCCGAGATGCGCGGCATCGAGATCCGCGTGGCCTACATCTGGGTGCGCTTGCCGCTCAATGGCACCCCCATGGCGCTGGTGCAGGTGGCCGAGACGCGCGAAAAACGCAGCGTGCTGGCCACCGAAATCATCAAAGGCGTGATGCTGCCGCAGTTCGTCATCCTGCCGCTCGCCGTGCTGCTGGTGTGGCTGGCGCTGGCGCGGGGCATCCAGCCGCTCAACCAGCTGGAGCAGCGCATCCGCGCACGCAACCCGGACGACCTCTCGCCGCTGGACGACCGCACGGTGCCGCTCGAAGTCGCGCCGCTGGTCTCGTCGGTGAACGACCTGCTGCGGCGGCTCAACGACTCGCTGGCCACGCAAAAACGCTTTCTGGCCGACGCCGCGCACCAGCTCAAGACCCCACTGGCGGGCCTGCGCATGCAGGCCGACCTGGCCCAGCGCGAGGGCACCAGCACCGAAGAGCTCAAGCGCTCGCTGCAGCAGATCGGCCGGTCCAGCATCCGCGCCACGCACACCGTCAACCAGCTGCTGGCCCTGGCGCGCGCCGAAGGCAGCGGGGTGGGCATCACGCGCCAGCCGTGTGATCTGGCCCGGCTGGTGATCGAGGTGGTGCGCGACTCGGTGCCGCGTGCGCTCGAGAAACACATCGACCTGGGCTACGACGGCGCCGAGCCCGGCTCGCCCGGCGTGCTGCTCGATGGCAACCCCACGCTGCTCAAGGAGCTGGTGCGCAACCTGCTCGACAACGCCATCAACTACACACCGTCCACCCCCGCCAAACCCGGCGTCGTCACGGCCCGCGTGCTGGCCGACACCTTCGGCCATGTGCTGCTGCTACAGGTCGAAGACTCCGGCCCCGGCGTGCCCGAGGCCGAGCGCGAACTGGTGTTCCAACCCTTCTACCGGGCCCTGGGCAGCGAGGCCGATGGCTCGGGCCTGGGCCTGCCCATCGTGCTGGAGATCGCGCGCAAACACGAGGCCGAGGTCACGCTCGAAGACGCGCGCCCCGGCCACCACCCGCCCGGCGCGATCTTCAGCGTGCGGTTTGCGGCGCGGGATGTGGTGGCGGGCAGTTAGAACCTGTTCAAGATCTTTTCGGGGTCGCGCAAGTGCCTTGCCGGGATGGATGCAAGGCGCGGGGCGCAGTGGATAGCCGGCTATCCACAAGCGCAGCAACGCCTCAGACCGCCCGGCAAGGCACTTGCCCGAAGGGTTGGAGGGAAATCGGGCCGATGAACTTGGTAGTGCGTGGCGCCCCGGCTGCTTGCATGGGCATGAGCCCATGCGGCGCGTCCGAAGCATCCATTCATCCCGATTGCACCCCAACGGGATCCCCGAAAAGATCTTGAACAGGTTCTTCGCAACGGGCAGGGCAGCCAGGCTGCGCCGCGGCCCCCGGCCCCTGTGCATGATCTGGGGCGAAGTGCCGCGCGCTGCACCGCGGTCCGGGGCGCTGCGGCATCATGCAAGCCCCACCCCCTCAGCGCTGCCCATGCCATCACTGCCCGGTTCACCC
>SDXZ01000190.1 GCA_004210805.1 Acidovorax sp.
GCTACGGTGGGCATCCCCATCAAGGCCGGGCTCACCTGCCCGCTGGGGCTGACCACGCGCATTCGCCCCGGCCGCTCCGTCACCAGAAACTGGCCATCCGGCAGAAAAGCCACTGCCCATGGGTGGTCGAGCCCCTTCGCCACGGGCACCAGGGACACAGCGGGCGGTGGGCCATCGGCACTGCAGTTGGCATGAATGCCGATTGCTACCAAAAAAATAGCAACTTGGGCCTTTGGACCCTGCCGCAGGGGCGTAATTTTTATTCCAAACATGACCCATTTCCTCTCACGAAGAGAAGCAATCTACCGCTAAAAATTGGGCCTGCGCACCTGTTTTTACGCCGCCAGCACTGTCCCCCGGCACGCGTGGTTTACGCCTACCGCCAAGCCCGGATTTGATTTCTCTGAACAAAATCAATGGGTTGCGAATGTAATTATTTTTGATAAGTAAGCGTACCGTGTTACCCTCCGTCCCCATGTCCAGATGGCTTTGCATTCTTCTCCTGACCTGCGCGGCTTCCGCCCAGGCTGCGCCCCAAGCGGCAAACTCTGACGAAATGGACCGTTTGATCGCGGACAAAGGCCTGCTCACGCGGCTGGAGGACGTGAGCCACAAGGTGGCAGACAAGGCCCATATCGTGGCGGACAACGCCTCGAACCTGGTCGTCAACGCCATGGGTTTCCTGGGCGTGCCGTACAAGCGGGGCGGCAACAGCGCCGAAACCGGCTTTGACTGCAGCGGCTTCGTCCGCGCGATGTACGAGCAAACCGTCGGACTTTTGCTCCCCCGCCGGGCCGACCAGCAGGCCGCCGCCACCCAGGTCATCGATAAGAAAGACCTGCAACCGGGCGATCTGGTGTTCTTCAACACCATGCGCCGCAATTTCAGCCACGTGGGCATTTACGTGGGCAACAACAAATTCATCCACGCTCCCCGCAGCGGCAGCGAAATCCGTGTGGAAGACATGGGCGTGAGCTACTGGACACGCCGCTTCAATGGCGCGCGCCGCGTTGCCGCATCTGCAACCGACGATTCGGCCAACGCCAAATAACTTTTGCCTTGGGCGCCCCAATGCGGCGCCCTTCGCGCACAACCGCCGTGCACCTTTGCGGTTATTTTTTAATCTCGTACGTCGTCTCGGTGCCACGAATCGGGCCCCCCACCACGTTCACCGGCCCGGCTGAGGGGTCGCCGCGCAGGATGCCCTTCGCTTTGGCCATGTCCGACTGGTAACGCGCCCGAGCCTGGGACTCACAAGATCTGCGCTCGCCAGACGGCATCGCGCGGCATTCTTCCAAGCTGACCTTGAGGCCGCCGCCCGCCTCGCGGATGGCGGTCTGGTAGCGCTGCTGCGGCGTGGTGTCCGGCACAGCGCCGCGCGAAAGCGAAGCCTCGTCACCGCTTTGTGCTACCGCTGTGTGAGGTGCCACCAAGGCGCCGCCCATGGCGAGGACAGCCACAAAGATCAGGGGGAAAGATCGGTTCTTGAAGGTTCTTTTCATCGGTCTTCCTTTTCTGTGGAGACAGCCCAATGTAGGCCGGCAGGCAGGCTCGCACAGCAAGCACCTGCCGCGCTACGATGTCAGACACCGCCCACAGCCCGCTGCCCATGTCTGCCACTCCGCCCTCGGACTCCCCCGCCCTCAATACGCCCCACGACAAGGCATTCTTGCGGCGCCTGCTGTCGCTTCGCAATCAGCAGCCCGGCGACGCGGCGGCCATTGATGCCACGATTGAAAACGCGTTTGTGCGGGACGTGGGCATTCTGGTGCTCGATATGTGCGGCTTCTCGCGCATCACAGCGCGCCACGGCATCGTCCACTTTCTGGCGATGCTGCACCAGATGGAGCAGGCCGCACGCCCTGCCATCGCCGACAACGGCGGCGAAGTGATCAAGCAGGAGGCCGACAACCTGTTTGCCGTGTTTGCCACCGCAGAACAGGCACTGGAGGCGGCCCTGGACACCCTGCGCGCGCTGGATGCCATGAACGCCGTGTTGCCGCCGGAGCGCGCGCTGCACGTCAGCGCCGGCATCGGTTTTGGCCCCACGCTGGTGGTGGCCCACGAGGACCTATTCGGACCCGAGATGAACTGCGCGTGCAAGCTGGGTGAAGACATCGCCGGTGCTGGCCAAATTCTGCTCACGGCCTTGGCCCATGCCAGCTTGCCGGCCAACCGCTACGCCTGTGCGCCGGCCGACTACGACATATCCGGCCTGGTACTGCGCTCGCACCTGTTTGAGAAATGCCTGTTTGAGCGGCCTTGGCGCAGCTCTTGACTGCCCGGCCGCCTACCAGCGATGGGACGCGCGCAATGCCCGTTGTCCGACAGGTTTCTTCACCCCTGATCCTTAGATTCTGTAGATCGCCTTCGCCGCATGCGGGAGAAAAGATCATGGGAACAGTGCTTGGAACATTGGTCGTTGGACTGCTGGTGGGACTCCTGGCCCGGGCGCTCAAGCCCGGCGATGACAAACTGGGCTGGGTCATGACCATTCTGCTCGGTGTGGCGGGTTCCTTCTTGACCACCTACCTCGGGTTGGCCATGGGTTGGTATGAACAGGGCGAAGCAGCGGGCTGGATCGCCTCGGTCGTCGGCGCCATGCTGCTGCTGGCGGCGTTCAGCCTTATCCAGAGCAAGCCATGACGGCGCCGAGACCTGCGGAGGGGCCATGGGGAGTCCTGGCGCATGGCAGGGCCTTGCCCCTTTACTGACCGGCGACCCATCAAGTACAACAGACCATGCCCACTTCTTTGCAAATGGCGGCCGGCAATCCGGCCCTTGCCGCGGCCGTGCAGCGCAGCCGCAAGCTTCTTCACAAACGTGCCCTGGTCGCCGCCGCGGCCAGCGCAGTACCGGTGCCCGGGCTGGACTGGGCGGTGGACGCTGCCCTGCTCTCGCGCCTGTTGCCGCAAATCAATGCTGAGTTTGGCCTGTCGGCCCAGCAGATCGACCAACTCGACCCCCACAAGCGCGAGCAAGTACAAAAAGCCGTCGGCTTGGTGGGCTCGGTGCTGATTGGCAAGCTGGTCACGCGGGAGCTGGTGCTGCGCGCCACCCAGACCGTAGGGCTGCGCCTGACCACCAAGCAGGTCGCTAAATACGTGCCCCTGGCCGGCCAAGCCGTGGCCGCCACCATCGGCTACGCCACACTGCGTTACCTGGGCGAGCAGCACCTGCGCGACTGCGTTCGGGTGGTGCAAGAGGCCAACCTGCAGCTGCCGGCCCCTGCCACTACCGCGAGCAAGTAGCCTCCGCCGGCACCCATCGTGTGAGTCCCCGTTGTGGGCATGAGTGGCATCAGCCATCCCACGGAGCAACCGGGCAGTCAGCCCATCAATCGGCCTTGAAGCCCGTGGCGGCCACGGCCTTGCCCCAGGTCACCGTGTCCGCAGCGATGGTGCGGGCGAAGTCCTGCTGGCTGGTGCCCGTCACGCGGAAACCGGCCTCTTCCATCTTGGCGCGGCCTTCTGGCGACTGCACCGCCTTGACGATGTCGGCATTGAGCTTGGCAATGATCTCTGGCGGCGTCTTGGCAGGCGCCACGATGCCGAACCATGACGAGAACTCGAGGTTGGCGTAGCCTTGCTCCTTGATGGTGGGCACGTCCGGCAGCGTGTTGGTGCGTGTGGCGCCCGTGGTGCCCAGCGCGGCCAGCTTGCCGGCCTTCACGTTGGGAGCAGCTAGGCCCACGCTGGCAAACACGCCCTGCACATCACCGCTGAACAGGCCGCCCAGCGCATCGGCCGTGTTCTTGTAGTGCACCGGCTCGGGCTTGAGCTTGACCGCATCGCCGAACATGAAGGCGCCAAAGTGCCCCGGCGTGCCCGCGCCGAACGTCGCCAGAAACAAGCCCTTTTGCTGCTTGGTCCAGTCCACAAATTCCTTCACATTGCGCGCCGGCACCTTCTGCGGGTTGACCAGCAGCACGAAGTCGGAGGTGACCACCTGGCTCACGGCCGTGAAGTCCTTGGCCGGGTCGTACGGCAGCTTGTTGTAGCTGCTGGGCGCGATGCTGAGCTGGCCGGTTTCGCCCAGCATCAGGGTGTAGCCATCTGGCACGGCACGTGCGGCTTCGCTGGCGGCGATCAACCCACCGGCGCCGGGCTTGTTGTCCACGATGACGCCCGCGTTGCCCCAGCCTTCCGATAGCTTTTGCGCCAGCAGGCGCGCCACGATGTCGGGCCCCGTGCCCGCAGGGAAGCCCACGATGATGCGCACCGGCTTGTTGGGGTACGTGGCCGCACCTTGCGCCTGGGCGCCGGCCCAGGGCAACAGCCCTGCGAGCACGGCAGCAGCAACAAGGGCGCGACGGCGGGTGGTGGGGCTGATAGCAAAGCGCTTGGCGGTGTTCTTCATGGTTGTCTCCAGGTTCTTGTGTGTAGGAAAGGATCGAAAAATGCGAAATGACAACGGTGAACAGTTCGGTGCTACCGCAGCTCAAAAAACCGCATGGCCACTGCATCCGGAAAGCGTGCCCCGGTGCCGACAAACATGCGCTCGGCGATCCAGCCCAGCGCATTGGACGCGGTTTCAAAACTCGGGCTGCAGCGGAAATAGATCTGCGCCGGGTCCACCGGCTCGCCGCGCACCAGCCGGGCAATCAACTCTGCCGGTCCGGACCGCACAGCGCGGTTTTGCACATAGATGAGGTCCCCGCCATCGGTCTCCAGCACGTAGCGCGCGTCCAGCTCCGATAAGCGGTCGTTCACAATGAGCTGAAAATCAGCGCCGCCGGGCAGCACCCGGGCGCTCCAGCCGTTGCCGGTGGCGCTGCCGCCCAGGATGGGAATCAGCCGCCGCAGGCCGTGCACGGTGTGGCCGACCTCCTGAGGCGTACCCACCTCCACGCGCAGGTTGGCAAAGAACTTGAATTGCGGGTCGGGCAGGGAAATCAGGTCGGACATGGGGTGCAGTGGGAGTCGATGCGTTAGCGTAAGTCCCGTTGCGCGCGGCGCATGTCATCCCAGAGGATGACGGGATAACCCGCCCCTCGGGCTGCGGCTGCGCGGCCTCTTTCGGCGCACACTCCACGTTTTCCAGCACCCAGCTTTCACTATTCAATCGACCCCCATGCGGCAGTGGCTTCCCCCTTCTCTGCAGAAAGCACCTGGCCGGCAGGTGCTGCACAGCACCGCCAGCCAGACCTTGGCGAGCATGGTCCACCGCCTGGGCGACAACGGCTTTGCGCCTGGCCTGCTGCAAGACTTGGAGCCCGTGCTGCCGGCCGCGTCGTGGTCGGTGTACCGCACCGGTCACCGCTGCAAGCCGACACTGTTCATGTCGGCCAGCCGGGGCGTGCCCGACACCACCCAAGACTGCTGGTGGGCGTATCTGTCGGGCCCGTACCGCAGCGACAGCACCTGGGGCCGCGCATTTGACGAAGCACCTTTTGCCCAGCCCGAAACCCGCCTGTGCCACGTGACCGCCACGGAAGTTCAGGGCGAGCACCGCGCCCGGGTGTATGAAGCCCACGGCGTGGCCGAACGCGTGTCGGTGGTCGAGTATGAAAGCGATGGCTCGGTGTTCGCCGTCAACTTCTACCGCCACCAGCACCAGAGGGCGTTCAGCGACCGGCAGATCGCGGCCTTTGAATCCGTCGCACCCGTGCTGCTGGCGCTCACCCGCAAACACATCCTGCTGTCGCACCCGTTCCCGCCTTTGGCCGCTGCAACCGGTCTTTGGCAGCAGGCGGCGCAACGCAGCCCGCGCCCGCACGTGCAGCCCCTTGGATCTACCGCAGGCGACCCGCTCCCGCAGTCGACGGATGTCACGCTGGCCCCGCTGGCTGCAGACGCCTTGCCCGTGCTGCGCATGCGCCTGATCCGCTTGCAGGCCGAGCTGACCGACCGCGAGCTGGACGTGTGCGCCCGTTTGCTGCAGGGCATGACACACGAGGGCATCGCGAGCGACCTGGGCCTGAGCGTGCCCACCGTCAAGACCTACCGCAACCGCGCCTTTGCGCGCCTGGGCATCCACTTTCGCAACGAACTGTTTGCGCGGGTACTGGGCAGCTGATACGCCCTCCTCCACCGCTGACCGCTCAAATTCCGGGAACCCATGGCGGCGGCCTGCGCCGGATCGTCTGCGCTTTCACGATCGCCGTGCTTGTCTGGGCCTTGTCGGCAATGCGGTCGAGCACACCGTCAAGCTGCTCGATGGAACGCACATATACACGCGCCACAAAACAATCGTCCCCCGTCACCTTGTCGCATTCGCAAAACTCTGGCGTGTCGCGGATAAGTTGCTCGACCGCGGCCAGTTGGCCCGGCAAAGGCTTGATGCGCACGATGGCTTGCAGCTGGTAGCCCAACGCGCGCGGCTCGATGTCTACGGTAAAGGCGCGGACGACTCCACGCTCCTCCAGGCGGCGCAAGCGCTCCGACACGCTGGGCGAAGACAGCCCGACGCGCTCTGCAAGTTCCTTGAGCGAAGTGCGGGCATCCTGGTGTAGCACCGTCAAAATGGCTTGATCGACTGCGTCCACATCGCACCCTTCCTGAAAAGTCAAAACAGCCTCAGATTATCAGGACAGAGTACAAAATTGCCTTATTTCGCGCATTCACCAACAAGCGCTCCGTTCCTACAGTTCTGACATCACCTCAGACACAGCAAGAACACACATGGACAAAAAAACACAGGGCACCTTGCAGATGAGTGCGGCGATGGCCATGTCCGGCACGATCGGCTGGTTCGTCGTTCAGTCAGGGTTGCCTGCGCTGCAGGTGGTGTTCTGGCGCTGCGCCTTTGGGGCGGTGACGCTGGGCCTGGTGTGCTGGGCCATGGGCCTGCTGCGGGGCGTGCTGACCTGGCGCACGGCGCTCTGGGCGGCCCTGGGTGGAGTCGCCATCGTCACCAACTGGCTGCTGCTGTTCGGCGCCTATTCGCATGCCTCTATTTCGGTCGCCACGGCGGTGTACAACACGCAGCCCTTCATGTTGGTGGTATTTGGTGCGCTGCTGTTTGGCGAGCGCATCACGCTGGCCAAGGTCGGCTGGCTGCTCACCGCCTTCGTGGGTATGTTGCTGATCGTGCAGGCCAAGCCCGGCGGGGGCGCGCCAGGCAGCCACTACGCCCTGGGCATTGCGATGGCTTTGGGCGCGGCGTTCTTCTGGGCCGTGGCCTCCGTCATTGCCAAGCGGCTGACCGGCACACCGCCGCATCTGATCGCGCTGGTGCAGGTGGGCGTGGGGGTGCTGATGCTTGCTCCCTTCGCCGACCTGGGCGCCCCGCCGCAGGGCGCCACCACCTGGGCGCTTCTTGTTACCGTGGGCGTGGTGCACACCGGCCTCATGTACATCCTGCTGTATGGCGCGGTACAGAAGCTGCCCACGTACCTCCAGGGTGCGCTGTCCTTTGTCTACCCGGTGGTGGCCATTGGCGTGGACTTTGTCGCGTTTGGCCACAGGCTGCAGCCCGCGCAATGGCTGGGTGCGGCGGCCATTTTGCTGGCGGCGGCTGCGATGAATCTGCAGGCCACGCGGCGTCGCTCTGCGGCGGTTGCCACCGCCGCGTCGACCACGCCGGCGGCAACGCGCCAGACCTGACGGTACATCGCTGCGCAGCGACCGCCATCGCAGGTCAGATCGCGGGTCAGCCGTGGGACGCACGGCACAATGTGCGGCCTATGTCCGCCCCCGGCCACGCCTTCGCCCCTGAACCCGATCCCGAGCCACCGCGGTCCGACCGGGCCGCGCTGGTGGCAGCCTGGGTCAAGGCGTTGCGCCAACGGGCTGACGCCGCCACGCTGCAAGCGCTGGCCCCCCTCACAGACGCTGAAGCCGCCCGCGCCATGGCGATGCTGCGCGGCGATGCCTCCGGGCCCGTCGCCAGCACCTCCCGCGCCGCCGCGGCCGATCTGTCGGCTCCCGGTATCGCCGCCGGCCACTTCCGCCCGCGCATCACCCTCATGACCTTGGGCCGCGGCGACGGCCTGCTGGGCATGGCGCCCCAGGGCAAGCTGGGGCCGCGCGGCGACAGCGTGACCTTGGCGCAGATCGACTGGACCTACCGCACCGACAGCGGCGCGCAGTGGGAGACCGCCGCGCCCACCTCGGTGCTCAACGCCCGCCCCGCGCCCGTGCAGGATTTGTATGACACCGGCGGCCCCGTGCTGCGCATGCAGCGCAACCTGTCTGCCGAGGCCGACGCCATGGACCGCGTGTGGGACCTGGGCCTCACCCCCGTGGACCCCAAGCACCTGCAGTGGCGCCACCGCGAGGCCGCCGCCACGCTGGGCCCCGTGTGGACGCTCGCGCAAGAGGCGCACTTCGGCGACTTCTGGGCGGACCAGATTCCGCAGCTGCGCGCCGAAGGCTGGAGCGTGTTGGTGCACCCCGGCTTGAGGTAGACGGCCCCCTGGGCCAGCGCGAGCGCCCGGTGCAAAAGCTGCACCTGCCCGAGCGCGAAGGCGCCTGGCTGCTGAGCCTGGGGATTGAGATCGACGGCGTCACGCTGGACCTTGCGCCCATGTTGGCCGACCTGCTGCGCCGCGACGTGCGCTGGCTCAACGCCCGGCAGATGGCTGCCATCGACGACCTGGCTGTCATCTCGCTGCGCGCACCGGGCGGCAAACGCATCGACGCGCCGGCCGGGCCGCTCAAGGCCATCGTGGGCGCGATGGTGGACTTGCTCACTGACCCGACCCGCAAGCAGCTCCAAGAAGGCGACCCGCTGCGCCTGGGCGCCTGGGAGGCGCGCCGCATCGAGGCCCTGCGCGCAGGCTTGGTGCAGGCGCACCGCGTGGGCACCGTCAACGGCTGGGACAACAGCTGGCAGCTGCAGGGCGATATGGGCCTGGCCCAGCTGACTCAGCGGCTGCGCCGCATTGGCGCGCCGCAGCCTGTGGCGCCACCCGCCGGCCTGCAGATTGAGCTGCGCCCCTACCAGCTCGAAGGCCTCGCCTGGCTGCAGTACCTGCGCGCCCAGGGCCTGGGCGGCATCCTGGCCGACGACATGGGCCTGGGCAAGACCGCGCAGGCCCTGGCACACGTGCTGGTCGAAAAGGAAGCGGGCCGCCTCACCCGCCCCGCCCTGGTGGTACTGCCCACCTCGCTGCTCTTTAACTGGCAGGCCGAGGCCGCGCGCATGGCACCAACCCTGCGCGTGCTGAGCCTGCACGGCCCCGACCGCGCCCGGAGCTACCAGCAAATTTCCCAGCACGACCTGGTGCTGACCACCTACCCACTGCTCTGGCGCGACGTCGACGCGCTGGCCGCCGAGCCTTTTCACCTGCTCATCCTGGACGAAGCCCAGATGGTGAAAAACGCCGGCAGCCGCAGCGCCCGCGCCCTGCGCAAGCTGCAGGCCCCGCACCTGCTGTGCCTAACCGGTACGCCGCTGGAGAACCACCTGGGCGAGCTGTGGGCGCAGTTTGACTTCCTGATGCCCGGCTTTCTGGGCGATGTGCGCAGCTTCAACGCCCGCTGGCGCAAGCCCATCGAGGAAAACGGTGAAACCCTGCGCGCCCAGCTGCTGTCGCAGCGTGTGCGCCCCTTCATCCTGCGCCGCCGCAAGCAGGACGTGGCCACCGAACTGCCACCGCGCACCGAGGTCATCCAGCGCGTGCAGCTGCAAGGCAAGCAGCGCGAGCTGTACGAGGCCGTGCGCACCACCGCCGACAAGCAAGTGCGCCGCGCGCTGGAGCGCCAGAGCTTCGAGGGCACGCAGATCACCATCCTGGACGCACTGCTCAAGCTGCGCCAGGTCTGCTGCGACCCGCGCTTGGTGAAAGGCACCACGAAGACAGCGCAAACCATGGAACGCGCCAAGCTCGAACTGCTGGCCGACATGCTGCCCGCCCTGGTCGATGAAGGCCGCCGCGTGCTGGTGTTCTCGCAGTTCACTGAAATGCTCAGCCTCACGGCCGAGCTGCTCGACACCCTGACCCTGCCCTACCCTCAAGGCCGGGGGCCTGGGCCTGAACCTCACCGCCGCCGACACCGTGATTCACCTCGACCCCTGGTGGAACCCTGCCGTGGAAGAACAAGCCACCGCCCGCGCCCACCGCATCGGGCAGGACCAGCCCGTGTTTGTCTACAAGCTGGTGGTGGAAGGCAGCATCGAAGAGCGCATGCTGGAGCTGCAGGCCCGCAAAGCCGCGCTGGCCCAGGGCGTTCTGGGCCACGACGCCGAGGGTGCGGTCAAATTCAGCGAGGCCGACCTGCAAGCACTGCTGGCGCCTTTGAGCGAGCCAGTCAACAACCCGCTGGGCATTCCGGGCGAAGACGCGCTGCGCTGGGGCGGCACGGGCAAACGGCGGCCCCGGCCGCTGCAGCCGCCTGAAGTTTGAATGTTTTTGGCTTCCAGCGCTTATTCAACAATCGCTCTTAGCTGCATTTGTGATAGCAAATAATCCTTATCCCAAGGATAAGTAGTGCGGACGCGGAAGGTCCTAAATCGCGCCGCTGGGGGGCGTTTCAGCGAGGGCTCAGCCGCCCCCAAGGGGCAGTTATCGCTTCTTGCCGCGCAGGCTTACAGGGCAGTAGCGCCCCGCGAGCCGCCCCACACCTTGCGCACCACCAAGACCAGTACCAGGCACACCAAACCGCCAATGAACACCGCAAAACCCAGCGCCACAGCCAACAGGCCTGGCCGCAGGCTGCGGTCGGCAATCGACTCGGTGGGGCGCGCGGGGTTCACCCACACCCGCACCGGCGTGCCTGAGCGCTGAGCGCGCTCTAGCCGTCGGCCCAGTTGCTCTTGAAAGCTGCCGATGTTGTCGGGCCGTTCGTAAATGGTCGCGCGCTGCCCTGTGTAGGTCACGCCGCCTACCTCGTACCGATAGCGCACCGAAACGCTGAATCTAATGCTGCCCTTGCTTCCGTGGTGGCTTTGCAGCGTGGCCGATTCGACCACTGCGGGCACCTGCTTCCAGGTTTGCATGCGCGCCCATTCGTACAGCGGCGAAGCCACCATGAACCAAAAGATGCCCATGCCCGCTACGGCAAAGGGCACGGTGAGCAAGACAAGTCCCCAAAGACCTCCCGGCAGCTTTTCGCGCCATGGCGCCCCGCGCTGTGGATATTCAACGCGCTTCACGGCAGACGTTCATAGGTGGCTTTGGAGGGCACTTCCGCATTCGAGAAATACGGGTCCGGCTCCAGGCTCAACAATTTTCCCTGCTGGGTGATGGCATAGGCGCTGCCGCTGTCACGGCGCGGGCTGTTCGACACATAAAGCCGCGCCTTGTCGGCACGCCAGGTGCCGCGCGTCAGCGCATCGCGCAGGGCTTTCTGTACAGCGCCCTCAGAGGCTGCGGCGCCACCGGATGTTGTCAGGTCGAGGTTGATGACCTGGGCATCGGCCTGGATCACCAGCACCTGGCCGGCCAGGAACTTTGGCGGCGGTGCCCCGTTGATGCTGGCCACCTTCCAGCGGCCCACCAGAGGGTGTGTGGCCTGTGGATCGGCGGCCCAGGCCGGCGACCCCATGCCTGCGGTGGCGGCAAACAAGGCCAGCAACAAGGCATTGCGGCACCCTGCCCTGCGTGTGTGGCGGATGTTTGGCATGAATGAATCTCCTCCCGAGCGATGGGCTTTGTTTTAGTGGGTCTGGTGCTGGCGGTAAACCGCGTGCAGTCTAAAAGATGGTGGCGCGATCAATTCCCCACGTCGATTGGGAGATTTCTTACTGCTTTTGGCCTCCAGCGCCCGATATTCATGCGCAAGAAGCTATCAAATAGAGAGCAAACCCGCACTCGGTACACCTCGGTGGCCTGGCGCAAAATTCAAAAGCAAGCTTCGGAGTGCACACCGCGCGCCTCGTCCCTAGAGTGCATGGCATCGCAATCCACCTTGTGAGCCATCCACCATGAACCTCAACACCATCCACCGCAGCGCCAACGCCCTGGCCCAACCTTTCATCGCTATGCCCAGCCGTGCTACCCCCTCCGCCAAGGCCGCACAAGCCGCCGCCACCCAGGCCGACCCGCGCTGGGCGGCGGTGCAGGCGCGCAGCGCGGCGGCGGATGGCAGCTTTTGGTATTCGGTGCAGTCCACCGGCGTGTACTGCCGCCCCAGCTGCGCGGCGCGGGCGCCCCGGCCGGAGAACGTGCGCTTTCACGCCAGCTGCACAGAGGCTGAGGCAGCCGGCTTTCGCCCCTGCCAGCGCTGCAAGCCACAGCAGGCCTCCGCCCTGGCGCACCACAGCACCCTGGTCACAAAGGCCTGCCGATTCATCGAATCCGAAGTAACCGATGGGCGCACGCCCACGCTCGATGCGCTGGCCGAGCACGTGGCCCTGAGCGGATCGCACCTGCACCGCATCTTCAAGCAGGCCACCGGCCTCACGCCCAAGGCCTACGCGGCCGCGCAGCGCGAGCAGCGTGTGCGCAGTGCGCTCGGGCACTCGGCCGAATCGGTGACCGACGCCATTTACGGCGCGGGCTACCAGTCGAGCAGCCGGTTCTACGAAAAGTCCGCCCAGGTGCTGGGCATGACCCCCACCCGCTACCGTGCGGGCGGCGCGGCGCAGCACATTCGGTTCGCGGTCGGGCAATGCTCGCTGGGCGCGATCGTGGTGGCGCACAGCGGGCAAGGCCTGTGCGCCATCCTGTTGGGCGACGACCCGAATGCCCTGGTGCGCGACCTGCAGGACCGTTTTGCCCAAGCCCAACTGCTCGGCGGCGATGCGCAGTTCGAAGCCCTCGTGGCCCAGGTCGTCGCCTTTGTCGAAGCGCCCGGGCTGGGCCTTGACCTGCCGCTGGATGTGCAGGGCACCGCCTTCCAGCAGCGCGTGTGGCAGGCGCTGCGCGCCATCCCCGCCGGGCAGACCGCCAGCTATGCCGACATTGCCCAGCGCATTGGCGCCCCCACCGCCACGCGCGCTGTGGCCCAGGCCTGCGGGGCCAATGCGTTGGCCGTGGCCATACCGTGCCACCGTGTGGTGCGCAGCGACGGTGCGCTGTCAGGCTACCGCTGGGGCGTGGAGCGCAAGCGGGCGCTGCTGGAGCGCGAATCCGATGCTGCAGAACCCGTGCTGCGCGAGGACCAAGTGGCATGAGCGCGCAACCGCAGACCAGGCAGCCACCAGAGACAACCCTGTGGCTCAACCGCATCGCCGCGCTCGACTGGCCCCAGGCCACCGACGAACTGCACACCCAAGGCCATGCGGTGCTGCCGCAGTTGTTGAGCGCAGCCGAATGCGCTGAACTCGCGCGGCTGTACCGCCAGGCCGGCCCACCGCTGTTCCGCAGCCGCGTGGTGATGCAGCGCCACGGCTTCGGCCAGGGCGAATACCAATATTTCAGCTACCCCTTGCCAGCAATCGTGGCCGGGCTGCGCGCGGCGCTGTACCCGCACCTGTGCCCCATTGCCAACCACTGGAACGCCACCATGGGCCTGGATGTGCGCTACCCGCCGCAGCACGCTAACTTCATCGCCCGCTGCCACGCAGCCGGCCAGCTGCGCCCCACGCCACTCTTGCTGCAATACGCACCCGGCGACTACAACTGCCTGCACCAGGATTTGTATGGCGAGCACGTGTTTCCGCTGCAGGTGGCCATATTGCTGTCCGAGCCCGGCCGTGACTTCACCGGCGGCGAATTTGTGCTGACTGAGCAGCGCCCGCGCATGCAGTCGCGCGCCGAGGTCGTGCCCCTGCGCCAGGGCGATGCCGTGGCGTTTGCGGTGCACCATCGGCCGGTGCAGGGCACCCGGGGGACTTACCGCGTGAACATGCGGCACGGGGTGAGCCGGGTACGAACAGGGCAACGGCACACGGCGGGCATCATCTTCCATGACGCTGAGTAGAGGAATACCCCCTGAGCCGATGCGCCTTGGGCCACCGCCAGAGGCGGCAGCTCTTGCGGGCCGTCCAAGCCTGCGCGGGCACGCTTGGAACCGCGGCCCTCAGCCCTTCTCTCGCCGCGCGGGAGGGCGACGCACCCGGTGGCCTGGCCAAGCCAGTTCCGCTGGTGCACTCGCTTGGGCCGCGCCAGTTTCTGAGGCTACCCGCGCCATGCGCGTCGTGGCTTGTGAACCATGACCCCGGGTCTCTTCGACGAACTGCCTTCCACGCCGCAAGCACCCGAGTGGCTGGAACCGGGCGCCGTGATATTGCGCGGCTTTGCATTGGAGCCGGCGGCTGAGCTACTGCAGGCCGTCGGCGCCATTACCGCTATCGCCCCTTTCAGGCACCTCATCACCCCCGGCGGCAAGCGCATGTCGGTGGCGATGACCAATTGCGGACCGCTGGGGTGGATCAGTGACCGCACCGGCTACCGCTATGGCCCTGTGGACCCCGACACCGGCAAGCCCTGGCCAGCCATGCCCGCGGCCTTTCGCCAACTGGCGCGCAGTGCTGCCGAGGCCGCCGGCTACCTCGGCTTTGCGCCCGACGCCTGCCTCATCAACCGTTACACGCCCGGCACGCGGCTGTCACTGCACCAGGACCGCGACGAAGGCAACTACGACCATCCCATCGTCTCGGTGTCCCTCGGCATCCCGGCCGTGTTCCTGTGGGGCGGCGCAGCGCGCGCAGACAAGGCCCGGCGTGTGGGCCTGTGGCATGGCGACGTGGTGGTGTGGGGTGGGCCGGCGCGGCTGCGGTTTCATGGCGTGCTGCCGCTGGCCGAGGCAGAGCACCCATTGACCGGTGGGGTGCGGATCAATCTCACCTTTCGCAAGGCGGGCTGAGAGCGGCGAACAAAACTCTTCTGGCGTCGTTGCCGCGTCTTGTCGTACTACTCGTACTGCCTGCGACGCAGCGCCTAGCCAGAACCGCTTCGCTGAGTTTTGTTCGCCGCTCTTAAGGCCGACGCGATTACTTGCGGTCACCCGCGGGTTATCTCGGGTACCCCGTCTGCGCAGCGATGGCGGCCAGCAAGGCTTCGGCGGCTTGTGCGCCGCGCAGGCTGTCGGCAATGGTGAGCTTCTTGCCCGTCTGGAGCTCCACCTCGACGCGGTAGAACGTGTCCTGGCGCGACCCGGTCTGCACCGTGTAGCTCACGGTCGAGCGCAGCCGCACGATATCGCTGGCGGGTGCCTGGTGGTGGACGAGCATCAAGCCACACAGCCGTCGCTCGGTGCGGATGCCTCGGCCGTCCAGCTCCACGCTCAGGCTGTTGGCCACCGCGTAAAAACCGCCCGCCACCGCAGCGCCGCCAAGGCCGCCCAACAGGATCACGAAGAACGTGGGCATGTCGTGGCCCCCCAGCGCCGCCACGCCCACAAAAATGCCGCCTACGGCCATCCAGATGAAGGTCTGCTTCCACGATCGGCCGTAGGGGTGGTACAGCCGCACACCGCCCGGAATGCGCTGCAGGTTGCAGGCGGCCTCGATGTCGGCGCGGGGGATGTCTTTGGACCGCGGGCGCCGGGTCTGCAACTCCTGGGTCGGAGTTTGCGTCTGTGCGGGTGTCCTGGTCTGGGGCGCCGCGCCCCGGCGTCCACGCCAGGCGCCATAGAGCATGCCAAAGCCCACCCCGCCAAACACCACCACAAAGACCATTTTGAAGAGCAGCAGGCCCAGGCGCAGGCTGCGGTCCAGCACAGCATCGCTGGGGTCCGCGGGGTTCACCCATGCCTGTACCGTCTGCCCCTGGCGGTGCGCGGCCTCCAGCCGTTCACCCAGCTCCTGCTGGAAATCGCCGACGTTGTCGTTGCCACCGCCAATCGCCACGCGCTTTCCCTCATAGTCCCGCCCCGCCACTTGATACCGGTAGCTGGCCGAGACGCCATAGGTAGTGGATTTGCTGCCGCGCGAGACGTTCAGGCTGGCCGACGTCAGGGTCGCCGGCACAGGCTGCCAGCCCTGCATGCGGCCCCAGTCGTACAGCGTGGGCAGCACGCCCAGCAGCAGCATGCCCAACCCACCGGCGGCAAACGGGAGCGCGAACAGCGCCAACACCCAGAAGCCCGTCTTCTCTTTGCCCTTGGTGGCTTCGGCTTTGCGCTGCTTTTTCTTCAAACTGTTGCTGGTGGCCATCGTCGTCTCCCCGTGCGTCACTGCCCATCGCGCGAAGGGGCCTGCTGCCACCGCGCAGTGGCAAGCCCTCTCGGCATGGGGTTGGACGCCCTCCTCCCTGATGTTCTTTGTTGTGTGTTGGACAGCCGGCGGCTATGGCGCGGCATGGGCCGGATCGCACCGAGCATGGCACGGCGTGCCCTGCGATTTTGCTGTGGGCTCGGCGGAGGTGCAATGGCTGAGCGCGGGGAGCGATTTTGCATGTTTTTGGCCGCTAGCGCTTGATTGACAAGCGGTTATAGCTATTTAATTGATAGCAATGCACCGAGGGGCACATCCCGCAGCCGCCGGGATACCCAACCGCAACCGTCTTTGCCAAAATACCGCCCATGACCACGGCCCCCGCTGCCCCCCAC
>SDXZ01000191.1 GCA_004210805.1 Acidovorax sp.
GAGCGGTTCTACCACCCGCACAGAAACCACTTAAAATTGGACTACCTCAGCGCGGTTTATTCAAGGAGCGACAGGGCTTAAGGGCTACGCAAACTGTCCGGCAAACCGGGGCAAACCCACGCGGCACTTCCCGTGGCGAGATCGTCACAGCCCCCCGGTGCGCTTCACCTTGGGGTCTGAATAGATCAGGGGTTCATTCTTGACCTGCTGGGCCAGACGCTCCTGCAAGGTCATCTTGTTGATGTCCTGGGCCACTTCCACCGCGCTGCCGCTGGCGCGCCACATGGACTGGATGAGTTCAAGCAGCTGCTTGTAGATCGGCTCCTTCGGTGGCTCGGGCGGCTCCTCCACGGTTTCGTTCTTCTTGACCTCGGTCCAGTCGCGGTTGGCGGCGTCGGGGTTGGAAGGCTTGTCCGGCTCACGAACAACCGCCCCTTCACCGAGCCGGTCCATGGATTCTACGGGGGTCGGAGGGTTGATCGGGCGCACTGGCGGTGCGCCCGACGCGCCAGTGGAATACAAATCAGCGCCCTGAGGACGCCAACTCGGCGATCGGTCGACAGGTGGCATTTGCATGACATTGGCCCGGTAGTTGGATGGAAACTGCGGAGGTTTTTTCAGCCTCTTCGTAATTCATAACGGCAAAAAGAAAGGGAAATTGAGGTCTTTTTCACCGATTGAACAAAAAATAGGGTTTTCCCTAAGTGTTTGACGTGATATTGGGCGGTTTTAGATCACTGCGGAGGCTGGATGTGCGGATAAGCACTGTCCACGGTGGCAGTGAAAACGCAAAGGCACGAGCCCGCGGGGCCGAAACGGCCGCGGCGGGTTGCAAAAAAAGGACATTCCGGGTCGAAACGCGTCGGAGCTTCCGGATTTCGGATGGAAGCGGGCACATGCCTGGCCCTCAATGCCACCAAAGAATGCCGAGACCCGGTTCGGGGCGGCCCCTTACCTATCCAGCAGCAACACGGGCTGACTCAGCGAAATACGGCCCACCAAGGAGCGGCAGACGCCAAGGTGCGCCGCTTTCGCCTAATGGTCAGCGGGCGAGCCGCCAGCAGTCAAAGAAAGCGTTCCAGCAGCTTGCGCGAATGCTTGTCGAGCACCGTCGTGTCCGGCACCCGAAACTGCAGGCCGTCCCCGCCGGCAATCAACAGCTGAGTGCGGCCACCCAAGCGGCGAATGTCTTCTTCGGCTTTGAGCACAAGCCGGGCTGCACCGCGGTCTGTTACTACGTCCCAGGTGCTCGGGGTCGAGAAACTCGACACAGCCACGATTTTTTCGATAGTGGGTACAAACTCGCGGGCCGCGAGTTCTTCTTCAATGAGGCCGCGCACGGGGGTCTCCAGCTCGGCCAACCGGTCGATCCACAGGATTTCATGGCCATCAGAGCCCACCAGGGACAGCCCTTCGCCCGGTGCCGCGATGGGAAACGCCCGCACCGGCGTGATGCCTTCGTGGACCGTACCGTTGGCCAGTGTCAGTACGAGGCGGCCGTGGGCATTGCGCGCCAGCGCAAAACTGCCGCGCCCCGCTGAATGGGTCGGCACCGAGGAGCCGGCAGGAACAGGGGTGAAAGGGGAGGCGTTGTTCATGGCGAGGTCCGGCGGTCGGCGGTTCAGGAGTTGCCGGCGGGGTGGGCCGGGTGGAGCAGGCTGCTGTCGATAACAACCACGCCAGCGGCCTGGGCGTCTTCCTCAGCGCGGCGGGCCTGGGCTTCATACAGCCGCCAATAAGCGCCCTGCTTTTCCATCAGCTCGTCGTGCGGGCCGACCTCGACCACCTCGCCACGGTCCATCACGACCAGGCGGTCGGCCTTGCGCAGGGTGGACAGGCGGTGGGCAATGGCGATGGTGGTGCGGCCCTGCACCAGATTGTCCAGCGCCTTCTGGATCTCTTTTTCCGTCTCGGTGTCGACGGCCGAGGTGGCCTCGTCCAGGATCAGGATGCGCGGGTCGATCAAGAGCGCACGCGCAATGCTGATGCGCTGGCGCTCCCCGCCCGACAGGCCCTGGCCGCGCTCACCGACCAGCGAGTCGTAGCCGTGCGGCAGGCGCAGGATGAACTCATGCGCATGCGCCGCGCGGGCGGCGGCAATGATTTCTTCGCGCGTGGCCTCGGGCTTGCCGTAGGCAATGTTCTCGGCAATGGTGCCGAAGAACAGGAACGGCTCCTGCAGCACCAGGCCGATGTGACGGCGGTAGTCGGCCACGGCAAAGCGGCGCACGTCCACGCCGTCGACCTGGATGGAGCCCTCGCTCACGTCATAAAAGCGGCTGATCAGGTTGACCAGCGTGCTTTTGCCCGAGCCGCTGTGGCCCACCAGGCCAATCATCTCGCCGGGGCGGATATCGAGGTCCAGCCCCTTGATCACCGAGCGGCTGCCATAGCGAAAGCCCACGTTACGCATGGCGATGGCGCCTACGACACGGTCCACCTTCACGGGCTGGGCGGGGTCCGGCACGTTGCTCACGTGGTCCAGGATGTCGAAGATGCGCTTGGCGCCGGCAGCGGCCTTTTGCGTGACCGACACGATGCGGCTCATCGAATCGAGCCGGCTGTAGAAGCGCCCGATGTAGGCGATGAAGGCGGTCAACACACCCACCGTGATCTGGTTGCGCGACACCAGCCAGATGCCGAAGCCCCAGACCACGAGCAGGCCGATTTCGGTGAGCAGCGAGACGGTGGGGGTGAACAGGCTCCACGTCTTGTTGAGCTTGTCGTTGACTTCCAGGTTGTGCTGGTTGGCCGCGCGAAAACGCTCGGCCTCACGCTTTTCCTGGGCAAAAGCCTTGACCACGCGGATGCCGGGAATAGTGTCGGCCAGCACGTTGGTCACCTCGGACCAAACCCGGTCGATCTTCTCGAAGCCGGTGCGCAGCCGGTCGCGCACCGTGTGGATCATCCAGGCGATGAAGGGCAGCGGCACCAGCGTGACGAGCGCCAGCCAGGGGTTGATGGAAAACAGAATGGCCGCCGTCATCATGATCATGAGCACGTCGGTCACAAAGTCGAGCGCATGCAGCGACAGGAAGACGTTGATGCGGTCCGTCTCGGAGCCGATCCGCGCCATCAAATCGCCAGTGCGCTTGCCGCCGAAATAGTCGAGCGACAGGCGCAGCAGGTGCTCGTAGGTGGTGGTGCGCAGGTCGGCGCCAATGCGCTCGGACACCAGCGCCAGGATGTAGGTGCGTGCCCACGACAGGCCCCAGGCGGCCAGGGCCGACGCGAGCAGCCCGCTCAGGTACAGCAGCACCAGGCTGGGGTCGATCTGCTTGCCGTTCTGGAACGGAATCAAGATGTCATCCATCAGCGGGATGGTGAGGTACGGCGGCACCAGCGTGGCTGCGGTGGAGGCCAGCGTCAGGCAGAAACCGGCGGCCAGGTGCTTGCGGTAGGGCCGGGCAAACCGCCACAGGCGCAGCAGCACCCAGGTGGACGTCTGCGGCGGCTGGGCGCGGGCACAGGCCGGGCATTCTTCAGTGTCAGGCGGCAGGGGCGTGTGGCAGGTGGGGCAGACCGGCTCATCCGCGTCGGCCTCGGCGCCGGTATCGCCCAGCGCGGTCTGCTGCTCGAACCGCAGCACCAGGCGCAGTGCCTGCGCGTGGTGCGCGAGGGTGAAGCGCCACAGGGCAAAGCGCGCCTCGGGGCCATGCAGTTCCAAAGAACCCACACCGCCGTGGTCTTGCAGGCGCAACGACAACCCATCGCCCAAGGGCCAGCCGCGCCAAGCGGTCGCGCCAGGGTCGCAGGCCAGAAGCCGAGCAGAAGTCACCACCACCCAGCCGGAGCCAAACCGCAGATCTGCGCTCAGGTCAACCTGTAACGCCGCCAGTACGTTCTCTTGGGGAGCGAGCATGGCCCGCAGATCAGCCCCCAAGGGGCTGGAAAAGACACCCGAGGCGTCCACAGAATGGTGATGTTGCATTTTTGGTTGGTATCCCCGCCCCCGGTAGCCTGCCGCAACCGGTCTCGCGAAAGCGCGAATTCTCGCCGATACTGCGCCCAAGAACCTGTTCTCGGGCATGACGACATCCTCATCCAACGTCTGCGGCGACCATTTGGCTGACTCCGCCAACGGCCGCCGCTCTGGCGCACAATCGCCGTCCATCGACGTGTTCCTCCTATTCTTCCTCTGAAAAGCCCGCCCCCGGGCCAGAACATCCGCTGCAATCCATGGCGAAACTCAACGATATCCAACTGCTTCGCATCAACTACCTGCGCGGCCCCAACATCTGGACGTACCGGCCGGTTCTGGAGGTCTGGCTTGATCTGGGCGAGCTGGAGGACTACCCGTCCAACACCCTTCCCGGCTTCAACAGCCGCCTCACGGCCTGGTTGCCGGCACTCATCGAACACCACTGCGGTGTGGGCGAACGCGGTGGATTCCTGGAGCGCCTGGAAGAAGGCACCTGGTGCGGCCACGTACTGGAACACATCGTGATCGAGCTCTTGAACCTGGCGGGCATGCCCACCGGGTTCGGCCAGACCCGCAGCACGTCGCAACGCGGCGTGTACCGCATGGTGTTCCGCGCCCGCGACGAGAGTGTGGCGCGCGTGGCACTGGCCCAGGGCCATGCGCTCATCATGGCGGCCATCCACGATGAACCTTTTGACGTCAAAGCCGCCGTGGCCCGCGTGCGCACCGAGGTCGACGACCAGTACCTGGGCCCCAGCACCGCCTGCATCGTCACCGCCGCCACCGACCGCGGCATTCCTCACATTCGCCTGAACGACGGCAACCTGGTGCAGCTGGGCTACGGCGCCAGCCAGCGCCGTATCTGGACAGCCGAGACCGAATTCACCAGCGCCATCGCCGAAGGCATCGCCAGCGACAAAGACCTGACCAAAAGCTTGCTCAAGGCCTGCGGGGTGCCGATCCCCGAAGGCCAGGTCGTCAACAGCCCCGAAGAAGCCTGGGAAGCCGCACAGGACATCGGCCTGCCCGTGGTGGTCAAGCCCTCTGACGGCAACCACGGCCGGGGCGTGACGCTGGATTTGCACAAGAAGGAAGACATCGAAGCGGCCTACCACGTGGCCTACCCCGAGGGCAGCGACGTGATGGTCGAGCGCTTCATCCCGGGTGACGAACACCGACTGCTGGTGGTGGGCGGCAAGCTGGTGGCTGCAGCCCGTGGTGAGGTGGTCAGCATCACCGGCAACGGCCGCTCCACCGTGCGCGAACTGATCGACACCCAGCTCAACTCCGACCCGCGCCGCGGCTACGAAGAAGAGTACCCGCTGGAGATCATCAATCTAGAGACCGACACCAAGGTGCTGCTCGAACTCAAGCGCCAGGACGTCCTGCCCGACACCGTGCCCGCCGCAGGGCGGACCATCGTCGTGCAACGCAACGGCAACGTGGCAGTGGACTGCACGGACGATGTGCACCCCGAGGTCGCCTACATCGCCCAGCTCGCCGCCAAGGTCGTGGGCCTGGATATCGCCGGCATCGACATGGTGGCGCTCGATATTTCCAAGCCCCTGCACACACAGGGCGGCGCCATCGTCGAGGTGAATGCGGGCCCGGGCCTGCTCATGCACTTGAAGCCCGCGGTGGGCGCCCCCCGCCCTGTGGGCCAGGCCATCGCCGAACACCTGTTCCCTTCCGAAGACGACTCCGGCCAGGCCGGCCGCATCCCCGTGGTGGGCGTCGCGGGCACGCGCAGCACGTCGACCATTGCACGCCTTGTGGCATGGCTGCTGCATCTGGGCGGCCACCACACGGGCCTGGCCTGCCGCGAAGGCCTGTTCCTGGACCGCCGCTGTGTTGAGACGACAGATTGCGCGCACTGGGAAGCTGCCCACCGCCTGTTGATGAACCAGACCGTGCAGGCCGCGGTGATCGAAAGCGACGCACGCACCATCCTGCGCGACGGCCTGGCCTACGACCGCTGCCAGGTGGGCGTGGTGACGGACATGGACGGAGTGGAAACCCTCGCCGAGTTCGACGTGCACGAGCAGGACCAGATGACCAAGGTGATGCGCACCCAGGTCGACGTGGTGCTGTCCGAAGGCGCCGCTGTGCTGAACGCGGCCATCCCGCAGGTGGCCGACCTGGCGCCGCTGTCGGATGGCGCGGTGGTGCTCTATGCGCAAGACGCCACTCTGCCTGCCATCGTGGAACACCGCGCCACCGACAACGGCCGCGCTGTGATTGTCAAAAACGGTCGCGTGGTGCTGGCCACTGGCAGCGCCGAACATGTGCTCGGCTCGCTGGCAGACCTCACCTTCGGCCGCAACGCCGTGGTGCCGGACACCGATGCGCTGCTCGCCGCCGTGGGCGCGGCCTGGGCGCTGGACATTGCGCCCGACCTGATTGGTGCGGGCATCAAGACCTTCGAGCCGGACCTGCCTGCGCCCCTGGGCCTGCCCAGCTGAGCCGCTTGCACCGCGCCACCACCTGATAGATAAACGGGCCCAGCGGCCCTTGATGGATCACTGAAAGAGACTCCCCATGGATGTATCCCGCACCCGGGCCCTGCGCGGCCCCAATCTCTGGAGCCGCCACATGGCCATCGAGGCCATCGTGACCTGCACCGAAGCCGAGCGTGCCGTCGGCCAGATCGCAGGATTCGAAGCAAGGCTGCGCGCACTGTTTCCCGGGATCGGCGCGCTGCACTCAGAAAGCGGCGGCCCGGACATCTCGCTAGCCCATGTCATGCAGACCGCTGCACTGGCTCTGCAGGCGCAGGCCGGCTGCCCGGTGACCTTTGCCCGCACCACCGCCACCACCGACGCCGGCGTGTACCAGGTGGTGGTCGAGTACAGCGAAGAAGCCGTGGGCCGCAAGGCGTTTGAGTACGCCGAGCAGCTCATCAACGCCGCGCAAGGCACCGGCAGCTTTGACGCCGAGGCCGTCATCGCCGAGCTGCGCGAGCTGGACGAAGACGAGCGCCTGGGCCCCAGCACCGGCTCCATCGTGGCCGCCGCTGTGGCACGCAACATCCCCTACCGGCGCCTCACGCGCGGCAGCCTGGTGCAGTTTGGCTGGGGCTCCAAGCAGCGCCGCATCCAGGCTGCCGAGGTCGACTCCACCAGCGCCGTGGCCGAATCCATCGGCCAGGACAAAGACCTGACCAAGCGACTGCTGCATGCTGCCGGCGTGCCCGTGCCGCTGGGCAAACCGGTCCAGACGCTGGAAGAAGCGTGGGAAGTTGCGCAAAAGGTGGGGTTGCCCGTGGTGGTAAAGCCCCAGGACGGCAACCAGGGCAAGGGCGTCACCGTCAACATTACCGACCGCGCGCAGCTCGATGAAGCCTTCCGCACCGCGGCCGAATACGGCACCGTGATGGTCGAGCGCTTTCTGCCCGGCCACGACTTCCGCCTGCTGGTGGTGGGCGACCAGCTGGTGGCCGCCGCGCGCCGCGAGCCGCCCCAGGTGCTGGGCGACGGACAGCGCACCGTGCGCGAGCTGGTGGACATCGTCAACCAGGACCCGCGCCGTGGTGAAGGCCACGCCACATCGCTCACCAAGATCCGCCTCGATGACATCGCCGTGGCGCGCCTGACGCTGCAGGGCCTGACGCCCGACTCCGTCCCCGACAAAGGCCAACGCGTCATCTTGCGCAACAACGCCAACCTGTCCACCGGCGGCACCGCCACCGACGTGACGGACGACGTGCACCCCGAAGTCGCCGCGCGCGCCATTGCGGCCGCCCAGATGGTGGGCCTGCACATCTGCGGCGTGGACATGGTCGCCGAGACCGTGCTGCGCCCTCTGGAAGAACAAGGCGGCGGCTTTGTCGAAGTGAACGCCGCCCCCGGCCTGCGCATGCACCTGGCGCCCAGCTACGGCAAGCCCCGTAACGTGGGCCAGGCCATGGTCGATAAGCTGTACGCCCATGGCGACGACGGCCGGATCCCCACCGTGGCCGTCACCGGCACCAACGGCAAGACCACCACCGCGCGCCTGATCGCCCACCTGTTCAACGCCCAGGGCCTGCGCGTGGGCATGACCAACACCGACGGCGTGTACGTGAACGGCCGCCAGATCGACAGCGGCGATTGCAGCGGCCCCAAGAGCGCCCGCAACGTGCTGCTGCACCCCGAGGTGGACGCCGCCGTGTTCGAGACCGCCCGCGGCGGCATCCTGCGCGAAGGCCTGGGATTTGACCGCTGCCAGGTGGCCGTGGTCACCAACATCGGCGCGGGCGACCACCTGGGGCTGAACTACATCACCACCGTGGAAGACTTGGCGGTCCTGAAGCGCGTGATCGTGCAGAACGTGGCCACCACCGGCTACGGCGTGCTGAACGCCGCCGACCCCATCGTGGCCGCCATGGCACCGTCGTGCCCCGGCAAGATCATCTTCTTTGCCGCC
>SDXZ01000016.1 GCA_004210805.1 Acidovorax sp.
TGCGCCCCCTGTCCACCAGCTGCGCCGACCACATGGGCTCCACCTGGGCGCGCGTGCACACCTGGGACGGCAAGAAGTGGGACTTCTCGTCCGACTGGTACCAGGCCGATGAGCAGATCTTGAAGCCCATGGTGAAGGCCGGTGCGGAGAAGTACCTGGCGGACAAGAAGATGACGCGGCGGGATGCTGCGGACTGCCAAAGCTAAGTACATCCCCCTGAGCGGCTGCGCCGCTTCCCCCTTCTCTCGAATCGCTGGCGCGATTCGGGAAGGGGGACGACACCGGTGGCCTGGCAAAGCCAGTTCCACGGTGTCACTGGCGATGGCGCAGCGACTGTTTCAAGGGCTGGTGACGTAGCGGCTGCTTTTGTGGCAGCCGCCAACCCAAAGAGTTGCGTCGTACGCAGCTCTTTGGATTGGCACAGCGAAGGAAGAGAAGACCATGGACTCCAACAGCAATATCGTTCTCAACGTCAACGGCATCGAGGTCATCTACAACCATGTGATCCTGGTGCTCAAGGGCGTCTCCTTGCAGGTGCCGCAGGGCTCCATCGTGGCCATCCTGGGGGGCAATGGGGCGGGCAAGACCACCACGCTGCGCGCTATCTCCAACCTGCTGCAGGGTGAGCGCGGCGAGGTCACCAAGGGCAGCATCGAGCTGCGCGGCGAGCGCATCGAGAACTTGTCGCCCGCCGACCTGGTGCAGCGCGGCGTGGTGCAGGTGATGGAAGGGCGCCACTGTTTTGCGCACCTGACCATCGAAGAGAACCTGATGACGGGCAGCTACACCCGCACCAGCAAGGCCGAGATCGCGGCCAACCTGGAGAAGGTCTACAACTACTTTCCGCGGCTGAAGACGCGGCGCACCTCGCAGGCGGCGTACACGTCGGGCGGCGAGCAGCAGATGTGCGCCATCGGCCGCGCGCTGATGGCCAACCCGAGCATGGTGCTGCTCGATGAACCCTCTATGGGTCTCGCGCCGCAGATCGTGGAGGAGGTTTTCAACATCGTGAAAGACCTGAACACCAAGGAGAAGGTCACCTTCCTGCTGGCCGAGCAGAACACCAACATGGCGCTCAAGTATTCGGACTACGGCTACATCATGGAAAGCGGCCGCGTGGTGATGGACGGCGCCGCGAGGGACCTGGCGAACAACGAGGACGTGAAGGAGTTCTACCTGGGCGTGGGGGGCGGGGAGCGCAAGAGCTTCAAGGATGTGAAGAGCTACAAGCGCCGCAAGCGCTGGCTGGCCTGACGTGCCCCCTGTGGCGCTGTCGCGCCTCGGGGCCACCGCCAGAAGCGGTGGCTCTTCGGTGCAGTCCAAGCCTGCGCAGGCAGGCTTGGAGCCGCAGCCCCTCAGCCCCTCAGGGGGACGCACCCGGTGGCCTGGCAAAGCCAGTTCCACGGGTGCGCTGGGACGGGCAGTGGCAGTTTTTGAACGCAGCGCCGCAAACAACACCGGGCCAATTACTCCTGATTTCATAGCTAACAGTGCTTGATAGACAAGCGCTAGAGGCCAATTCCATTTAAAAACATCGCAGAGGACCCATGGCATGAGCACGTTTTACGACGCCCTGGAAACCCGCAGCCCGCAGGAGCGCGAGGCTGCGCTGCTGGCGGCGCTACCCCAGCAGATTGCCCATGCGCAGCAGGCCAGCCCTGCGTTCGCCGACATCCTGGCGGGCGTCGACGCCAACGCCGTGACGGGCCGCGCGGCATTGGCCAAGCTGCCTGTGACCCGCAAATACGAGTTGCTGGAACGGCAGCAGGCACAGCGCGCTTCCAATGTTTTTGGCGGCTTTTCCGCGCTGAGCTTTGGGGCGGGCATGCCCCGTGTGTTTGCCAGCCCCGGCACCATCTACGAACCCGAGGGCACACGGCGCGACTACTGGCGCATGGCGCGTGCGATCTACGCAGCTGGCTTTCGGCCCGGCGAGCTGATCCACAACAGCTTCAGCTACCACTTCGTGCCGGCAGGGTCGATCATGGAAACCGGCGCACATGCGCTGGGCTGCACGGTGTTTGCGGGCGGCACGGGCCAGACCGAGCAGCAGGTGCACGCGATGGCTGAGCTGCAGCCTGCGGGCTACGTCGGCACGCCCAGCTTCCTCAAGATCATTGTCGAGAAGGCTGCCGAGATGGGCGTGCCACTGCCCAGCGTGACCAAGGCGCTCGTCTCCGGCGAAGCCTTTCCGCCCTCGCTGCGCGACTGGTTTGCCGAGCGCGGCATCGCGGGCTACCAGTGCTACGCAACGGCCGACCTGGGCCTGATCGCGTATGAGACCCACGCCCGCGAAGGCCTGGTGCTCGACGAAGGCGTGATCGTCGAGATCGTGCGCCCTGGTACCGGCGACCCGGTGCCCGAGGGCGAGGTGGGCGAACTGGTGGTGACCACGCTCAACCGCGACTACCCGCTGGTCCGTTTTGGCACCGGCGACCTCTCGGCCGTGCTGCCCGGCACCTGCCCCACCGGCCGCACCAACACGCGCATCAAGGGCTGGATGGGCCGCGCGGACCAGACCACCAAGGTGCGCGGCATGTTCGTGCACCCCGGCCAGGTCGCTGCGGTCGCCAAACGCTTTCCGCAGGTGCTGCGCGCGCGGCTGGTGGTCAGCGGCGAGATGGCCAACGACCAGATGGTGCTGCAGGTGGAGACTGCGGAAACGGCCGAGGGCCTGGCGCGCCAGCTGGGCGATGCGATCCGCGAAGTGACCAAGCTGCGCGGCGAGGTCCAGATGGTGGCGCCAGGAACCTTGCCCAACGACGGCAAGGTGATCGAGGACGCGCGCAGCTACAAGTAGCCGCGCTGGAGGCCTTGCGGCAGCGCGCGCAGGCTTCAGGGACCGCGGGCCTGAGGGGCACGGTCTCATTCCACGTCTGCTGCTGCCGGCATAGGCGCCCGCCCCCGGGGGACCAGCTGGGGCGCGCTGGGCCCGCTGGCGAAGCGGCTGCGGTGCGCCCGCGCGGCACAAGCGCTTTACACAAGGACGTTGGCACGCCGGGCGCAGCCCAGGCGACTGGACCCGCTCTCGGGCGTTCTGCGAGCGTGTTTCTGCGCTCCACATGCCCATTTGCCGAGACCGGGAACTGCAGTATTTACCCTAATCGTTGCTCCTGTTTCAGTAGCATCAAGCGCTTTATCCATAAGCGCTACCGGCCTCTTTCACTTAAAGACCATGCCAGTGGTGGGCTACGTAATATCCGCAATGTTTCGGCAAATCCCCCTGGCTATCATGGCCCGTCATTTACAGGAGAGACCATGAAGAAGATGCTGAAACTCGCGCTGATCGCTGCCGCTGCAGCCGCTGCCTTTGGCGCCAGCGCCCAAGAGTTCCCCGCCAAGGCCACACCCGACGGCTACACCCTGCTGCTCAACCACGTGAGCATGGCCACCATGCCCACGATGTACCGTAAGCTGGCCTTCAACGTGGCCAACGACTTCGAATACCTGGGCGTCATCAATGACGTCCCCATGACGCTGATCGCGCGCCCGTCGATGCCCGCGAACAACTATAAGGAACTGGCTGCCTGGCTGCAGCAGAACAAGGGCAAGATCAACCTGGGCAACGCCGGCCAGGGCTCGGCTTCGCACCTGTGCGGCCTGATCTTCCAGAGCGCACTGCAGATCGACATGACGGCTGTGCCGTACAAGGGCACCGCACCCGCCATGACGGACCTGATCGGCGGCCAGATCGACGTGCTGTGTGACCAGACCACCAACACCACCTCGCAGATCGAAGCCAAGAAGGTCAAGGCCTATGCCGTGACCACCAGCAAGCGCCTGACCACGCCGGCCCTGAAGGACCTGCCCACGCTTGCCGAATCCGGCGTGAAGGACTTCAACGTGACCATCTGGCACGGCCTGTATGCGCCCAAGGGCACACCTGCCGACGTGCTCAAGAAGATCAACGACGCCCTCAAGGTCGCCTTGAAGGACCCTGACTTCATCAAGAAGCAGGAAGGCCTGGGCGCCGTGGTCGCCAGCGACAAGCGCGTCGAGCCCGCCGAGCACAAAAAGTTTGTCCTCGCCGAGACCGAGAAATTCGGCGTCGCGATCAAGGCTGCAGGGTCGTACGCCGACTGATTACGCCGATATGGCTTATCGCCACAACCCTGCTAGTTGAACCATATGCCGCAGCCGCCCTACCGAAAAATAGGGCGGCTTTTCGTTGACTAGTCGGCAGCAGCGCTGCGGACCTTGGTCAATTCATGCTCAGCTGTTCGCAACGGACATTGCTAGGGTCTAGCGCGACAAACCGATCGTTTTTTACATCTAACTGCCACACGGCCTGAATCGCCGGGGGCCCGGCCACCGCGTCGCGCCCCCCCCAGCGAAGAAGCACGTAAGCAGGTGGGGAGCCCGGCAGGCCAACATCGCATTGCCCTGCAGTGGGCGAAATTAGCTCCAGAGGATCTTCGCCCAAGTCTTCTTCGGTGTAATTGCTCACCTTGGGTAACACCTTCACTGCAACGATTTTCCAGAGAGGGAGACTGATCAGCGGGGCATCGCTCTTTCGCGTTCTAGCTATCAAGAGAACAGGAACCCCTCCGCAAACTGCAACCGCGTCAGACCAGCCGAGCTTTTCGTCTTCGTTCTCCCAGACCACGCCCCCGCCCATGAATTCGCAAGGGGACCCCTCCACTAGTCGACCCTGGGCTGCAGCGGTCACGTACCTTTTGCCGAGTAACGCCAGCGCGTCCGACACGGGGACGGGCGGTGCCGGTTCACTCACTCGACATCCCGCCAACGCAGCGCACAGGGTCAAGGCCAGAGCAAAACATTTGCCCATCACCAGCGCCTCATGTCGGTAGCGTGAATTTTCAAACCAGTGCTCCCAGACAAAAGCCGCTTTTGTGCATGTGACTCAACAATCGTCACTCCCCTCGGCGCCCGGCCATATAGTTCTTCAGGATTTATTCTGCCGCCAAGCCCCGGACCGGCAAACTCCTCTGTACGGATTTCAAAGTGGAGGTGCTGATCTTCCCCAGTCATACCTCTGGCGTTTCCAGATGTCCCGGTGTACGCAATGATTTCGCCTTGGGCGACTTTGTTGCCGGCCACTACGTTGAATAAACTCAGATGGGAGTAGAGCGCGTACAACGTACGTCCTTGAAATGAAAATTCCAGCACAAGAGTCTTTCCATGACCTTTCGGTCCTTCATCTCTAACCCGTCTGATAACGCCCTCCGCAATCGCATAGCAGGCCGTTAGTGGAGTCGCTACCAAATCCCATCCTTGATGGTCCCGATTGGTACCGTCGGCGTTCCGCCGTACGGTTCCAAAGGTGTTATTTGGCACGTCGCGCCGAATGCGATTGGTCTCTAAAGGCCAAGCAAGAAAACTCATCAACGAATCCCTCCAGGTATAGCAGCTGCCTCTATGGGGCGCTGGCGTTCGAAATATAGAAGCCGGGCGATGTGGGCCCTACGCGGAGTACGTAACAGTCTGGCTCGGATGTAACCGTTGATACGGGCTAGCAGTTTTTACGTTGACGGTAGATACGGGTTATCCATCTGCACTTGGCTCGCGAGCCCGCTTAGAACAGGTCATGCGTTTCGCTCTAGATCATTCCCACGAAAGTTGTTCCATGGCGCACCAACAATCCGCCCCTCACCACGCAGCACGCACCAGCGCCCAAGTTCAGGCCCGCGCGTCCGCGCGCAGCCGCCGCAAAGCCATGGCGCTGGCGTTCACCCTCAGTGCCGTCGGCGCCCTCGCGCTGGCTGCGGCGGGGTCGCTGCTGGCCCCGCGCTCAGCCCATGCACAGGCGTCCGGTGGCTGGCCCACCAAGCCCGTGCGCATTGTTGTGCCGTTTGCGCCCGGGGGCACCACGGACATCCTGGCCCGCGCCATGGCGCCGGAGTTGAGCCGCGCGTTTGGCCAGCAATTCATCGTGGACAACCGTGCCGGCGCAGGCGGCAATGTTGGCGCCGAGATCGTGGCCAAAGCCCCTGCCGACGGCTACACGCTGCTCATGGGCACTGTGGGCACCCACGGCATCAACCGCGCGCTGTATGCCAAATTGCCCTACGACCCCATCAAGGATTTCGTGCCCATCACCATGGTGGCTGCGGTGCCCAATGTGATGGTGATGAACGCGGACAAGGCCAAGGCCCAGGGCATCACCAACGTGCAGGATTTCATCCGTGTGGCCAAGGCCAGCCCGGGCAAGATGAACATGGCCTCCAGTGGCAACGGCACGTCGATCCACCTGGCGGGCGAGCTGTTCAAGAGCATGACGGGCACCTTCATGCTGCACCTGCCCTACCGCGGATCGGGCCCTGCGCTGCTGGACATGGTTGCGGGCAATGCCGACGTGATGTTCGACAACCTGCCGTCATCCATGGCGCAGATCAAGGCGGGCAAGCTCACTGCGCTGGCAGTGACCAGCTCGGAACGCTCCAGCGCCCTGCCCGATGTGCCGACGGTGGAGCAGGCCGGCGGGCGCACCCTGAAGGGCTATGAGGCCAGTTCCTGGTTCGGGCTGTTGGCACCCGCCGGCACGCCGCAGGACATCGTGAACCGCATCCAACAGGAAGTCGCCAAGTCGCTGGCCACGCCGGCGATCAAGGAGCGGCTGGTGGCCCAGGGCGCCATCCCTGGCGGCAACACGCCGGCCGACTTTGCCAAGCACATCGACAGCGAACACAAGAAGTGGGCGCAGGTGGTGAAGACGTCGGGGGCGAAGGTCGACTGACGCGTGGGAGATCGCAAGCTACGGCCCCAACCGCCAGCCATCGGGGGCCTGTTGTGGGTCAGGCCGCGGTGGCACCAGCCTCGCGCAGCAGGCGTTTTTCGCCCGTGGCGAACGAGGCCCGCTGGATCCGCCCGCTGGCGACCTCATACACGCACAACATCTCCAGCGTCCCGAGGCCTTCCGGGAAGTTGCGCGTGATCAATTCGAAGTCCACCACCACGCTGCCCATCACCGTGCGCGACAGCAGCCGGGCCTGCAGGTCGGGCTCTGCAAACCGCGCGAGAAAACGCGGCCGCAGGGCTGCGTGGCCTTGGGCGAGCAGTTCGCCATGCAGCACGTGCTGTTGCGCGTCGGGGGCATAGGTGGCCAGCAGGGCCTCGATATCCTTGGCGTTGTAGGCATCGAGCTGCGCCTGCACCACGGCAAGCGGCGATGTGTGATCGATCATGGATGTTCGGAGAAACAGGACGGGGCGAGGCTACCTCGACAGAGCCAGGCCTCAGAGCGAAAGACGAAGCAACGGAATTGAGGGAGCGGGTCCGGCTACCGACTGCGCCGGCGCGGCGGCTCCGGCATGCGCTTGCAAGTCACCGCCCCGCTGGCAGCACACGCCAGCGTCCAGCGGTGCTTGTCCGGTGCTTGTCCGGTGCTGGCCAGCGGCAGTGCGGCGCCTACACGCCCCAGACGACGTCCACATTCTCTGCCGCACTGCGTCGCAGCATGTCGATCAGCGGCGTGACCCGCTGGCGCAGGCGCACCGCCTCGGTGCTTTCCTCGGCCGTGGTCTCCTCTGCGCCGTCGTCGGATGGTGGCTGCGTTTCTTCGGCGGCCACAGCCGCTTCCAGCGCGGCAATGGCGGCAGGGATCTGCGCAGCGGTCACGATGCCACTGGCACCCGGCGCCTTGCCCATGATGGTCACGATCTGCCGGCCCTGCGGCTCCAGCATGATCAGATCGGCGGCGGCGCGGGACTTGAATTTGTAGAGCATGTCGAGACGTTCCTTGGGTTGTCGGGTCAGTGCGGGTACATGTACCCGCGGGTGAAAGGGTAGGCAGATTGTGCGCCGGGCATGGCCCCGGTGGCCGTGTCGCCGTCGGGCTTGGTGGCCAGCATTTGGTGCAGGGCCATCCAGCCCCGCTCGAACCCCAGCGCACTGCCCGCGAGATACAGGCGGTACGCACGCAATACCTTATCGCCCCGGTCTGCGCCCGACTGTGCGGCGAGCACCTCGCGCGCCGCCGGCAACCGGGCCTCGAGCGCGTCGGACCACGCCCACAGCGTGCGCGCGTAGTGCGGTCGCAGGTTCTCGGTGTCGACCATCTCCAGGCCCGCACGCGCCATATCGTGCAGCACCGCACTCACGTGAATGAGCTCGCCGCCCGGGAAGATGTACTGCTCGATGAACTCGCCCATGCCCGCGCCCAGGTGCGCGTTGTCCACCGCGCCTGCGGTGATGCCGTGGTTCAGCACCAGTCCGCCGGGCCGCAGCAGCTGCGCTACGGTGCCGAAGTACCGGCCCATCTGCGCGCGTCCCACGTGTTCGAACATGCCCACCGAGGCGATTTTGTCAAAGGGGGCGTCGGGCCGCAGCTCGCGGTAGTCGCACAGCAGCACGCGCACCCGGTCTTGCAGCCCCCGCTCCCCAATGAGACGCTGCACATGCGCGTGCTGGTTGCGTGACAGCGTGATGCCCGTCGCATCCACACCGTAATGCTCGGCAGCCCACAGCAGCAGGCCACCCCAACCCGCGCCAATGTCCAGAAAACGCTCGCCGGGCGACAGGCGCAGTTTGCGGCAGATGTGGTCGAGCTTGGCCTCCTGCGCCTGGTCCAGCGACATGCCGGCATCGGGGAAGTACGCACACGAATACACCCGCCGCGGGTCCAGCCAAAGCGCATAGAAGTCGTCCGAGAGGTCGTAGTGGAACTGCACCTGGCGCGCGTCGTGCACCAGCGTGTGCGCCGCCATCGACCGCGCGCGGGCCAGCACGCGCTGCCACCAGCGGTGGTGCTGGTCCCGCGCCGGGTCGCGCGTGAGCAGGCCCGCAGCCGCCGCCATCAGGTCGCGCATGCCTCCTTCCAGCGCAACGCGCCCTTCGACGATGGCTGCGCCTACATTGCCGATCTCGCCGGTGGCGAGGGCCACCAGCGCCAGGCGGTCCCGAAACCGCAGCAGCACCGCGGGGTCGCGCGCACCCAGCTGCTGGCCAGCGGGCAACTGCACGGCCATGGGGACCGGCAGGGCCGCCAGCCGCCCCTCCAGGGTGTCGAGAAGCTGCTTCATGCGTTTCATTCTTGGCGGGTTGCTGCACTGCGTCAACCGCAGCCCCCCTGGGCCTTGGCCCCGCCGAGGGGCGCCGGGAAGGCCCCATTGACAGTCGTTTGTTTAGGCCTAAACTATTTTCCCATGAACATCCTCTGCATTGGCGGCGGGCCCGCAGGCCTGTACTTCGCACTGCTCATGAAGCAGCAAAACCCTGCCCACCAGGTCACGGTGGTGGAACGCAACCGGCCCTTTGACACCTTCGGCTGGGGCGTGGTGCTGTCGGACCAGACGCTGGAGAACCTGCGCGCGGCCGATGCGCCCTCGGCCGCGCTCATCGGCGATGCGTTCAACCACTGGGACGACATCGAGGTGTTTTTCAAGGGCCGCAGCGTGCGCTCCTCGGGGCACGGCTTTTGCGGCATCGGGCGCAAGCGGCTGCTCAACATCCTGCAGGACCGGTGCCTCGCGGTGGGCGTGGAGCTGGTGTTCGAGACCGATGTGGCCGACGACCAGGCGCTGGCCGCGCAGTACGACGCCGACCTGGTCATCGCCAGCGATGGCCTTAACAGCCGCATCCGTACCCGCTACGCCGCCACCTACCAGCCTGATATCGACCTGCGCCAGTGCCGATTTGTCTGGCTGGGCACTCACAAAAAACTCGATGCTTTTACGTTTGCTTTCGAGCAGACGGAGCACGGCTGGTTTCAGGCACACGCCTATCAGTTCGATGCCGACACCTCCACCTTCATCATCGAAACGCCCGAAGCCGTGTGGAAGGCGCACGGCCTGGACCAGATGGAGCAACCCGAGGCGATTGCGTTCTGCGAGAAGCTGTTTGCCAAGTACCTCGACGGGAACGCCCTCATCAGCAACGCCACGCACCTGCGCGGCTCGGCCAACTGGATTCGTTTTCCGCGCGTGATCTGCAACACCTGGGTGCACCGCGAAGCCATCAACGGCAAGCGTGTGCCCATCGTGCTGATGGGCGACGCGGCGCACACCGCGCATTTCTCGATTGGTAGCGGCACCAAACTGGCGCTGGAAGACGCGATCGACCTGGCCAACGAATTCGCCACCGATCTGCCCATCGACGAGGTGCTCACCCACTACGAGGCGCGCCGCAGCGTCGAGGTGCTCAAGATCCAGAACGCCGCGCGCAACTCCACCGAGTGGTTCGAGAACGTGGGCCGCTACACCGGCATGGAGGTGGAGCAATTCGCGTACTCGCTGCTCACGCGCAGCCAACGCATCAGCCACGAGAACCTGCGTCTGCGCGACGCGGCGTGGCTGGAAGGCTATGAAGCGTGGCTGGCGGGCGGCAAGGCTGCGGTGCCGCCGATGCTCACACCGTTCACACTCAAGGGCCTCACCCTCAAGAACCGCATCGTCGTCTCGCCCATGGCCACCTACAGCGCGGTCGATGGCGTGCCGCAGGACTTCCACCTGGTGCACCTCGGCGCGCGCGCCCTCGGCGGCGCGGCGCTGGTGATGGTGGAGATGACCAGCCCCACGCCCGAGGGCCGCATCACCCCCGCCTGCACAGGCCTGTGGAACGACGCGCAGCAGGCCGCGTTTGCGCGCATCGTGCACTTCGTGCACGGCAGCAGCACCGCCAGGATCGGCCTGCAGCTGGGCCACAGCGGGCCCAAGGGCTCCACACGCGTGGGCTGGGAGGGCACGGACGAGCCTCTGCCCGAGGGCAACTGGCCCCTGCTCGCCGCCAGCGCGCTGGCCTACGGCGAGCAGAACCAGGCCCCCGCCGCGATGACCCGCGCCGACATGGACCGGATGACCGCCGCGTTTGTCGACAGCGCACGGCGCGCAGTCGCCTGCGGCTTCGACTGGCTGGAACTGCACTGCGCACACGGCTACCTGCTGGCCAGCTTCATCAGCCCCATCACCAACCAGCGCACGGACGAATACGGCGGCAGCAGCATCGACAACCGCTGCCGCTACCCGCTCGAAGTGTTTACCGCCGTGCGCGCCGTGTGGCCTGCTGACAAGCCGCTGAGCGTGCGCATCTCGGCCCACGACTGGGCGCCGGGCGGCACTACGCCGGACGATGCAGTGCAGATTGCCCGCCTGTTCAAGGCCGCCGGAGCCGACCTGATCGACGTGTCGTCCGGCCAGACCACACGCGCCGCCAAGCCCGTGTACGGCCGCATGTACCAGACGCCGTTTGCCGACCGCATCCGCAACGAGGTGGGCATTGCCACCATGGCCGTGGGCGCGATCACCGAGGCCGACCACGCCAACAGCATCATTGCCGCCGGCCGCGCCGACCTGTGCGCCATCGCCCGTCCGCACCTGGCCGACCCGGCCTGGACGCTGCACGCCGCCGCTCAGCTGAGCCCTGTGGCCGCCGCACACACCGACTGGCCCGTGCAGTACGCCAGCGGCCGCGACCAGATGCTGCGCGAGATTTCAAAGCAAAAACAGGTCGCAGCGCTAGCTGCACAAGCACTTTCAGCTACTAAAAACAGAGCATCCGAGGAAGAAGGCTGACCATGGACCTCGAAGCCCGCCTGCACGGAGCGGCCCCCAGCGAACACCCAGAAGCGCTGCGCCTGTGGCTGCGCCTGCTCACCTGCACGCAGCTCATCGAAAAACAGGTGCGCAGCAACCTGCGCGCGCAGTTCGACACCACGCTGCCGCGCTTCGACCTGATGGCGCAGCTCGAACGCGCGCCGGACGGTATGAAGATGAAAGAGCTCTCGCGCCGCATGATGGTGACGAGCGGCAACATCACCGGCATCACCGACCAGCTGGTAGCTGAGGGCCTGGTGGAGCGCCTGGACGTGGAGGGCGACCGCCGCGCGTACCTGGTGCGCCTGACGCCACAAGGCCGCCAGCAGTTCAACGACATGGCGCGCCAGCACGAGCAGTGGATCGTGGAAGCGTTTGCCACGCTGGGCGAACGTGACATTGCCACCTTGCACCGCCTGCTGGGCAAGGTGAAAGAACACACACAAGACAACTCTTTGGAGACAGCCGAATGAAACACTTCATCGGGGCCAGCAACCCCATGCGCGAGCAGTTCAACCCCCAGGCCGGCTACGTCGCTGAACACTTTGCCTGGAGCTTCGATGCTGGCGTGGGCACCGTCACGCTCAACCGGCCGGACCGCAAGAACCCGCTCACCTTCCAGAGCTATTCGGAGCTGCGCGACTTCTTCTACGCGCTGCGCTTTGCCACCGACGTGAAGGCCATCGTCGTCACCGGCGCGGGCGGCAACTTCTGCTCCGGCGGCGACGTGCACGAGATCATCGGCCCGCTGACCACTATGACCATGCCCGAGCTGCTGGAGTTCACGCGCATGACCGGCGACCTGATCAAGGCGATGCGCGCCTGCCCGCAGCCCATCCTGGGCGCCATCGACGGCATCTGCGCCGGTGCGGGCGCGATGATGGCGCTGGCCTGCGACATGCGCTACGGCACCGAGGCGACCAAGACGGCCTTTCTCTTCACCCGCGTGGGCCTGGCAGGTGCCGACATGGGCGCCTGTGCGCTGCTGCCCCGCATGATCGGCCAGGGCCGCGCCAGCGAACTGCTGTTCACCGGCCGCGCGATGACGGCGCACGAGGGCCTGGCCTGGGGTTTCTTCAACGATCTGTTCGACAGCGCCGACCTGCTGGCCAACGTGCAGGCCACGGCGCGCACGCTGGCCGACGGCCCCACCTTTGCGCACGGCATGACCAAAACCATGCTGAGCCAGGAGTGGAGCATGACCATCGAGCAGGCCATCGAGGCCGAGGCGCAGGCGCAGGCGATTTGCATGCAGACCGAAGACTTTCGGCGTGCGTACGAGGCGTTTGCTGCCAAGCAAAAGCCTGTGTTCCAGGGGGACTGAGAAGATGCACGTAGCAACGCCCCCCGCCCCCCGCCCGCCATCGACGGCGCACCTGGCCCTGCCCTTCTTTGACGACGCCCACCGCGCGCTGGCCGAGGGCCTGGTGCCCTGGGTTGGCGCGCAGCAGGTCGATGAAACCGACGACCGCGCTGCTTGCCGTGAGTGGGTGAAACGGTTGGGTGCAGGCGGCTGGCTGCGCTACTGCGTGCCCGCAGAACACGGCGGCGCACTGCCCGCACTCGACTCGCGCGCGCTGGTGCTGCTGCGCGAGACACTGGCCTACCACTCGCCGCTGGCGGATTTTGCGTTTGCCATGCAGGGGCTGGGCAGTGGCGCCATCACGCTGGCGGGCAGCCCGGCGCAGCAGGCGCACTACCTGCAGGGCGTGGCGCGCGGTGAGCTGATCGCGGCGTTCGCGCTCAGCGAACCGGAAGCGGGTTCTGACGTGGGTGCTATGAAAACAATAGCTACTAACGCTTATCCATCCAGCGCTAGCGGCCAAAAAGGCTCATATTCCCTCACCGGCACCAAGACCTGGATCAGCAACGGCGGCATCGCCGACTTCTACTGCGTGTTCGCCAAGACCGACCCAGCCGGCGGCACGCGGGGCATCAGCGCCTTCATCGTCGACGCGGACACGCCGGGACTGGACGCCTCGCGCCACATCCACGTGATGGCGCCGCACCCGCTGGCCACGCTGCAGTTCACCGATTGCAAAGTGCGTGGCGATGCGCTCCTCGGCGAAGAGAACGGCGGCTTCAAGCTGGCCATGCGCACGCTCGACATCTTTCGCGCATCGGTCGCCGCTGCCGCCCTGGGCATGGCGCGCCGCGCGCTGGCCGAGGCTGTGCACCACGCACGCCAGCGCCGCATGTTTGGCCAGACGCTGGCGGACTTTCAGCTCACGCAGGCCAAAATTGGAGAGATGGCCGCACTGGTGGACAGCGCAGCGCTGCTCACCTACCGCGCGGCCTGGCTGCGCGACGAGGGCGAAAAGCGTGGCGGCGGCCGCGTCACGGCCGAGGCGGCGATGGCAAAAATGACCGCCACCGAAAACGCCCAGCGCGTGATCGACATGGCGCTGCAACTGCACGGCGGGCGCGGCGTGGAGGTGGGCAGCAAGGTCGAGTCGCTGTACCGCGACATCCGCTCGTTGCGCATCTACGAGGGCGCCACCGAAGTGCAGCAACTCATCATCGGCAAGGCCGTTTTGCAGGAGTGACCCCATGAAATCCGCCCAACCCGACCATTTCGTACACGACCGATTGCCCCCCGCATCGGCCTTGCCCACGCTGCGCTACGACCTGCCCGAGCTGCAGATTTCCGATCAGGCCAACCTGGTGCAGGCCCTGTTCGAGCAGGCCGACCGCGCCGGCAACTTCGACCTGCCCCTGCTGCGCGGCCCGCACCGCACCTACACCTACCGCGACGCCTGGAACGAGGCCGCGCGCATTGCCGAGGTACTGACGCAGGACCACGGGCTGGTGCCTGGCAACCGCGTGCTGCTGCGTGGCGGCAACACGGTGGAGATGGCGCTGGCCTGGCTGGGCACGGTGTATGCCGGGCTGATCGCCGTGGCCACCATGCCGCTGCTGCGCGCGGGCGAGTTGGCCAGCATCATCGAGCGCGCGCAGCCCACCTTGGCGCTGTGCGACGGCCGCCTGCTGGCCGAGCTGCAGGCAGCGCAGACTCAGCAGCCGGTGCTGACCGCCATCGTGCCGTTCCACACCGCGCCCGATGCGGCAGACCTGATCCAGCGCGCGCAGGGCAAGCCCGGCACCACCCCGCCCTGCCCCACCGCGGCGGACGACATCGCGCTGATGGCGTTTACGTCGGGCACCACCGGCGCACCCAAGGCCGCCGTGCACACCCACCGCGACGTGCTGGCTGCCTGCGAAGCCTGGCCGCGCCACGTGCTCAAGGCCACACCCGACGACATCGTGGCCGGCTCGCCGCCGTTGGCCTTTACCTTCGGGCTGGGCGGTTTGCTGGTGTTTCCGATGTGGGCCGGGGCGAGCGTGTACTTCCCGGACCAGCCCTACACGCCCGAGACCATGGTGACTCTGATGCGCGACGCAGGCGTCACCATCTGCTACACCGCGCCCACGTTCTACCGGCAGATGGCGCCGTTCGCCAAGGCCATTGGCCTACCGCAGCTGCGCATCAGCGTCAGCGCCGGCGAGGGCTTGCCTGACGCTACGCGCCAGCTGTGGAAGGACGCCACCGGCATCGACATGACGGACGGCATCGGCGCCACAGAAATGTTCCACATCTTTGTCTCGTCCGCAGGCGGCGAAACGCGCGCCGGCGCCATCGGCAAGGTGGTGCCCGGCTACACCGCCAAGGTGGTGGATGACGACGGCAACGAGGTGCCGCGCGGCACGGTGGGCAAGCTCGCAGTGATCGGCCCCACGGGCTGCAAATACCTCGACGACCCGCGCCAGGCCAAATACGTGAGGGACGGCTGGAACTACCCGGGCGATGCCTTCACGCAAGATGCCGATGGCTACTTTTTCTACCAAGCGCGCGACGACGACATGATCATCACCGCCGGCTACAACGTGGGCGGCCCCGAGGTCGAAGACGCCCTGCTGCGCCACCCGGCCGTGGCCGAGTGCGGTGTGATCGGCGTGCCCGACGAGGAACGCGGCATGGTGGTCAAGGCCATCTGCGTCTTGAAGCCCGGCCACACGGGCGATGCGGCCATGGTCAAGACGCTGCAGGACCATGTGAAAGCCACCATCGCCCCGTTCAAGTACCCACGCGTGGTGGAGTTCGTTATGGCCTTGCCCCGCACCGAGACGGGCAAGCTGCAACGCTTCAAGCTGCGCCAGAGTGGGATGCCCGCACCTTCTTCTTCGACAAAAACAACATGATGAAAAACACCCTTTTGCAACCCGAGGGCTGGGTCGCGCCCAAGGGCTACGCCAACGGCGTGGCCGCACGCGGCACGATGGTTTTTACCGGCGGGCAGATCGGCTGGAACGCGCAGCAGCAGTTTGAGAGCGATGACTTCATCGACCAGACGCGGCAGACCCTGCTGAATGTGCGTGCGGTGCTGGAGGCCGGTGGTGCAGGGCCCGAGCATCTGGTGCGGCTGACCTGGTATGTGGTGGACCGCAAGGAATACAACGCGCGCTTGAAAGAGCTGGGCGCCGTGTACCGCGAGGTGCTGGGGAAGCACTTTCCGGCGATGGCGTGTGTGCAGGTTGCGGGCCTGATGGAGGAGCGGGCGAAGGTGGAGATCGAGGCCACGGCGGTAGTGCCAGACTGAAGCGACGGCCGGCGATCAGCGCCTCGGTGCTGCGGCCGCCATAGCGTTTTGGAAGGCCGGGATGCAGAGCACGAGCGCGGACAGCAGCAGCTGCCCCAATGGGTTGACCCAGCCGAGCCGCACCATGCCGGGCCAGAAAGCACAAAGGACGCTGGCGCCGAGCAACGGCAGCAAGGGGACGATGAAGACCGTGGCGGGTGCGTGATGTGAAGGAATGCCGCCAGAGGCCATCAGGCCCTGTGGCGCTGCGTGCTGATGGCCACCGGCGTACCGTTGAAGGCAGCATTGCCCGTCAGCGGGTCCACGCGGTCGCCGTCGGTCAAGCTGTTGATGCTCACGCCGGGCTGCGCGGCGGCTGTGCGCATGCCGATCCCGGCACGTTGGTGGCCCCAGCCCTGGGGGATGCTCACCACACCGGGGGACATGTCGTCGTTGACCTCCACCTCGATGTCAACCTGCCCGGTTCGGGAGCGCACCACGGCCATTTGCCCGGTGTGGATGCCGAGGCGGGTTGCGTCGGACGAGTGCAGTTGCAGGGTGATCGGACCCGCGCCCTTGAGCAGGCGGCGTGAATTGTGGGTCCAGGTATTGTGGTTCCACACCAGGCGACGGCCGATCAGCTTGAACGGGAAGTCTTCGCGCTCGCTGGGATCGGCCGCCAGCGCCGAGCGCAAGCGCGGCAGATCGCCGAGGAACAAAGCCGGTGCCAGCTGGATGTGGCCATGGAGTGTTCTGATACGTTCGCGTGCGCACGGTCTGAGCGGCCCCAGATCAAGGCCGTGCGGGTGCTCCTGCAGTGTTGCCAAGCTCAGGCCCTGGTCCTTGTAGGGTCCAGACCGCAGCGCAGCGTCGAGCAGCATCTCCGGGGTGCTGCCGTCGTCCGGCTTGCCCGTCAGACAGGCCATGAGGCCTTTGAGAATTTGCCAGTCGTGGCGCTGCTGGCCCTTTGCTGGAAACAGCGGCAGCGAGTACTTCGCAGGGTTGCGCACTGCGAAGCTGTTGAAGAACACGTCGTACTGCGCAATCTCTAGCCCGGTCGTGGCGGGCAGGATGATGTCGGCGTGCCGCGTGGTTTCGTTCAGGTAGATGTCCACCGACACCATGAAGTCGAGTTGCGCGAAGGCGGTGTCGAGGCGGTCGCCGTTCGGCGCGGACAGCACCGGGTTCCCGGCGATCGTGAACATGGCCCGGATCTGTCCCGCACCTTCGCCAAGGATTTCGTCGGCCAGCGTGGCCACGGGAAACTCGCCGCTGAAGTGCGGCAGTTGGCGCAAGCGCGAGCGCGCCGGCGAACGCGTATTCGGGTCATTGGGCTGAACGCGGGCGAGCAGGTCGAATGCGGGCTGGGGAAACATCGCCCCGCCTTCGCGGTCGAAATTGCCGGTCACCACGTTCAACACCACCGTCAGCCATTGGCACAGTCCACCGAACGATTGGGTCGATGCGCCCATCCGGCTGTAGCACACGGCCGACGGTGCCGCAGCGAACTCACGCGCAAGGCCGCGGATCCGGTCGGCGGCGATTCCCACGGCGTTGCAGACGTGCTCGGGCGTGAAGTCCGCGCTGGCGGCCACGATGTGCTCGTAGCCATCGACCATGTCGCCGAGGTGGCCCCAGTCCACCAGCCCTTCCTCCACCACGGTGCGGATCAGCGCGAACAGCAGCAGGGCATCGGCCTCCGGCCGCACGGCAAGGTGCTCATTGGCGATCTTGGCCGTTTCGGTGCGGCGCGGGTCGACCACCACGACCTTGCCGCCACGTTTCTGGATGGCTTTGATGCGCCCGGGCATACCTGCACCGCTCATCATGCTGCCGTTGGAGATCACGGGGTTGCCACCGATGATCAGCATGAAGTCCGTGCGGTCGATGTCGGGCACGGAGATCGCCAGGCTCGCCCCGAACATGTAGTTTGCGGCGACGTGGTGGGGCAGTTGGTCGGCCGAGGCCGAGCTGTAGCGGTTCCTGCTACCCAGTGCCTTCTGGAACTGCGGCAGGAAGACGGCACTGCCCAGGTTGTGCGCATTCGGATTGCCCAGGTACACGCCCACGCTGTCGGCCCCGTGCTGCTGCTGGATGGCGCGCATCCGTTGGCCGATTTCCGCGAAGGCCTCATCCCAGCCTATCTCGTGCCAGCCGCTGTCGGTCTTGCGCAGCGGCGTGCGCAAACGGTCCGGGTCGGTGTGGAAATCCTGCAGTGCCACGGCCTTGGGGCAGATGTGGCCGTGGCTGAACGGATCGAGCTTGTCCGGCTTGATCGACAACACGGCGCCATCCTGGTGGGCGATCTCCAGGCCGCACATGGCCTCGCAGATGTTGCAGGTTCGGAAATGGGTCTGTACTTCGGGCATGGGTGTGGGCGGGCTGGGGAGCTGTGCCGGACGTCATGGTGGTCCGTCTGCAGGTCTGCGCTGCATGTCGTGGGGGGCTCGCACGGCCAGGCTGGTAACCTCATCCATCGCGCATGAAAGCCGGCCTGCACATGGTGACAAAGCATACGAAGAAAGCCCGAGGTTCCCGTTCGGATCCCGCAGTCTCGGCAGTGACACGGCCGCTTGCCCCGGCGCAGCCCCTCAAGCGGCCGCGCCAAGGACGTTCGCGCTTCACCGTGGCGGCGATTTACGGCGCTTTTGTTCGGATTTGGACTCGCGACGGGCCGGATGCAGTAACGATGCGCATCGTCGCGCTGGAGTCGGGGTTCGCCGTTGGCACTCTCTACGAGTATTTCCCTAACGTCGAGGCCCTGCTGTCAGGCTATTTGCGGCACCTGGCAGACACGGCACTGGCGCAGCTGGACGCAGAACTGCTGCAGACCAGCGGGACCTGGCAGGAGCGCCTGCGCCGCTTCGTCGACGTCTGCTGCGATACCAGCGCCTGCGGCTATTGGGACGAACGCATGCTGCAAATGGAGCCCCTGTTGGCGCGCAGCGGCGACTACCAGCGATTCTTCGTCCAGCTGGAGCGGCGCTGGGCTTCGTTGTTCAACACTTGGGATGGCCCACGTCCCTCGCGCAGCGAAATCGCAGCCATCGCACTGACGGTATGGGGCGCGCGGCGCTACCGCGAACGGCTGGACGGCATGGTGGGGTTGGACGGCTGGGCTGCGCACCTCAGCCTGCAGTGCATTTTGGCCGTCGGTGCCTGCAAAACCGATCAAAACTGACCTGCGCAGGACACCTTTGGCGGGGCCGGACAGTGCCGGGCGGCATGCGGCTGCTCTGCCGCCGGGCTTGCCGGGTCAGAGCCCCCGCTGAGCCCCCACCAGCCGTTGCGTCAGCAGCACCCACACGCCGCGCAAGGCGCTGCCATACAGGATGAAAGCCAGCGCTGCCCCAATCAACGGCAACGCCGCGAACACCCACCCCGTCAGCAACTCCCCGCCCAGTGCCACGCCCACGAGCAGCGCTACCGCCGGATTCACAAACGAATAACTCCCCGCCAACGCGGCCGACGTGTTCTGCAGCAGCCACAGATACGCATTGAGCGCCACCAGCGTGCCAAACACCAGCAGGTACACCCACGCCGCCCACGACTTGGCGCTGACCTGATCCCACGCAGGAAGCGGCTCGAACCACGCTGCCACCACCAAGCCCAGTGCACCACCCACCAACCATTGCGCAGCCGACGCCATGGCCGGCGCTGGCAATGAGAGACGGCGCGACGCGTACGAGCCAATGCTCCAGCACAGCGGCGCACCGAAGGCCAGCAGCGCACCCAGCCATGTCGCCGAAAAGTCGCCCTCCAGCGCAAGCAAGAGCGCCCCCACCACACCCAGGGCCAGCCCGATCCAGCTGGTCGCCGGTACTCGCTCGCCGCCCCAGCGAGACCACAGCGCCAGCCACATGGGCATGGTGGTCACCACCGTGGCCATCAGGCCGGAGCCGATGCCCAGCTTTTGCGCAAAGCCGATGAGGTTCATCGCGACGAACACCATCAGCCCGCCCACCAGCGCCGAATTGCGCCACTGCACGGCTGTCGGCAACGCATGACCCTGCCACAGTGCGATGAGCAGCATCACGCCCCCGGCGCACAAAAACCGCACCGCGTTCATCCAAAGCGGCGGCATCGTCTGCAAAGCGATGCCAATGGCAAAGTACGTGGTGCCCCACACCACGTACACCAGCAGCAGGGCCAACGCCAAGGCCCACGGGGCGGGACGACGGGCTTGCGCCTTGAAATTTGCCGGCATATTCTCCTCCTCACCGAATAATTTATGGAAACCACGACGTTTTCGGAATTTTTACCAAAAATAGGCGGCTATGCAAGCAAATATTCAGACGGATGACATGGACGCCAGAATTATTTCGGCGTTGGGGGCAGATGGCCGGCGTTCGTACGCCGAGGTGGGTGCCGAGGTGGGACTGTCGACCGCCGCGGTGCACGAGCGGGTCAAGAAGATGCTCGACAAGGGCGTGATCCGCCGTTTCTCCATCAGCGTCGAGCCCGAGCGGGTGGGCCTCTCATTCACGGCTTTCGTGGCCATCCGCAACGACGGCGGCGCGCACTGCCGCGACATCGCCCCGCGCCTGCAGGCCATGCCCGAGATCGAGGAGCTGCACAGCGTGGCGGGGGAATACGACTTTCTGGCCAAGGTGCGCACCACCCATGCGCGGGCGCTGGAAGACGTGCTCTACCAGATCAAGGCCATCGAGGGCGTGGCCCGCACCACCAGCACGGTGGTGCTCAACACCGAGTTTGAGGACCGCCCACTGAACCTGGGCTGGATGAGCGCCGGCAAAGGCGTCTGAACGCCGAGGTGCCCCACTCCGCTCGGACCGGAAGGGGTGGTTTGCGGTTCAGGCCGCTGAAACGCCGGCCGTTCGCTCGACCGCTTCGGCCTCCAGCAGCGCCAGGTAGTGGGCCAGCGATGGTGTGCCCAGGCCGGACACCTTGGCATGGTCGTCGTAGCGCCGCACACGCACGGCCTCCTGCGCGAAGGGCTGCGCGGCAAAACGCAGCGCCTGTGGCGGCGTGAACGGGCCGCCCTGCAGCACCAGGCTGTGCTGCGACGCAGGAGACAGCGTGGCCCAGTAGCCGGGCTCCGTCGCGCAGAGGTAGCGCTTGGCGTCCACATGCATGCGGATGGGCGCGAGCACTGCGTCGGGCAGCAGCCCGCGCAAAAACGGCACCGCCACGTACTGGTGCAAGTCATCTTGCTGGGCCGTATCGCCCCCCGGCGCCAGCAGGTGCCCCAGGTCGTGCAACAGCGCGGCCACCACGGTGGCGCGGTCTTCCCCGGCCTGCTCGGCCAGCTGCGCGCACTGCAGCGCATGCTCGAGCTGGCTCACGGCCTCGCGGCCGTACTGATTGATGCCGCGGGTCGCCAGCAGGTGGCCGATGTCTTCAATCGTGAGCGCCATGGCCTTTTCCTTGCGGGCTGGGCTCTACACCAGGGCCTTGCGGATGCGCGCCGACACCAAGTCGATCACGCTCACGGTGACCACAATGATGAGCATCACCGCGCAGGTCTCGGCGTACTGAAAGCCGCGGATGATCTCCCACAGCACCACGCCAATGCCGCCGGCACCCACCATGCCCACGACCGAGGCCGAACGCACGTTGGCCTCGAAGCGGTACAGCGTGAACGAGATCCACAGCGGCATCACCTGCGGGATGACGCCATAGATGATCTCGTGCAGCGCGCTCGCGCCGGTGGAGCGGATGCCTTCCACCGGCTGCGGGTCGATGGCCTCCACAGCCTCGGAGAACAGTTTGGCCAGCGTGCCCGTGGTGTGAATCCACAGCGCCAGCACGCCGGCGAACGGGCCCAGGCCCACCGCCACGACGAAGAGCATCGCAAACACGATTTCATTGATGGCACGAAACGCATCGAGCACGCGGCGCACCGGCTGGTTCACCCACCAGGGCGCGATGTTCGAAGACGCCAGAAGCGCCAGTGGCACGGCGGTGACCACCGCCAGTGCCGTGCCCCACAAGGCGATTTGCAGGGTGACCAGCATTTCCTGCACGTAGATCTGCCACTGCGCAAAGTTGGGCGGGAAGAACTCGGCCGCGTACTGGGCCATGTTGCCCGAATCCTTGATGAGGTCGAGCGGGCGCATGTCGGCGCCCTTCCACGATGCGGCCAGGACCACCAGCAGGATGCCCCACGACAGGTACCAGACGAGGCTGCGCTTGGGCGCGGCGGTCCCGGCCAGGGCCGCGAGCGAAGGGTTCAGAGCAGAGGACATGGGGATATCGGGCTGGCCGGTACGTGGTTACTTCAGCGACGCCAGCTGCTGGTCGATTTCTGCCAGACGGGTCTTCTTGTCAGCGTCGGCCAGCGTGGCGTCCGCTTCGATCTTGTTGCGCTTGCCGAACAGGTCGAGCTGGCGGATGGGGGTGAGCTGCGCGTTGGTCGACGGCTTGAAGCCCGAGAGCTTGGAGATCTTCATCACGATCTCCTTCTCGCGCGCATCGGTCTTGGCGTAGTTGTAGAAGAAGTCTTTGATCTTGGTCTTCAGCGGCTCGGGCAGGTCCTTGCGCATCACCAGAGGATCGAGCGCAATCAGCGGCGAGGTCCAGACGATCTTGATGTCCTTGAACTTCTCGGGCTGGCGTTCCTTGATCTTTTCGAGGTTTTCACTGTTGTTGGTGGCCACGTCGACCTGCTTGTTGGCCACGGCCAGTGCATTCGTTTCGTGGTTGGCGCTGCGCGCAATCTTGAAATGGGTTTTGGCGTCGATCTTGTTCTGTGCAAAGGCGTAGTAGCCGGGCACGAGGAAACCCGAGGTGGAGTTGGGATCGCCGTTGCCAAAGCTCAGCGACTTGCCGTTCTTGAGCACGTCGTCGAGCGTGGCCAGGGGGCTGTCTTTGTGCACGATGAGGTGCGAGTAATAGCCCTGCGTGCCATCGGCGTTGACCATCTGCGCGAACACTTCGCCGTTGGCGCGGTCCACCGCCTCCATGGCGGACTTGTTGCCCAGCCATGCGACCTGCATCTTGTTGAAGCGCATGGCTTCGATCAGGCCCGCATAGTCAGACGCGAAGAAGGCGTTGATCTTGAGGCCGGTCTGCTTGGCCATGTCGTCCAGCAGGGGCTGCCAGTCAGCCTTGAGGTTCTGCGAGGCTTCGGTAGAGATCATCCCGAAGTTGATGTCCTGGGCGTGGGCCGCGGACAGGCCCAGGCCCAGCGCCAGGGCGGCGCACAGTTTCTTGAACATGAGAAGTACTCCTGACAGAGTGAGACGAAAGAGGAACGCGGAGAGAGCAACGGAAAGGCTTCAGGCCGCCTGCGCCAGCGCGGGTGCCCATTGCGGCACCGGCATGGATGTCGGCGCGGCCGATAGTGGCTGGGCGGGCAATGCGCCGCCGAGGATTTCATCGGCCTGCATGCCGTACAGCTCGCGCAGCAAGGCGGGCGTGAGCGCAGACGACGGCCCGTCGTACACCACCTGCCCCTGGTTCAGCGCCACCACGCGGGGGCAATAGCGGATGGCCACGTCTACCTGGTGCAGCGAGACGATGACGGTGCTGCGGTCTTCGCGGTTGATGCGGGCCAGGATCTCCATGACCTTGCGGGAGGATTCCGGGTCCAGCGAGGCGATGGGCTCGTCGGCCAGCACCACCTTGGCGCCCTGCACCAGCGTGCGCGCAATCGCGGCGCGCTGCTGCTGCCCGCCCGACAGCGTGGAAGCGCGCTGCGCATGGCAGTCGGCAATGCCAACCCGCGCGAGGGCGTCGAGCGCCAGCGCGCGCTCGTGGGGCTTGAACATGCGCAGCCAGCCACGCCACCAGGGCGTGCGGTGCAGCAGCCCCACCAGCACGTTCAGGAGCACCGGCAGGCGGTCCACCAGATTGAACTGCTGAAACACAAACCCGACCTGCGAGCGGACCTTGCGAATATCGCGGTGAATGCGACCGCCCTGCTGCACGCAGAGGCCGTCGACCTCGATCAGCGACGCGCTGGAGGCATCGGCCGCCACCAGCCCCGCCACGTGCCGCAGCAGCGTGGATTTGCCGGAGCCCGAGGCCCCGATCAGCGCCACCATTTCCCCGCGCTCGATGGTCAGGTTGATGTCGCGCAGCGCGTGTTTGCCGTTGGCAAAGCGCTTGTTCAGCTGATGGATGTGAAGTGCAGCGGACATGGCCGGCTCCTTGAAAGTCGTCTAGACAACCGCAGTGTGGCGGGCACGCGTGACAGTGCTTTGAAAGTTGCGGGAAGTTTGGATGTCGGTGCGGGCAGCCCTTCAGAGCACCCGTTGCCCCTCGCGCCACACGCCGCGCACCACCGCCTGGCGCGACCCATCGGGCAGCTCGGCCATGTGCACCTGGATCAGGTCGGCGCGCAGCCCGGCTGCGAGCTCGCCCCGGTCTGCCATGCCCGCGGCCTTCGCAGGATTGCAGGTGACAGTCGCCACGGCCCGGGGCACCGACAGGATCTCGTCGTCCACCAGCCGCATCACGGCGCTCAGCAGGCTGCCGGGCACATAGTCCGACGAGAGGATGTCGAGCAGGCCGGCGCGCGCCAGGTCGGCTGCAGCCACATTGCCCGAATGCGAACCGCCGCGCACGACGTTGGGCCCGCCCATCACGGTGAGCAGCCCACGCTCGTGCGCCGCCTGGGCCGCCGCCAGGGTGGTCGGGAACTCGGACATGCCGGCCCCCTCGGCATGGGCCTGCTCCACATGCGCCACAGTGGTGTCATCGTGGCTGGCCAGCGATATGCCGTGCGTGCGGCAGTAGTCCACAAAGTACGCGCGGTGCGGCTCGGCGTACTGCGCCTGCAGCGTCGCGGCATGCTGCACCTGCCGCTCGAACTTCTCGCTGCTCCAGCCCTTCTTGCCGGTGTAGTAGGTGCGCGCCTGCTCAAGGTCCTCCCACTGCCGTTGGCCGGGCGTGTGGTCCATGAGCGAGATCAGCGACAGGCGCGGGTGCCCGTGGAAAGGGCCGAACAGGTCGATGGTATTGGGCGCCGGCAGCTCGCAGCGCACATGCAGGTGGTGGTCCGCGCGCAGCAGGTTGCGCTCGGTGCAGGTATCAATGGTGCTGAGGACGCGGTTCCAGGCGCTGCCGCGCAAACTGTCCACATCGGCCTCTCCTACCCCCAGGGCGTCGAGCACGGTGGTAATGCCAGCGGCGGCAATTTCGGCGTCGTGCGCGAGCAGCGCGGGCATCTCGGCCCACTGCACCTTGGGCCGCGGCATCAGGTGGCGCTCGAAGTTGTCGGTGTGCACCTCCACCAAGCCGGGCAGCAAATAATCACCCCCCAGGTCGATTCCCTGCAATGCGGAGGTCGCACCACTGCTCACCGCGGCAATGCGCCCGCCCTCGACCTGCAGGGAGCCCTGCACCACTTCGTCCCGCAGCACCATGCGGGCGTTCCGGAAGACGGCTGCGCTCATGCGGCACCTCCGCGGAAATCACCGACGTTGACGCGGCGCGTGGCCACCGCCGCACCCACCTTCGCGCCGTGAAAGATGCCGACCAGCGCTGCGCCCCGCGCCACGGCCTCGCGGATCAGCGTGATCACTGTCTCGGTATTGGCCGCGTCCAGCGATGCGGTGGGCTCGTCCAGCAGCAGCAGCGGCTTGGGCTTGATCATGTTGCGCGCGATGTTGATGCGCTGCTGCTCGCCGCCTGAGAAGGTGGCGGGCGGCAGGTGCCACAGCCGCTCGGGAATGCGCAGGCGCGTGAGCCACTGGCGCGCCGCTTCGCGCGCCGCCTCCAGCGCAACGGCGTCGTCGCCGGCGTCCTCGGACAAGGGTTCGGCCACCACGTCAAGCGCGCTGACCCGGGGAATGACACGCAGGAACTGGCTCACGTAGCCGATGGTCTCGCGGCGCAGCTGCACCAGCGCCCGCGGGGTGGCCTGGGTCACGTCCACCACGTCGCCAGATTGCGTGCGCACTGCGATGCTGCCCTCGTTGGCGCGGTAGTTGGCGTAGACCATCTTGAGCAAGGTGCTTTTGCCCATTCCCGAAGGGCCGTCCAGCACCACGCACTCGCCGGGTTGCACGGACAGGTCCACGCGGCTGAGCACCGGCAGCTCAACGCCGTTTTGGTGGTGCAGGGTGAAGCGCTTGGCCACCCCTTTCAATTGAAGAATGGGCTGGTTCATGGCTGCAGTACCGAAGAGACGAGAAGTTGGGTGTAGGGATGCTGCGGGTCGTCGAGCACCTGGTCCGTCAGGCCCGACTCCACCACGCGGCCGCGCTGCATCACCACCATGCGGTGGGCCAGCAGGCGGGCCACCGCCAGGTCGTGCGTGACGACGATTGCAGCCAGCTGCATCTGCCGCGTGAGCTGGCGCAGCAGATCCAGCAGCCGCGCCTGCACCGAGACATCCAGGCCGGACGTGGGCTCGTCCATGAACACCAGGCGCGGCTGGGTCACGAGGTTGCGCGCAATCTGCAGGCGCTGGCGCATGCCGCCCGAGAACGTGCGCGGGGCATCGTCGATGCGCGCGGCGTCGATCTCCACGCGCTGCAGCCACTCCACCGCGGTGTTGCGCAGGCGGCCGTAGTGGCGCTCGCCCAGCCCCATGAGGCGCTCGCCCACATTGGCGCCGGCGGACACGTCCATGCGCAGGCCGTCCGCCGGGTTCTGGTGCACAAAGCCCCAATCGGTGCGCGCCAGCAGCCGCTGCTGGGCCTGCGACATGGCAAACACGTCCTGCACCGTGCCGTCGCGCTGGCGAAACTGCACCGAGCCCGCATCCGGCGCACTGCGCGCAGCAATCGTATTGAGCAGGGTCGACTTGCCTGAGCCCGACTCACCCACTACGGCGAGCACCTCGCCGGGCCAGAGGTCAAACGACGCGTCCTGCAGCGCCACGCGCTCGCCATAGCTTTTGCCCACGTTGCGCACGCTCAGCAGCGGCGTCGGCATCTCAAGAGTATTCATGTCAGGGTGTCCATCACAAAACTGATGCCATGGCGTGCAAAGCCCAGCGACTCGTAGAAGGCGTGCGCGCCGGTGCGGCGGGCGTTGGAGGACAGGGCCAGCTTGTAGCAACCGGCCTCGCGGGCACGCTCCATGGCGTGCGCCATCATCTGGCGGCCGATGCCGTGCCCCTGCCGTGCTGGCGCGACCACCACGTCCTCCACGATGGCCGAGGGCGCCCCGCGGTGCGCGAGGTTGTGCATGACCAGCAGCGCATAGGTGCCCACCACCGCGCCTCGCGCCGCCGCGTCCACTGCCACCCAGAGCCGGTAGCTCGGATAGTGGGCAAACTGCGCCCACGCGGCGCGCGCTTGCGGCAGGGCCAGGACATCCTGCGGGCTGTCTTCGATGGTCGCGTACAGCGCCAGCACATCGTCCAGGTCGGCCTCCACGGCCTCGCGGAGGGTGATGTCGCTCATGGGGCGACCTCGGTGCGCCCGGGCAACGGCTGCTGGGTCTGCTGCGCTTGGCGCTCCTGGCAATAGTCCGAGTCCGAACACACGTGCATGCGCCCGCCCTGGTCGTCGGTAATGACTTCGTCCAGAAAACTTTCGGTGGCACCGCACAGCGCGCAGGCGGCATCCCAGCGCTGCACTTCGAAAGGATGGTCTTCAAAACCCAGGCTTTCCACAGTGGTATAGGGCGGCACGGCGTAGATGCGCTTTTCGCGGCCTGCGCCGAAGAGCTGCAAGGCCGGGTTCATGTGCATCTTGGGGTTGTCGAACTTGGGGATAGGCGACGGCGCCATCACGTAGCGGCCATTGACCAGCACCGGATAGTCGTACGTGGTGGCGATGTGGCCATAGCGCGCAATGTCTTCGTACAGCTTCACATGCATCAGGCCGTACTCCGCCAGGCCGTGCAGCGTGCGCGTTTCTGTCTCGCGCGGCTCCAGGCGCTGCATGGGCTCGGGCACCGGCACCTGGTAGACGATGACCTGGCCTTCGGCCAGCGGCGTCTCGGGGATGCGGTGGCGCGTCTGGATCAGCGTGGCCTGTGTGGTGCGGGTCGTGGTCTCGACGGCCGTCGTGCGCTCGAAGAAGCGGCGGATGTTGACGGCATTGACCGTGTCGTCCGAGCCCTGGTCGATGACCTTGAGGCGGTCGTCCGGTCCGATGATGGCGGCGGTGACCTGGATACCCCCCGTGCCCCAGCCGTAGGGCAGCGGCATTTCGCGCGAGCCGAACGGCACCTGGTAGCCGGGAATGGCCACCGCCTTGAGGATGGCCCGGCGGATCATCCGCTTGGTGCGCTCGTCCAGGTAGGCGAAATTGAAGTTTCCATCGGCTGAGGCCGTTTCGGTGGCGGCCTCCATCGAAATCGGTTCGCGCGGTGCGTTCATGGGCGGTCTCCTTCGGTGGCTGTGGCCGCAGCCGCGCGGGCGGCTGCATCGGCGCTGGCCCGCATGCGGCGCACCAGTTCCAGCTCGGACTGAAAGTCCACGTAGTGCGGCAATTTCAAGTGCTGCACAAATCCCGATGCCTCCAGGCTGTCGCTGTGGCCAAGGACAAACTCCTGCATTTGTGCGGGCGACTCCACCGGCTCTCCCAGCTCATCACAGCGCAGCGCGCGGTCCACCAGGCTCATCGCCATCGCCTTGCGCTCGCTGTGCCCAAACGCGAGTCCGTAGCCGCGCGTGAACTGGGGTGGCTGGGTTTTGCTGCCGGCAAACTGGTTCACCATCTCGCACTCGGTGATTTCGATGTCGCCGATGGAGATCGCAAAGCCCAACTCTTCGGGCTCGAGCTCCACCGCCACCGTGCCAAGCCGCACCTCGCCCACAAAAGGGTGCGAGTGCGAATATCCGCGCTGGGTGGAGTACGCCATCGCCAGCAGAAATCCTTCATCCCCCCGCGCCAGGTTCTGCAGCCGCGTCGCCCGGTCTGCTGGATAACGCAGGGGCTCGCGGGTGAGGTCGGTCGGCGCAGGGTCTCCGGGCGGCACCGGCCGGGTCTCGATCAGGCCCTCCTGCTTGAGCAGGTCAACCACGCGCGGTGCAGGTGCCGCGCTGGAAGGCTCTGCAGGTTTGCCCGCTGGCAGATCAGCGCCTTCGGTTTCGGCCAGCAGCGTGAAATCAAGCAGGCGCTGGGTGTAGTCGTACGTGGGCCCCAGCACCTGCCCGCCCGGCAGGTCCTTGAACGTGGCAGAGATGCGGCGGTCCAGCACCATGCGTGCGGTGTCGAGCGCACGGGTCACGCCCAGGCGGGGCAGCGTGGCACGGTAGGCCCGCAGCAAAAAAATCGCTTCGACCAGATCGCCGGCAGCCTGTTTGATCGCCAGCGCGGCCAGTTCCGGGTCGTACAACGATCCCTCGGTCATTACGCGGTCCACCGCCAGCTTGAGCTGGCTTTGGATCTGCGCCACCGACAGCTCGGGCAGCGCGGAATCTCCGCGGCGCTGGTCTGCCAGCAAACGATAGCTGTTGAGAATCGCGGCTTCGCCGCCTTTGACGGCTACATACATGCTTCGTGCTCCGCAGCAGAGGGTTGGAGGGGGCGGGCGGACAGGTGCGTGGTGCGCGGCAAACCCACCACCTGGTGGCCTGCGCACAACAGCACGTCCACGCCGCACGGAAAGACGGCCTGGTTGGCTGCCCACTGATGCTCGAAGTCGCTCGGCAAGCCTTGAACCTGGAGCGTGGTCGCGCCCTGGATGCCTGGGCCGCGCAGCGTCCAGCCCGTAGCCGTTGCATCTGCGGGGCTGTGGATCCCTTGCACATCGATCACGCAGGTGGCGGATTGGTCAGGGTAGATGTCGCTGCCCTGGGCCAGAGTGGCGAGCGGGGGCATTTCGTCCCCGTGCGCCAGCCAGACAAAACGTGCTGCGGCGGCGTCAGCCACCAGCGCACAGCCCGTGTGAAACCGCAGCCACTGGCCGGCACCGCCCGCCAGCAGCGCAGGCGACAGCCAGACGGCGCAGTCGCTGTCGAGCAGCGCCAGCAGTGCGGCGGCGCCCGCAGCGCTGCCCACCGTCGGGTGCTGGGCATCGTGCGGCACTTCGACCCATCTCCCTGGATGCGAAAGCGCCTGCAGCACCGCGCGGAACACGGCCTGGCTGCCCAGCGACTCGTTCGAGAAACCGGCGGCCAGGGCCGTCAGATCAGGGGTCGTTGCTGGGGCGGTCATGCGGCGTCCTCCTCGTCGTCCGCGCCGCCGCTCTCGCGGGCCACGGTGAAGAAGTCCACCCGCGTGCTGGCGGCGCGCTCCTGGCGCTGTTGGCGGGCACGCTTCAGATGGGCGCGGATGGGCTCCAGCACGGCCGCATCCAGCGCGGGCTGCTGCGCAACGTCTTGCAGCAACGCGTCGGCCAGTGCCGCCAGCTCGGCATGGCGGCGCGAGCGTCCCAGCACATAGGCCACACCCACGGACACGGGCGCGCCGTCGGCTTCGACCCGCAGGGCGCAGCGGGTGACCGTGACCTCGCCAAGATTGAAGCGCTCGCCCGTGCCCCCGGCCCGGCCCTGCACCATCATCAGACCGGTTTCGGGAGACCGCAGCCAGTGCGATGGCCGTGTGGCCTGCCCGCGCAGGCCGGATTCGAGCAGACCCACTGGCGCCCGCGCCAGCAGCGCCATCCAGTCCGCCCGCTGCAGCGCACGGCCGGGCCCGGGGTTGTCAAAGGCTTGAAACATGAACGTGATACCCTGAAAGTTGTATAGACAAATTGAAGAACTGGCGCAAGATTAAAGAGCGCGCATGTAGGTTTCATGACAGCCAGCACATCCACTTTTTCCACCGCCCTGCTGCCCGCAGCAGCGGCCCCGCCCACACGGCAAGCCCGCGACAGTTTCTGGACCCGCATTGCGGCCGAACTGGCCGAGGCCATCGGCAGCGGCATCTACCCACCGGGCCAGCGCCTGCCGTCTGAACATGCGCTGGCCGAGCAGTACGGGGTGAACCGCCACACCATTCGCCGGTCACTGGCCAGCCTGAGCAGCCAGGGGCTGGTGCGCGTGACGCAGGGCAGCGGCACCTATGTGGAAGACTTTGCGGTGGACCTGGTGCTGGGCCGGCGCACACGCCACCAGCAGGGCCTGGCCCAGGCCGGGCTGCGCGGCAGCCTGGTGGTGCTGAGCGAGCAGAAAATGCGGGCCACCGCGCTGTTGGCTGCAGCGCTGCAAATCCCGGCCCGGAGCACCGTGCTGGCTTTGCATGTGCTGGGCGAAGCCGAGGGCCAGCCCCTGCACCTGAGCGAGCGCTACTTTCCCCTGCCGCGCTTTGAACGCCTGGCCCAGGTGGTGCGCGACACCGGCTCCATCACCGCCGGCTTTGCCGCGCACGGCGTGGCCGACTACACGCGGCGCGAGAGCCGCATCACCGCAGAGCTGCCCACTGCCGACATCGCCGCGCAGCTGCGCCAGCCGGCATCACGCCCGGTGCTGCTGGTAGAGAGCCTGAACGTCGACCTGGCCGGCGAGCCCATCGAATGGGCGCGCGCCTGGTTTGCGGGCGACCGCGTGAAACTGACCATTGCCCACGATGAACACTGACGCCACCTCCGCCCACCGCTACGCCGTGTACTTCGCCCCCAACCCCGGCAGCCTGGGCTGGTTGGCGGGCAGCCACTGGCTGGGGCGCTGCGCCGCCTTGCTGCAGCCCCTGCACCAACTCGACATCGAAGGCGTGGCCGCTGACGAACTTGAGCGGCTGACCGCCGCGCCGCGCCGCTACGGCTGGCACGGCACGCTCAAGGCCCCGTTTGCGCTGGCCCCCGGCGTGGACTGGCTCACGCTGCACCATGCCGTGCAAGAGCTGGCCCAAAGCCTGCGCGCCTTTCCGTTGCCCCCGCTGCAGGTGGAGCGCATCGACGATTTCCTCGCGCTCACGCCAGCGCCCTCCCACCCGGGCAACGCGGCGCTGCGCGATGCGGCCGCGGCCTGCGTGACACAGCTCCAACCCCTGGCAATGCCGCTGTCCGAAGCCGCCCTCGCGCGCCGGCGCGCCGCGGGCCTCACGCCCCGGCAAGACGAACTGCTGCAGCGCTGGGGATACCCGTATGTGCTCGACGAGTTCCGCTTCCACATGTCGATCACGGGCAGCCTGTCGCAGGTATCGCCCGAGGTGCAGGCGCTGGTCTTCGACGCGGCGCAGGAGTTCTTCTCGGACCTGCCGCCCCTCCAGTTCAACAGCCTGGCACTGTTTGCCGAGCCCACAGTCGGCGCCGACTTCATGCTGCTCGACCATCTGGAGCTGGGCGCATGACACAGCGGCTGGTCTACTTCATGGGCCCGTCCGGTGCAGGCAAGGACAGCCTTCTCGACTGGCTGCGCGCGCAGCTGCCGGGCCACCTGCCGCTGCGCTGGGCGCGCCGCACCATCAGCCGGCCGATGGACCCCGGCGGCGAGGCGCACGAGAGCGTCACGCCCCCTGAGTTCACCGCGCTTCGCGAGGCAGCGGCGTTTGCGCTGCACTGGGAGGCCAACGGCCTGTGCTACGGCATCCGGCACGAGGAGCTGTCGCCCCAGATGGCGGGTGGCTGGGTGCTGCTCAACGGTTCGCGCGCTTACCTGCCGCAGGCGCTGGAGCGTTTTCCCCAGATGAACGCCGTGCACATCACGGCGAGCCCCGAGGTGCTGCGCCGCCGCCTGCTGGCGCGCGGCCGCGAGTCTGCCGACCAGGTGGAGGCCCGCGTGCAGCGCGCGCTGGCCTTTCAGGTGCCGGCCGGGGTGGCGGGCATCGCGGTGCACAACAATGGCGCGCTCGACGACGCGGGCCGCGAACTCCTGAAAGCCCTCTCGCAACTGCCCGGCTGGCCCGACGGCAACGGCACACTGGCACCCCCGCGGCCCCTGCCACCGCTGGCGGCCGATTCGATCCACAGCCTTCAACCTCGCGCTGCAGCGCAGCCGACCCTGCCATGAGCCCTGTTGTCATCATCTATCACAACCCGAAGTGCGGCACGTCGCGCAACACACTGGCCATGATCCGCAACAGCGGCGTGGAGCCTGAAGTCATCGAGTACCTGAAGGCCCCGCCAGACCGCGCCACGCTGGTCGCTTTGATCGCGGCCACGGGCGCGCCGGTGATTGACGCGGTGCGCACGAAGGAGGCGCTGTTTGCCGAACTGCAGCTGGGCGCGCCGGGCGTGACCGACGCGCAGCTGATCGACGCCATGCTGGCCCACCCGATCCTCATCAACCGGCCGCTGGTGACGACGCCGCTGGGCACGCGGTTGTGCCGTCCGTCCGAGCTGGTCCTCGACCTCCTGCCCGCTCCCCAGCAAGGCGCTTTCACCAAGGAAGACGGAGAGGTGGTCGTCAACGCGCAGGGACAGCGTGTCTGACGGCCTGCTCGGCCGGGTGCAGCGTCTGCTCGCTGTGAAACCGGCGTGATGCCACCCGCCCCATGACCACACGCTCACAGCGCGGCGCGGTGGCGCGCCTGGGCGTGGCGCAGACGCTGGCCTGGGCCTCGTCCTACTACCTGCCGGCCATGCTGGCCGAGCCCATGGCGCGCGACCTGGGTGTGGCCACGCCCACGGTGTTTGCCGCGTTCTCGGTGGCGCTGGTGGTGTCGGCCCTGCTGGGCCCGCTGGCAGGCCGGACCATCGACCGGCATGGTGGCCGGCCGGTGCTGGTGGGTACCAACCTGCTGTTTGCCGCGAGCCTGGTGGCCATGGGAATGGCCCAGGGCCCGGGGGGTTTGTTCGCCGCATGGGTGCTGATGGGCGTGGCGATGGGGTCGGGCCTGTACGAAGCGGCTTTTGCCACGCTGGTGCGCCTGTATGGGCAGGGCGCGCGCAGCGCCATCACCGGCATCACTTTGATTGCGGGGTTTGCCAGCACGGTGGGGTGGCCGCTGTCGGCGTGGATGGAAGTGCAGTGCGGCTGGCGCGGTGCGTGTGTTGGGTGGGCAGCGTTACACCTGCTGCTGGGCGTGCCGCTCAATGCCTGGCTGCCCCGTATCGGCAACGCGTTGGATTTGGAGCAGGCCACACCGCCGGCCGCACCAACAACCACCGCCGCCCAACAGCCCGCAGCGCAGCCAGCACCCGCCGATGCGCGCCATGCGCTGCGCACTACCGTGTTGCTGTCGTTCGTCTTTGCGGTCACCTGGTTCACCAGCACCGCAATGGCGGCGCACCTGCCGCGGCTGTTGCAGGCCAGTGGTACCTCACTGCAGGTAGCAGTGGCCACTGCGGCCCTGGTGGGGCCAGCGCAAGTGGTGGCACGCCTTCTCGAATTCGGCCTGCTGCGCCGCCTGCACCCCCTGGTGTCGGCGCAATTGGCCGCTGCGGCCCACCCGGTGGGCGCGGCCATCCTGATGGTGGTGGGCGGCCCGGCAGCGGCGCTGTTCACCGTGCTGCATGGCGCGGGAAACGGGATTCTGACCATCGCCAAAGGCACGCTGCCGCTGGTGCTGTTTGGCGCGGCCGGCTATGGCGCGCGCCAGGGTTTGATGATGGTGCCGGCCCGCGTGGCGCAGGCCTTTGCGCCGGTGCTGTTCGGCATGCTGATCGATGGCATCGGTGCGCAGGCCGTGTGGGTGACTGCGTTGCTGGGTGTGGCGGCGCTGGGGGCGCTGATGGTGTTGCGGTCGCCCGGGCGGTAGACCAGCGGGCCGGCTGCTGATGACCGGTGCCTTCGGAGAACTAGAAGAAGAGCACGGACACCATCGAAGAAATCGTCACGGCCCAGCCCACGCGGTTCGCGGTTTGCGCCGTTTTGGGATCGATAGGAAACAGCTCGCACCGCCGCCACATCCACACGTTGCCGACAACCATGGCGATCAAACAAGCCGTCGCGCCCAGCAGGGATCCAAAGGCCAGCCCGAGCACCACGCTCACCAGCAAGGTGAGGCAGGTGAACGTGTTGATGGCGCTGGAGGTGCTGGCCAGCACATGGGACAAGCCTCCGCACGCCGCACACTGCGCTGGGGACTCGCGCGATGCCCAGCGCAACGCGGCGTTGCTGACTCCTGGCTTCTGGCAATGCGGACAGATGTGTTTCATGGTCGGCCTCCGGGCTCCTGGCGTACCACTATAGACCTCGGGCGCACCATCCTTTCAAGGCACCACAAACTCCGCCCGCGCCTTAAGCGCCGGGGCACGCGAGTGGCAGCCTTCCAGGTGGTCGTTGACGAGCCCCATCGCCTGCATGAAGGCATATACCGTGGTCGGCCCCACAAAGCTCCAGCCGCGTTTCTTGAGGTCTTTGGACATGGCCACCGATGCGGGCGAGGTGGACAGCGAGCGCGCCACCTCGCGCGTGATGCGTTCGGGGCGCGCTCCCGCCGCGGGTTCGTAGCGCCACGCATAGTGCGCCAGCGAGCCGAACTCGCTGCGCAGCTCCAGCACGCGGCGCGCGTTGTTAAGGGTCGAGACGATCTTGCCGCGGTGGCGCACGATGGCGGCGTCCTGCACCAGGCGCTCGATATCGTCGTCGCCAAACGCCGCGATTTTCTCGGCGTCGAAATTTGCAAACGCGGCGCGAAAGCCCTCGCGCTTGTTCAGGATGGTGAGCCAGCTCAGGCCCGACTGAAAACCCTCCAGGCACAGCTTTTCAAACAGCCGCCGGTCGTCTGCCACAGGAAAGCCCCATTCGTTGTCGTGGTAGTGGCGGTACAGCGGCGTGGCCTGGCACCAGGCGCAGCGTGGGCAATGGGTGTCGTCGGCGAAAAGGCCTTCGGGCAAGGCGGGGGTGGCTGGGGTCATGGCAGCGGATTCTAGGGATGCTCTGTGCGCGCCGAGCGGCAAAAACGTCGGCGGGTCGGCAGCGATGGCGTGCGTGAATCACGCGGCGGACAACCCGGGGCCCCAGATGCCCCAGCAACGGGTGGGTGCAGAAGTTCAGTGGCCCCACACGGCGGCAGGCGCTGGGCACGGGGCCGTCCTGACCCGCCGACATTGGTCTATAAACTGACTGATGACGCGGCGGCCAGCCGCCCAGCCCATCC
>SDXZ01000192.1 GCA_004210805.1 Acidovorax sp.
TGGGTGCTGCAAATGGCCACGGCACGCATGCCGGCGCGCCGTGCGGCCTCAATGCCGAAGGGCGCATCTTCAAAAACGATGCAGTGCTCGGGCGCAGCGCCGATGCGGCGTGCAGCCTCCAGAAAAATCGCAGGCTGGGGCTTTCCCGGCAGGCCCTCGTCGCCGCGCACGATGGCCAGCGGTGCCGGTTGCAAGCCCAAATGGCCCAGCGCAAATTCCACGTTGCCAATGTCGCCCGCCGTGCCCACCGCCACCTTCAGCCCGCGCTCATGCACTTGCGCCGCAAACCGGCGAAAGCCGGCCACCTCGGTAAAACGCGGCGCAAACAGCTCGCGGTAGATGGTTTCCTTCTCATGCGTCAGCGCATCGGCTTCGTCTTGCGACACCGCGCGGCCCAGCAGCTCCTCGATGCACTCGGTGCCGTTGCGGCCCGTGGTGCGAGCCATGAGGTCGGGCACGTCGATGTGCATGCTGCGGCGGCGCGTGAACTCGACCCAGGCCTTTGCGTGCCAGGGCATGGAGTCGATCATGGTGCCATCCATGTCGAAGATGATGGCCTCGGCCTGGGGCCAGGCGCCTGCCGTGCGCAGCGTGGAGATGGCCATGGATTACACGCCTTGCTTGAGCGAGGCTTCGATGAACGCGTCGAGGTCGCCGTCCAGCACCTTTTGCGTTGCCGAGATTTCGACGTTGGTGCGCAGGTCCTTGATGCGGCTGTTGTCCAGCACGTAGCTTCGGATCTGGTGGCCCCAGCCCACATCGGTCTTGGTGTCTTCCAGCTTCTGGGCTTCTTCCTGGCGCTTGCGCATTTCAAAGTCATACAGCTTGGAGCGCAGGCGCTGCCACGCGATGTCGCGGTTGCCGTGCTGGCTGCGGCCGTCCTGGCACTGCACCACGATGCCGGTGGGCATGTGGGTCAGGCGCACGGCCGAGTCGGTCTTGTTGATGTGCTGACCGCCCGCGCCCGAGGCACGGTAGGTGTCGGTGCGCACGTCGGCCGGGTTGATGTTGATCTCGATGGAGTCGTCGATTTCAGGGTAGACGAACAGCGACGCAAACGAGGTGTGGCGGCCACCCGAGCTGTCGAACGGGCTCTTGCGCACCAGGCGGTGCACGCCGGTTTCGGTGCGCAGCAATCCGTAGGCGTATTCGCCCTCAACCTTGATGGTGGCGCTCTTGAGGCCCGCCACGTCGCCCGGGGTTTCTTCTTCGACCGTGGTTTTGAAGCCCTTGCGTTCGGCGTACTTGAGGTACTGGCGCAGCAGCATGCTGGCCCAGTCGCACGCTTCGGTGCCACCGGCGCCAGCCTGGATGTCGATAAAGCAGTTCAGCGGATCGGCCTCCATGCGGAACATGCGGCGGAACTCCAGCTGTTCGATCTCGGGCTTGAGCTTGGCGGTTTCGGCTTCGATGGTCTGCAGACCGGCTTCGTCGCCTTCTTCCTTGCTCATGTCATAGAGCTCGGTGTTGTCGGCCAGCTCGCGCGTCAGCTTGTCCAGCGTGAGCACCACGCCATCCAGCGACTTCTTTTCTTTGCCCAGCTCCTGGGCCTTCTTCGGATCGTTCCAGACCGAAGGGTCTTCCAACGACGCGTTTACCGTGCGCAGGCGTTCAAATTTGGCATCGAAGTCAAAGATACCTCCGTAACTCTTGCGTTCGCACGGTCAGGTCGGAGAGGGTGTTGCCAATGAGGTTGATACGTTCTGCGTCCATGATTCTTGTCCTGGGTGTTCTGTGGAATAACCCGCGATTTTCTCATGGGACGGTGCACCAACCCCGCAAAGCCCTTGCCGGGGCTATCTGCCATTGCGGCTGCAGCAGGCACGGCGGTCGCCGTTCGCGAAAATATTCAAAAATGATAGCTGCTAACGCTTATAGAACAAGCACTGGCGGCCATTTTGGCTTCAAAATTGGTTCAGGGCGCATCCAGAAACTGCTCGATGAGCTGCGCCACCTGCTCGGGCTGGTCGTGGTGCAGCATGTGCCCGGCGTCCTGCACAACGGCCGTGCGCACGTCGCGCACGTGGGTCAGGCGCTGGTGGTAGTCGGCCAGGCTGTACTTGCCTTTCCACCACTGGCCCAGGCTGTCGTCGCTCGCTTCCACCGCCAGCACGGGCGCTGTGATGTGCGCATACAGAGCCAGCGCCTCGTCCAGCCGGTAGAGCTGCGCGCTCGTAATCTTGTGGGCCGGGTCGCCCAGGATCTCCCACTGGCCCTGCGCATTGGGCCGCGCCCAGTGGCCGGCCAGCCACTGCGCCTTGTGCTCGCCCAGGCGCGGGTTGGTCTTCATCAGGCGGCGGGCCACGCCGTCCTGGCTGTCATAGCTCTTGAGGGACAACTCACCGGTGTGCAGTTGCTTGAGCTCGTCGATCCACTGCGCGTAGCGCTTGGGCGCCTGTTCGGGCCGCGATGCGGGCATGCCAAAGCCCTCGAGATTGACGAGGCGGCGGATGCGCCCCGGCCGCACGCCGGCGTACATCATGGCGATGTTGCCGCCCATGCTGTGGCCCACGAGGTCGACCGCTTCGCCGGGCGCGTAGTGGTCGAGCAGCAGGTCCAGGTCGGCCAGGTAATCCGCAAAGAAATAGTGGTCGGCCTGCGCTGTCGACGTCAGGCCAAAGCCGCGCCAGTCGGGCGCGATGATCCGGCGCTCTTGCTGAAGTGCATCCACGGTGAACTGGTACGACGCGCCCACGTCCATCCAGCCGTGCAGCAGCACCAGCGTGGGCAACGCGCTTTGCTCCGGGCCCCAATGGCGGACGTGGTAGTTCAGGTGGCGCAGGGGCAGCGTGCTGCTGCGGGAGGGCTTGAGTGGGGTGTACATGGCGGCAGCGCAAGGGTCAGACGGGGAAATCCGGCGGAGCTCGGGGCCCCAGTGTCCGTCGATGGTAATTCGGCCGATGCGGAGCGGCGGCTTGTGCGTGTCGCCGAGGTGGCTGTCCGATCAGCCGCTGGCTGCGGGCGTCCTGCGGGTCGCTTTGGCCGCTTTGGTCACTTTGGGCGCCACGGGTGCGGCGACCACTTCGGAAGTTTTGGCCGCGTGCGTTGCTGTGGTCGCCTTGGCGGTCCTGCGCTTTGCCGGAACGGCCGGCACGTGTTCGGCATGGCCATACAGCGCCTGGCAGTTGCCGCAAAAGTAGCTCTTGCGCTGTGTCTTGCCCAATGTGGCTTTTGTCAGCGGCAGGTCGCAGCGCAGGCACTCCGACTTTCGGTGCGCCAGCCAGTGCTGCTTGAGTACGAACGCCTTTTTCCATTCCAAGAAATCAAAGCTGTACTGCCGGGCCTGGCCCACCAGCTCGCGCAGCTTGGCCGCGGGCAGGCCGCCTACGGTGGACAGCGGATGCACGTGGATGCGGTACAGCACTTCGTTCTTGATGATGTTGCCCACGCCAGCAAAAACGTCCTGGTTCAGCAACGCGTCGCACGCCAAGGTTTCGGGCGCGGCCCGCAGGCGTTTCAGCGCGAGTGCCGGCTTCCAGGCGTCCGACATCACGTCGGCATGCCAGTCATAGACTTCGTCGAGCGGCTCTTCGATGTACTTCACCGAGCAGGTGTAGAAGTTGAGCTCATCGCCGCCCTCGAACTGCAGGCTCAGGCGCGGCGGGCCTTCCTTGCGCTCGTTGATGCGGTAACTGCCGAAGAGCAGAAAGTGCACCCTGAGCGAGAACTCCGGCATCTCGATAAGGAAGTGTTTTCCCCAGGTGCGCAGCGCCACGATGCGCTGGCCCACCAGCCGGTCCTTGTCGATGGAGGTGTTGCCGTCGACCCGCGCGATGGTCTTGCCGGCAAAGCCCGCCGCTTGCTCACGCAGGATGAAAAGTGAAGGGCCTTCGGGCATGGTGGACGGACACAGCAGAGTGAAACGAAATCCATTATTCTGCGCAGTCCTTCCTCTGCTTGTAATCCTTTTTCCCATGCAAAAAATCCAACTCGGCGCTAGCGATCTGCAGGTCACTCCCATCTGCCTGGGCACCATGACCTTTGGCGAGCAGGTGGCAGAGGCCGACTCGCATGCCATCCTGTCTCGCTCTCTCGACCGGGGCATCAACTTCATCGACACGGCCGAGATGTATTCGGTGCCCGCCAAGGCCGAGACCTTCGGCGCTACAGAAACCATCATCGGCAACTGGTTTGCCAAAAACCCCGGCGCGCGCCAGAAGCTGGTGGTGGCCACCAAGGTCGCAGGCCCCTCGCGCGGCATGCCCTGGGTGCGCGAGAGCAAGGGCATGACGGCGGCTGACATCGTGGCCTCGTGCGAAGGCAGCTTGCGCCGCCTGCAGACCGACGTGATCGACCTCTACCAGATCCACTGGCCCGAGCGCCACGTGCCCGCCTTCGGCAACCTGTACTACGACCCCACCAAGGAAACGTCGCAGACCTCCATCCATGAGCAGCTCCAAGCGCTTGCCGGCCTGGTCAAGGCCGGCAAGGTGCGCCACATCGGCCTGTCCAACGAGAGCCCTTACGGCGTGCATGAATTCGTGCGCCTGGCCGAGCAACACGGCCTGCCCCGTGTGGCCACAGTGCAGAACCCGTACTGCCTGATCAACCGCACCTGGGAAAACGGCCTGGACGAAACCTGCCACCGCCTGAACGTGTCGCTGCTGGCGTATTCGCCCCTGGGCTTTGGCCTGCTGACCGGCAAATACGACGACAGCGGCCTGACCGGGCCGGGTGCCCCGCAGGGCGCGCGCATCGCCACGTACGAGTCGGTGCGCAAGCAGCGCTGGGGCCGCCCCGAGGCCCTGACCGCATCGCGCCGCTACAACCAGCTGGCCCGCGACAACGGCCTCACGCCCACACAACTGGCCCTGGCTTTCTGCTACACCAAGTGGCAGGTGGCCAGCACCATCATCGGCGTGACGTCGGTGGCACAGCTGGACGAAGACCTGAACGCTTGGGACACGAAGCTGTCGCCCGAGGTGCTGCAGGCGATCGACGCGATCCGCTGGGAAATACGCGACCCTGCACTTTGACGTTCCCCCCTGAGTCGCCTGCGGCGCCTCGGTGCAGCCACGAGACGTGGCAGCCCTTCGGGCACGTCCAAGCCTGCGCAGGCAGGCTCGGAGCCGCGGCCCTCAGCCCCTGAGGGGGGACGGCACCCTCGCTGCGGGGCGGCCCTTGCTTGGTGTCTCTCGCCTGGGCCGCGCCAGTTTTTTAGGCCACGCGCAACGGGTCGCGGCCAGTAGCTCACACCGTCGCCGGGGCGGCTTGTGTGGTCAGCGCGCCGTCCTTCCACGGCACGCCGTGGGCCTCGCCCAGGTCCCAGAACAAACCCGCCATCACCGCCAGCCCTTCACGCGCCACCGAGGCCAGCAGATGCTCGTTGGGCGCATGCTGTGCGCAGGCGGGGTACGAATGCGGTACCCACAGCGTGGGCAGGCCCAGCTGGTCCGCAAAGATGTCGTTGGGCAGCGAGCCCGCAAGGTTGGGCAGCAGCGTGGCGGCCTGGCCGGCGCTCGCCTGCAGCGATGCCAGCGTCCAGTCCACCCAGGGGTTGTGCAGGTCCAGCCGCGTGGCGCCACACACCATGCCCATGGTGATCTCTACGTCAGCGAAGCCGTGGGCGTACAGGTGCTCGCGCAGCATGGTTTCCACATTCTTCCAATCGGTGCCCACCACGAAGCGCAACTGGCAGTGCGCCACCGCTTGGGAGGGAATGGCGTTGATCGGACGTTGCGCGTTGCCAGAGCCCAGCGCAAGCACCTCAAGCGTGTTCCAGCCCACCAACTGCTCGGCGGGCGTAAGGCCCGGCTCGCCCCATCCGGGCGTGAGCGCGGGGTCGTCCGCACCGGCGCCGATCACCACGTCCCTGAGCGCGGCGCGCAGCTTGTCGGGCACCGAGGGCGGCAGCAGGCCTTTGACGAGGATGCGGCCCGTGGCATCCACCAGCGTGGCCAGCGCGTGCGTGACCACCGTGGCCGGGTTGGCCAGCACGCCGCCCCAGTTGCCCGAGTGGTAGGCCTTGTCGCGGCTGCGCACGGCGAGCGAGAAGTTGATCGCGCCGCGCGACCCCAGAAAGAGGGTGGGGCGGCCCGCATTCACTCGGGGTCCGTCGCTGGCGACGAAGAGGTCGGCCTTCAGCGCATCGCTGTGCTGCTCGCAGAACGCGGCGAGACCCGGTGAGCCGGCTTCTTCGCCCATCTCCATGATCAGGGTCACGTTGTAGCCCAGGCGGCCGCCGCGCGCTTCGATAGCGTGGGCGAGGGCGGCCAGGCTCACCGTGTGCTGGCCCTTGTTGTCCGCCGTGCCGCGGCCGTACCACCGGTTGCCTTCGATGGTCATCTCCCAGGGCGAGAGGCCTTCGCGCCAGTTGCTCTCCTGCCCGTTGACCACGTCGCCGTGGCCGTAGGTGAGCACGGTGGGCAGGGCCGGGTCTTCGACGCGCCGCGCGACGAGGAAGGGGCCGCCCAGGGGCGAGGGGTTGTCCAGCACCTGGCAATCGAAGCCCAGGGGCGCCAGCCACGGCACCATTTCATCGGTGAGGTACATGCGCAGTTCGGGCGGCACCTTGCCTGTGTCGCTCTCGGTGCGCCAGGCCACGCGGCGACGCAGGTCGCCCTCGAAACGGCCGTCGTCGAAGTAGCGCTGGACGCTGTCTATCAGTTGTTCGCGGGTCATCGTGCGGGTCCTTCCGGATGTTGTCGTCTCTGCGTTCATCAATCCACCACGATCTTGGCGCGGTGGGCCAGCGCGCGGTAGCGGCCCATCTCGTTGTCCATGGCGGTGTGCATGGCCTTGGGGCCGATGAACACGGGCTCCATGCCCTGGGCGCGGATCTGCTCCTGCAGCTGCGGGTCGCGCAGGGCGGCTTCCACTTCCTTGAGCAGCTTGTCCACGATGTGTGCCGGCGTGCGCGCGGGCGCTGCCACGGCGTACCAGCCGTCAAAGGCCGCGTCGGGCAGCTTGAGCTCCTGCACGGTGGGCACCGTGGGCAGGGCGCGGGCGCGTTCGTTGCCCGCAATGGCCAGGGCGCGCAGCTTGCCGGACCGCACGTGCGGCGCGGCACTGGCCACGGTGTCGATGGCCATCTGGATCTCGCCGCCGATGAGGCCCATCATGGCCTGGGCGCTGCCGCGGTAGGGCACGTCCTGCAGGCGCACGTCGGCCGCCTGCTCGATCAGCGCGCCCACCAGGTGTGGTGCAGAGCCCGAGCCGAAGGTGGCGTAGTTGATGGTCTTGGGGGCGGCCTTGGCCGCTGCCAGCAGCCCCGCCAGGTCTTTGTACGGCGAGGTGGCACTGACCACCACCACCAGCGGTGCGCGCGCAATGATGGCCACGGGGGCCAGGTCCTTGAGCGGGTCGTAGGGCAGCTTGGGGCGCAGCGCGGCGTTGACGGTGTAGCTGGTGGAGCCCGACACCAGCAGGGTGTAGCCATCGGGCTCGGCCTTCACGACGCTGTCGGTGCCGATGATGGTGGACGCGCCGGGCTTGTTGTCGACGACGACCGGCTGGCCCAGGCGGGTGGCCAGTTTCTGGCCCAGCGCGCGGGCCACGGCGTCGGTGCCGCCGCCGGGCGGGAAGGGCACCACCAGGCGCACGGAGCGCTGCGGCCAGGCATCCGGCTGCGCAGCCGTTTGGGCAAAGGAGGTGCTTCCGACGCCGGCAAGGACTGCAAAGGTTGCCAGTACGGCGGACCACAACGAGGGGCGAACGAGGCGTTTTTTCATGCGGACTCCGGTGGTGAGGCCTGGGCGCAAGACGCGGCTGCCACAAGGCGGCGTGGCGTGTGCACACGGGCATGGATGAATTGGAGCCCTAAGCCATGCAAGATGGAAGCCGGTTTACCATTGCTTTGAATAGAGATTTGGCAACTGACCATTGCCTTTTTGTGACTGGATGCCGCCATGCCGATTTCATTGCTCAGCCTGCCCGTGCGCTACTTTCTGGAAGTGGCGCGCACGGGCTCCGTCAACCAGGCGGCGCAGCGCCTGCACGTGGCGGCCTCGGCCGTCAGCCGCCAGCTGGGCAAGCTGGAGGACAGCCTGGGCGTGGTGCTGTTCGAGCGACAGGCACGCGGCATGGCGCTGACCGAGGCGGGCACCCACCTGCTGGCCCACGCCAATGCGCACGACGCTCAGGCGACCGAACTGGTGGATCAACTGCAGGGCTTGTCGGCCCAGGGCGCGGTGCGCGTGCGCGTGGCCTGTACCGAGGGCTTTGCCGCCACCTTCATGCCGCTGGTGATGTCCAGCTTTCGGCAGGCCCACCCGCAGGTGCAGCTGCAACTGCAGGTGGCCGTGCCGCAGGAGGTGTCGGCCCTGGTGC
>SDXZ01000357.1 GCA_004210805.1 Acidovorax sp.
GAGCTCGACGACATCGGCGAGATCGACCTGCACATCAGCGGCTGCATCAACAGCTGCGGCCACCACCACAGCGGCCACATCGGCATCCTGGGCGTCGACAAGGACGGCAAGGAGTGGTATCAGGTCACCCTCGGCGGCTCGGACGGCTCGGACCTGTCGGGCGCCGCTGTGGCCGGCAAGGTGATCGGCCCGTCGTTCTCGGCCGCCGAAGTGCCCGATGTGATCGAAGCCGTGCTGACCACCTACCGCAGCCTGCGCGAAGGCGGCGAGACCTTCCAGAACACCGTGCGCCGCACCGGCCTTGACCCCTTCAAGGAAGCCGCCAAGACCGCCCGCCACCCCGCCAAGGAAGAGCTGGCCACGGCCTGATCGCCAGACGCCAAGCCCTACAAGACCCATGAAAATTCTTGCCTCCCAAGACCACCAGCCGCCCGCAGAAGGCGATGCCCGCACCGTGGCGCTGGCCAACGATGCGGATGCGCTGGCCCTGTCGCTTGACGGCGTCGAGCGCGTGGACCTGCATTTCCCCAACTTCACCGATGGTCGTGCGTTCAGCCAGGCCTTCTTGCTGCGCCGCCGCCGCGGGTTCAAGGGTGACATCCGCGCCACCGGCGATGTACTCATCGACCAACTGGTGCAGATGCAGCGCACCGGCTTCTCGTCGGCCGTGCTGCGCGATGGCGTGGACCCGGCCGACGCCCAGCGCCAGTTCGACATGTTCCCTGGCTTCTATCAGGGCGACGCGGTGCACCCGCAACCACTCTTTGCCGACAAGGCTGCCGCCTGAGCCAGGCCCGCAGCGCTGGTACGCACACCCACGAGCACTCCACCATGAGCCAATTCGATCTCGCACGCGTCAATGCCGACCTGGGCCGCAATTCTGAAGGCCTCGTTGCCTGGGCACTGGGCCTGGGCCAAAGCCCCATCGTCACCACCAACTTCCGCCCCTTCGAAGCGGTGATCCTGCACATGGTGTCTGCGGTGAACCCCGATGTGCCGGTGGTCTGGATGGACAACGGCTACAACACCGAGGCAACGTATCAATTTGCCGATGAGGTGACCAAGCAGCTGGGCCTGAACCTCAAGATCTACCTGCCGCGCCGCTCGCGTGCGCACCGCGAAGCCGTGGAGGGCGCAACGCCTGCACTGGATGACCCACGCCACGCCGCCTTCACCGAAGAAGTGAAGCTCGAACCCTTTGCCCGCGCCCTGCGCGAGACCGCACCCAAGGTCTGGTTCACCGCGCTGCGCGCCACCGACACCGCCGTGCGCGCGCAGATGGACCCGGTGAGCATCAACCCCGACGGCCTGATCAAGGTGGCGCCGCTGCTGCACTGGTCGTCCAAGGAGCTGCACGAGTACTGCGTCAAACACGGCCTGCCCAACAACTTCGACTACGTGGACCCGACCAAGGGCGAAGACAACCGCGAGTGCGGCTTGCACATCGCGCACTGAGCCCCCGCTCCGCCCACACCGCATCCGACCATGAACGCCCGCACCGATTCCGCGCAGTTGCAGCAGAACAAAGACATGAGCTACCACCTGAACAATTCGCACCTCGACGCGCTGGAAGAAGAAACCATCTTCATCCTGCGCGAAGTCGCCGCCGCCTTCGAGCGCCCCACCCTGCTCTTCTCGGGCGGCAAGGACTCGCTGGTGATGCTCAAGTGCGCCGAGAAAGCCTTTGGCACCAAGGCCAGCGGCGGCGGCATTCCGTACCCGCTGCTCATGATCGACACGGGCCACAACTT
>SDXZ01000358.1 GCA_004210805.1 Acidovorax sp.
GCTTCATCAAGGAATGGGGCATGGAGCAGTACGTGCGCGACAACCGCATCAACATGATCTATGAAGGCACCAACACCATCCAGTCGCTGGACCTGCTGGGCCGCAAGGTGCTGGGCAACAACGGCGCGACGCTCAAGAAGCTGGGCAGGCTGATCGGCAAGCTGGTGGAAGAAGAAGGCGTGAACGAGAAGATGGCCGAGTTCATCAACCCCGTCGCCATGCTGGGCGACCAGATGACCAAGTTCACCACCGAGATCGGCTTCAAGGGCATGCAGAACCCCGACGAAGTGGGCGCCGCCGCAGTCGACTACCTGCGCGTGGCCGGCCACCTGGTGTTCGGCTACCTGTTCGCCCGCATGGCCCAGGTCGCGCTGCGCGAGATTGCCGCGGGCAACACCGACCCGTTCTACGGCGCCAAGCTGCAGACCGCACGCTTCTACTTCGCCAAGCTCTTCCCCGAGACCGCGACGCTGATGCGCACCGCCCGTGCCGGCAGCAAGGTGCTGATGGACACCGACCTGGCCCTGGCCTGATCGGTGCGTGGGTCGGTGGATGGATCGGATTTCAAGCCTTTTTGCGGGGTAGCGCTTATGTTTAAAGCGGTAGTAGCTATTGTTTTGGTAGCAGGCGCGTTGCCAGCCTGGGCGCAGGCAACGCCCGAGGGCCTGTGGCGCAACATCGACGACAAGACCGGCGAGGCCAAGGCCGAGATCCGCATCCGCGACACCGGCGGCGGCGTGCTGAATGGGGCGCTGGAAAAGCGCTTGTCCAAGGACGCCAAGGCCGATGACGTCTGCGACGAATGCTCGGACGACCGCAAGGGCAAGCCGATCCTCGGGCTCGAGATCATCCGTGGCGCCAAGAAGGCCGAGGGCAAGGACGTGTGGGAGGGCGGCAAGATTCTCGACCCCGAGAACGGCCGCAACTACACCCTGCGCATGACGCCCATCGACGGCGGCAAGAAGCTGGAAGTGCGCGGCTCTTTCGGCCCCTTTGGCCGCACGCAGACCTGGATCCGGGTGCAATAAAGACGACAACACCGTGCGCGCCGCGCCCAGGCACGGCGTGCACAACAACGAGGGCAGGGCGCCCACCGCGGCCGCCTTTCTGGAGAAATACCGATGTCAAGATTCCAAGTGAAAAAAGTCGCCGTGCTCGGCGCGGGCGTGATGGGCGCGCAGATTGCCGCCCACCTCGTCAACGTGAAGGTGCCCGTGGTGCTGTTCGACCTGCCGGCCAAGGAAGGCCCGAAGAACGGCATCGTCACCAAGGCCGTGGAAGGCCTGAAGAAGCTCAAGCCCTCGCCCCTGGGCGTGGCCGAGGATGCGGCGCTGATCCAGCAGGCCAACTACGAAGAGCACATGCACCTGCTCAAGGAATGCGACCTCGTGATCGAGGCCATTGCCGAGCGCATGGACTGGAAGCTCGACCTGTACACCAAGATCGCACCTCACGTGGCCAAGCACGCCATCCTGGCGTCCAACACCTCGGGCCTGTCGATCACCAAGCTCTCTGAAGTGCTGCCCGAGAGCATCAAGCCGCGTTTCTGCGGCATCCACTTCTTCAACCCCCCGCGCTACATGACGCTGGTGGAGCTGATCGACACCCCCACCACGCAGCCTGAAGTGCTCGACCAGCTCGAAGCCTTCGTCACCAGCGGCCTGGGCAAGGGCGTGGTGCGCGCGCACGACACCCCCAACTTCGTGGCCAACCGCGTGGGCATCGCCGGCATGCTGGCCACCATGAA
>SDXZ01000359.1 GCA_004210805.1 Acidovorax sp.
CACTGGATCACCGAGCGCCTGTACAACGCCGAGTGGGCGCTGACCACGCAGCTCGAAGTCATCGCGCGCCAGTTCGACGAGATGGAGGACGAGTACCTGCGCGAGCGCAAGGCCGACCTCGAACAGGTGGTCGAGCGCATCCTGCGCTACATGAAGGGCGTGGCCAGCCCCGTGGCCCCGCCGCCCAGCAGCCCGCGCCGGCACCAGCAGCTGGGCCTGCAGCAAGACCTGTTGCCGGGTGGCACGGTGGACGTGCCCCTGGTGCTGGTGGCGCACGACCTCTCGCCAGCCGACATGCTGCAGTTCAAGCAAAGCGTGTTCGCCGGCTTTGTGACCGATGTGGGCGGCAAGACATCGCACACCGCCATCGTGGCGCGCAGCATGGACATCCCCGCCGTGGTGGGCGCGCGTGCGGCCAGCCAGCTGGTGCGCCAGGACGACTGGGTCATCATCGACGGCGACGCCGGCGTGGTCATCGTCGACCCGTCGCCCATCATCCTGGCCGAGTACGGCTTTCGCCAGCGCCAGGTCGAGCTCGAACGCGAGCGCCTAGCCCGGTTGCGCCACACCCCCGCGATCACGCTCGACGGCCACAAGATCGAACTGCTGGCCAACATCGAGCAGCCCGGCGACGCCGCGGCCGCCGTACGTGCCGGTGCCGTGGGCGTGGGGCTGTTCCGCAGCGAATTTTTGTTCATGGGCAAGACCGGCAACCTGCCTGGCGAGGACGAGCAGTACCGCGCCTACTGCGAGGCCATCGACGGCATGCAGGGCCTGCCCGTGACCATCCGCACCATCGACGTCGGGGCCGACAAGCCGCTCGACAACAAGGCCCACAAGGACAGCTACCTCAACCCCGCGCTCGGCCTGCGCGCCATCCGCTGGAGCCTGGCCGACCCGTCCATGTTTCGCACCCAGCTGCGCGCGGTGCTGCGCGCGGCGGCGCGTGGCAAGGTGAATCTGCTGTTCCCCATGCTGGCCCATACGCATGAGATCCACCAGACGCTGGCCCAGGTCGAGCTGGCCCGGGCCGAACTGGACGCCCGCGGCGAGCCCTACGGCCATGTGGAGCTGGGCGCGATGATCGAAGTGCCGGCGGCCGCGCTCATGGTGCGCACCTTCCTCAAGTATTTCGATTTCCTGTCCATCGGCACCAACGACCTGATCCAGTACACGCTGGCCATCGACCGCGCCGACGAAGCCGTGGCCCACCTGTACGACCCGCTGCACCCCGCCGTGCTGCGTCTGGTGGGCGATGTGATCGCCGAGGGCCACCGCCAGGGCAAAAGTGTGTGCGTGTGCGGCGAGACGGCCGGCGACGTGACCATGACGCGCCTGCTGCTGGGCCTGGGCCTGCGCAGCTTCTCGATGCACCCCGCGCAGATCCTTGCGATCAAGCAGGAGGTGCTGCGCGCCGACACGCGCAAGCTGGCACCCTGGGCGCAGCAGGTGCTCGAGGGCGATGAGCCGGGCGCCTTGCTGGCGTCCTAGAGTTCGCGACATCCGGTTGATTGGTTGTTTGCTATTTAATTTATAGCGTAAAACGCTTGATGGATAAGCGCTAGGGCTCATTTTTATTCAAGAATCAGAGATCCGTAGCTCGCTCGCTGCTCGCTTGTCTGTTTGTTTGCTTGCATTTCTTTCTGATCCTCAGTGTGCCGAGCCTCATCGCTCGCTCACACGGACACCGTGCCGCCATCCACACGTTCCGCGCCTGAGCGCGGCGCCCCTGAAAACCCCACGCCC
>SDXZ01000193.1 GCA_004210805.1 Acidovorax sp.
GGCCTGGCGGACAACACCATCGTGGTGTTCACCAGCGACAACGGCGGCGAGCGTTTTTCCAAGACCTGGCCGTTCACCGGCCAGAAGACCGAGCTGCTCGAAGGCGGCATCCGCGTGCCCACGCTGCTGCGCTGGCCCGCGCGCATTGCCCCGCAGGTCAGCGACCAGGTCACCGCCACCATGGACTGGCTGCCCACGCTGCTCGCAGCCGCAGGCGTGGCGCCCCATGCCGACTACCCGCCCGATGGCGAAGACATCCTGCCCGTGCTGGAAGGCCACGCGCCTGTGCATTCGCGCAGCCTGTTCTGGCGCTACAAGTCGCAGCGCCAGCGCGCGGTGCGCGAGGGGCGCTTCAAGTACCTCCAGATCAACGGCAACGAGTTCCTCTTTGACGTGGAGGACGACACGCTGGAGCGCGCCAACCTGCGCGACAAACACCCCGAGGTGTTCGAGCGCCTGCGCCAGGCCTGGGCTGATTGGGATGCGCAGTTCCTGCCCATCACCGACGACGTGGTCACGCACGGCCTGTCGCCCGACATCCAGGCCGACCGCTACGCGCCGGACCTGCGCCAGCGCGGCATGTAGGCCGGCGGTTCGTCCTTGCCTTGATCCTTCATCCGCTCTTTTTCATCCCTTCATCCATCCGCTTTTTTAACCAGGAGAACTTCACCATGTCCATCCAAGCCATCAACGTACGCAATCAGTTCAAGGGCAAAGTGCGCGAGATCATTCGCGGCTCCGTCGTCTCGGAGGTCGATGTCGAAACCCCGTGGGGCATCGTCACCTCGGTCATCACCACGCGCTCAGTGGACGACCTGGGCCTGGTCGTCGGCTCCGACGTGGTGGCGCTGGTCAAGTCGACCGAAGTGTCCATTGCCAAGCTCTGAACCGCATTTTTTGAATCAAACAGGGCTCCAGCGCTTGCTCATAAAGCGCTGATAGCTATAAAAATAGTAGCAATTGCTGTCAGGGCACCATGAATTTCCAGCAACTGCGCTCCGTGCGCGAAGCCGTGCGGCGCGGCTTCAATCTGACCGAGGTGGCGAACATGCTGCACACCTCGCAGCCCGGCGTGAGCCGCCAGATCCGCGAGCTGGAGGAAGAACTGGGCGTGGAGATTTTTGTGCGCGCCGGCAAGCGCCTGACGGGCCTCACACCGCCCGGCGAGGCGCTGCTGCCCACGGTCGAGCGCCTGCTGCTCGAGGCCGACAACCTCAAGCGCGCGGGGCAGGATTTCAGCGACAGCGCCCACGGCCGCCTGTCGGTGGCTGCCACCCATTCGCAGGCGCGCTATGCGCTGCCGCAGGTGGTGCGCGACTTCCGCGCGCTGTTCCCGCAGGTGTCGCTGCACCTGCACCAGGGCTCGCCGCGCCAGGTGGCCGAGATGCTGCTGTCGGGCGAGGCCGACATCGGTGTGGCCACCGAGGCGCTGGCGGGGTACGACACGCTGGTCACGCTGCCGTGCTACCGCTGGACGCACAGCATCGTCGTGCCGCCGGGCCACCCGCTGCTCGATGTGAAAGAACCGGTGACGTTGGAGCAGCTGGCGCAGCACCCCATCATCACGTACGAGCTGGGCTACACCGGCCGCGCCCACATCGACGAGGCCTTTGCGCGCGAGGGCATTGCGCCCGACATCGTGCTGACCGCCATGGACGCCGACGTGATCAAGACCTATGTGGAGCTGGGCATGGGCGTGGGCATCGTCGCTTCGATCGCGGTGGATGAAGAGCGCGACCGGCACCTGCGCTTGATCGACGCGGGGCACCTGTTCGAGGTCAACCTCACACGCCTGGGCCTGCGCCGCGGCGCGTGGCTGCGGGGCTATGCCTACCACTTCATCGAAAGTTTTGTGCCGACGCTGACGCGGGATGCTGTGGAAAAGGCAATGCGGTAGCTGGGTGACGCGGCGGGGCGCAGGGGTGCCACGGAGGTGCTTTCTGCGCGACGTTGTGTGCGTGGGCCGTGAGCACGCCGACCCCGTGGCCCGCGCAAACCGCGCAGCCCCTTGCAGAGCCCTGCAATCCGGCAGGGCCGTTTCATTTTGTGCGCTTTTTGTGGCACCGGTCCTATAGCCATTGCCCGCATCAGAGGCTAGGCTAGCCGCATGCCGGCCATGTGCGGCAGCGGCGTGCCCGCGCTCGAAGAGGGGGCCGTGGCCAGCCTGGATGCGCTGGCTGCGCAGCAGGCGCCCAACGGCCAGATCCCCAAATACGTGGACCCTGAGGGGCAGGACGCCGACTTCTGGTACCTGGGCTGCATCGACGCCACGCTGTGGTGGCTGATTGCGGTGGACCATGTGCGCCGGCACGGCAAGGTGGGCCCTGAGCGCTGGGCCGATGGTGTACAGCGCGGGCTGACCTGGCTGCTGGCGCAAGAGCACCAGCACTTTCGGCTGCTGCAGCAAAACGAGGCCAGCGACTGGGCCGACATCATGCCGCGCTCGGGCTATGTGCTGTACACCAACGCGCTGTGGTTTGACGTGAAGCGCCGCTTTGCGCTCACCCATGTGCAGGAAACACACCACCACTTCAACCACCTGTTCAACCCCTTTCAGAGCGACCTGCACGAATACCACCGCGCGCGCCTGCTGCAGCACTACGCGCGCCGCGGCCACAGCGAATCGAACCTGTACCTGAGCTTTGTGAACCTGGCGGTGGCGGGGCACGAAGGCGATGTGTTCGGCAACCTGCTTGCCATCCAGTGCGGCCTGGCCGATGAAGGCATGGCGCACAACATCGTCAACGTGATCTCGGCCGCGCACGTGAGCGACCCGTACCCGCTGCGCGTGGTGCTGCACCCGCTGTCGGAGGAGCACGACCAGTGGCGCTTGTACATGGGCCGGCACCGGCAGAACCTGATGTACCAGTACCACAACGGCGGCGTGTGGCCGTTTGTCGGCGGCTTCTGGGTGATGGCGCTGGCCAAGCTGGGGCAGCGCGAAAAAGGCTGGGCCGAACTGGTAAAGCTGGCCCAGGCCAACGCGCTCGACGACTGGCGATTTACCGAGTGGTTCCACGGCCGCACGCTGGAGCCCAATGGCATGGCCGGCCAAAGCTGGAACGCCGCCACCTTCTTGCTGGCGCGCCGCGCGCTGCAGGGGCAGTGGACGGCGTGGTGAGGGCAGGGCGCAGCCCGGCGCGCGCTCACGGGCCAACGCCGGGCGCTGCGCAAGCGCTTTGACACGCTGCGATGCACCAGAATATGAGTCAAATAGGCTGCTAGCGCTTGATTGATAAGCGCTTGTAGCTATCAATTGAATAGCAATTTACCGCGATCAGGCAAAGGCTAAGAACAGCCTCACTGCGGGAGACAACCCGCAAATCCCTTCGGACCCGTGGCCGACACATCCGCCAGCGTCAGCGCCACGGTGCTGTCGTTGTGCCCTGGCATCTTGGTCAGCCGCTGGCCGTTCTGCCAGCGCCACTGGGTGCCGTCGTGGCTGTAGACAAAGGTGTGCGTGCGGTTGGACAGCAGGTGCGCGGGGGTGAGGGTGATGGCTTGCGCGCCCGCCTCGGTACCAGCGTGGGCCTGGGCCTCGTTGTCCTTGATGACGAGCTTGCCCACGTAGGGCGTCACGCTCGAGTCGGTGTGTTGGACCTCGTGCTGCACCTGCGCCGGTCCGTAGCCGGTCACCACCCATTCGCCGGCGCCGCCAGGGCGCACGTGGGGTTCGCGCGCCGCCAGAAACTGGGTGCAGGTCGCCACCATGGCATCGAAGCTCGCCTGCGCCGGACCACTGGTGTCGGATTTTCCACAGCCCATCAAGGGCAGCAGGAGCAGGGTGGCCGTCAGAGGGCGCAGGGAGAAGGGCAGAGTCATTGGCGAGCAGAGCGGGTTGGTGCAGGCGGCACGGCAGCGGGCAGGTGCAGAGAGTGTGGTCGAAGTCGGTACATGGGCAAGCTCCGCATTGACGGGGCTGTCGAGTGCTCAGAGAAGGGGCGGCAAGCGCCATAGGCCTTGCGCGGCGCGATGGCCCTGGCTCGTTGCAGGAGTTCTGGGGCTGCAGGCCATTGTGTGCCGATGCCAGTCTGGGGCCTTGATCGCGGTCAACTTTGTGCACCACGGTGTGGCTGCCATTGCGCCGCCAATTCACCTGGCGGGCCGCCAATCCGCCACCCGGACGGTGGGCAGCGCGGGTCGCGCGCGATGCCGTTGTTGCCCGGGCAAGGCCGGGGGCTCCGGGTACCGGCCACCGGGTGCTGCCTTGCTATATTGGCCCGCTTGGCCATTCCCCGAGAGTTTTCATGAGCGACCCCATCCGCCTTACCCAGTACAGCCACGGCGCCGGCTGCGGCTGCAAGATCAGCCCCAAGGTGCTGGATGTGATCCTTGCGGGCAGCGGCTCGCAAACGCTGGACCCGCGCTTGTGGGTGGGCAACACCTCCCGCGACGACGCGGCCGTGTATGCGCTGGATGGCGAGCGCGGCGTGGTCTCCACCACCGACTTCTTCATGCCCATCGTCGACGACCCTTATGACTTTGGGCGCATCGCTGCGACCAACGCCATCAGCGACATCTACGCCATGGGCGCCGACCCGCTGATGGCGATTGCCATTCTGGGCTGGCCCGTCAACGTGCTGCCGCCCGAGGTAGCGCGCGACGTGGTGCGCGGCGGGCGCGCGGCCTGCGACGCGGCGGGCATACCGCTGGCGGGCGGGCATTCGATCGACGCGCCCGAGCCCATCTTTGGCTTGGCGGTGACGGGCGTGGTGGACAAGCGCCACTTGAAGCGCAACGACACGGCCACCGCAGGTTGCCGCCTGTACCTCACCAAACCCCTGGGTATCGGCATCTACACCACGGCCGAGAAGAAATCCAAGCTGCGGCCCGAGGACGTGGGCGTGGCCCGCGACTGGATGTGCACTCTGAACACGCCGGGCAGCCGCTTTGGCAAGCTGCCGGGCGTGGCCGCCATGACCGACGTGACCGGGTTTGGGCTGCTGGGGCACCTGGTGGAGATGGCCGACGGCAGCGGCCTGACCGCACAGATCGACTACGCCGCCGTGCCGCGCCTGGCCAGCGTGGCCCACTACCTGGCTGAGGGCTGCGCGCCGGGCGGCACGTTGCGCAACTTTGACAGCTACGGCGACAAGATCGCCCCGCTGGCGCATGAGGAACACAAGCTGTTGCTGTGCGACCCGCAAACCAGCGGCGGCCTGCTGGTGGCGGTAGCGCCCGGGGGCGACGCAGAGTTTCTGGCGCTGGCGGCCGGGCTGGGGCTGGCGCTTGAGCCCATCGGGCACATGACGGCACGGCAGCGGTTTGCCGTCGAAGTGCTTTAAGCCCCTTTGAGCCCCTTTGACCCCCTTTGACCCACTGCAAGGACGCCATGCGTGACAACGTCGTCGACTTCGCGCACATCTTCTTGAACGATGTGCCCATGATGGACGTGCGCGCGCCCGTGGAGTTTGCGCAGGGCGCCTTTCCGGGCACGGTCAACCTGCCGCTCATGGACGACAACGAGCGGCAAAAGGTGGGCACCTGCTACAAGCAGCAGGGCCAGCAGGCGGCCATCGCGCTGGGGCACCAACTGGTGTCGGGGCGCGTCAAGCAAGAGCGCATCGCGGCCTGGGCCGCCTTCGCCAAGCAGCACCCGCAGCACGGCGTGCTGTACTGCTTTCGCGGCGGCCTGCGCTCGCAGATCGTTCAGCAGTGGCTGGAGGCCGAGGCAGGAATTGCCTACCCCCGCGTCATCGGTGGCTACAAGGCCCTGCGCAGCTTTCTGCTCGACACCACGCAGGCCGCGGCCACGCAATGCGGTTTCTATGTGCTCAGCGGCCTGACAGGCACTGGCAAGACCGAGGTGATTGCGCAACTGGCCCACGGGCTGGACCTGGAGGGCCACGCCAACCACCGCGGCTCCAGCTTTGGCAGCCGCGTGACGAGTCAGCCCGCGCAGATCGATTTTGAGAACCGCCTGGCCGTCGACCTCCTCAAGAAACGCGCCGCTGGCCGCGACACCCTGGTGGTAGAGGACGAAGGCCGCCACGTGGGCAAATGTGCTGTTCCGCTACCGCTTCGTTTGCGGCTGGAGCAGGCCCCTATCGTCTGCCTGACGGACGACTTTGAGCGCCGTGTCGAGCGAATACTGGGCGACTACGTGGTGCAGCAATGCGCCGCCTGGGTGGCCGCGCAGGGGCGGGAGGCAGGGATGGAGTCGTTTGCTGCGCGCTTGCTGGAGAGCCTGGACAAATTGGCCAAACGCCTGGGTGGCAGCCTGCACCAGGCATTGCGCGAGGTGATGCTGCGCGCGCTGGCGCAGCAGAACAGCACCGGTGACGTCGCACTGCACCGGGACTGGATCGCTGCGCTGCTGCGGCACTACTACGACCCCATGTACGCATTTCAGCGCAACAACCGGTTGGAGCGAATCGTCTTCGAAGGCGACCGGCCGGACGTCATGGCGTATCTGCGCGAGCACGCAAGCGGTGGTTGATGGGTGTTGAGTGGCTGGTTCGTGAGTGATTCATGGCGCTTTAGTGTCGCGACCTTGGGCCTCGGTCAGCATGCGTCAAGCCGTTCACCCACAACGCTGAAAAGCGTGGGAAAGACGCTTGACCAGCGCAGCCGGTAACGGCCGTGGAGTTCCCGCCAGCAGCGTTTTGCAGCGCGCCCGCTGACCTCAACCGTTCTTGGTGCGCGCAGCAGGCCCGCCCCGCTCATCCGCCCACCAGCGCGGCAGCAGCCTGCGCACCTCGTCCCGCGCAAACCGGTCGTCCATCAAATGCACCACGCCCTCATCGCTGGGCGTGCGGATCACGCGGCCTGCGGCCTGCACCACCTTTTGCAGCCCGGGGTAGAGGTACGTGTAGTCATACCCTTCGCCAAACAGTGCCTGCATGCGCTGGCGAATCTGCTCGTTGACGGGGTTGACCTGCGGCAGGCCCAGCGTGGCCAGAAACGCGCCAATCAGCCGCCGGCCCGGCAGGTCGATGCCCTCGGCAAACGCGCCGCCCAGCACGGCAAAACCAATGCCTTCGCTGGTGTCGGTAAAACGCTCCAGAAACTGCCGCTGCTCCGCCTCGAGCATGCGGCGCGACTGGCGCCAGTGCGGCAGGTGCGGGTGCCGCTCTGCAAACACATCGGCCACCTGCTGCAGATATTCGTAGCTGCTGAAAAACGCCAGGTAGTTGCCCGGCCGTGCATTGAACTGCTGCGCCATCAGCTCGGCAATCGGCGCCAGCGACGCGTGGCGGTCTGCATAGCGCGTGGAGATGTGGCGCGCCACCTGCACCTTGAGCTGCGCACTCTCAAACGGCGACTCCACGTCCACCCACACATGCTGATCGGGCAGGCCCAGCAGGTCGGCGTAGTAGCGCGGGGGCTGCAGCGTGGCCGAAAACAGCGTACTGGTGTGCGCGGCCGCAAGCCGCGGCTGCAGATAGGGCGCGGGCACGATGTTGCGGATGCACACCGTGGCGCTGCCGGGCTTGGCGGCGGCGCTGCCCGGGCGCGACAGGTGTGATGCGTGCGGTGCAGGCCGGGCAATGTCTACCAGCGAATTCGAGTCCAGCAGCTCGGCCAGGCGCGTGATGTGCATCGCCTCGAAGTAGAAGGTCTGCAGCGCCACATCAAGGTCGGCTGGGTGGTCGGCAAAGTGGTCTGACAGCGTGGTGCCGCACTGCTGCAGTGCGCCGAGCAGCGCCTCAGGGAACGCGTCGTACACGGCATAGTCCGCGGCCTGCGCTTTGTCGAGCGCTACCCAGCAGCGGCGCACTTTGTCCAGCGCCTTTTTCACCACGGGGTGTCGGCCGGCCGCGGGCGACGTGCGGGCCGCCGCCAGCGCGTCGGGGCGCAGCTCGGCGCTGTACATCTTGCGGCCACGCTCCACCAGGTTGTGGGCCTCGTCCACCAGCAATGCGGCGCGCCATTGGTTGGCCTGCGTCAGCCCGTGCAGCAGGCCGCCAAAGTCAAAGTAGTAGTTGTAGTCGCCCACCACCACATCGGCCCAGCGGGCCAGCTCCTGGCTGAGGTAGTAGGGGCACACCCGGTGGGCCAGCGCCACGTCGCGCACCTGTGCCTGGTGCAGCGGCACGCTGTGGTGGTGATGGGGCGGGGCATTCGGTGCCGCTGCCTCTGCCGCACCCCGGGCCACTTCCGCCGACGCCGACGCCGCACCGCTGCGCGCAGCCTGCAGCGCCGCAGCGCGCGCCCCGGGCAGCCGGTCGTAAAAGCCTTGCGCCAGCGGGCACGACTCGCCGTGGCAGGCCTTGTCGGGGTGCTCGCAGGCCTTGTCGCGCGCCACCAGCTCCAGCACGCGCAGCGGCAGCGTGGGCGCGCTGTCGGCCAGGCGCGCCAGTGCGTCCAGCGCGGTCTGCCGGCCCGAGGTTTTGGCGGCCAGAAAGAACACCTTGTCGAGCTGCTGCGCCGGCGCCGCCTTGAGCAGTGGGAACAGGGTGCCCATGGTCTTGCCAATGCCCGTGGGCGCCTGGGCTAGCAGGCAGCGGCCGCCGGTGGCGGCCTTGTACACCGCCTCGGCCAGCGGGCGCTGCCCCGCGCGAAAGCCGCCAAACGGAAACATCAGCGCGCCCAGCGCCGCATCGCGCGCCGTGCGGTGTGCCACCTGCTGCTCGGCCCACGCCAAAAAGCGCTGGCACTGCGTCTCAAAGTGCTCGCGCAGTTCGTCGGCGGTGCAGTGCTCGGAAAACACCGTCTCCTTCTGCGAGCCAATGTCAAAGTACACCAGCGCCACGTCGATGTGCGCCAGCTGCTCTTGCAGGCACAGCAGCCAGCCATACACCTTGGCCTGCGCCCAGTGCAGGTGGCGGTGTGATGCGGGCTGGCGGTCGAGCCGCCCCTTGAAGGTCTTGACCTCGTCGATGCGTTGCTGCGCAGGGTCGTAGCCGTCGGCACGGCCGCGCACCTGCAGCGTCTGGTAGCTGCCGCTCAGCGCCACTTCGGCCCGGTAGCCCTTGCCCCGGCGCGCGGCCACCACGCCATGGCCGGCTATGCCTTCGAGTGCGGTGGGGGCGGGCGTAAAGCGCAGGTCCAGGTCGCCCTGCTTGGCGGTGAACTCGCACAGCTCCCGCACCGCCACGGTGTAGGTCATGGGGCCACGGTGCAGGGCGGGGCGCTGTCGTCGGGCGGCAGGAGCAGCTCGCTCGCCGGAGAGTCGCCCGCGCCGGGCTCACCCAGGTGCGCCTGCGCCAGCTCCTCCTCGCTGCGCATCGGCGTGGCCTTGCACAGCGCCATCCACACCGCAAAGGGCAGGGCGCAGCTGGTATGCCGCGCGGGCCGCAGCAGCTCAAAGCGGCCCCCATCGCCATCGTCCAGCCCGCCGTGCAGCACCCACACGCCAAAGTGCTCGGGGATCTCATCGGCCTCGGCCACGCCCGCCGGGAACACGTAATAGCACTCCTCGCACAGCCACTGGTAGGCCTGCCGCTTGGCGTCGTGCCGCAGGTCCGACAGCAGGTCGGCCCGGCTCGCCTTGACCTCATGCACCATCGGCTGCAGGTACGCCGGCACCGTGGTGTTGCGCACCGAGAAGAGATCGGGTCGCGCCATGCGCCACACATTGGCCGCGGCGCGGGTGGCGGGGGTGTCGGTGTCTTCGCTCCACAGCGGAGTGTTGTGGCGCTGGGTAGTGCTACTGATACTGGTGGTGCTGCCGGTTGGCGCGGTGGCCGCGGCGGTATCCAGCGGGTTGGCAGGCGGCTGCGGTGCCGGCCCATCCACCACCGCACGCAGCGACAACTCCCGCCACACAATGCGTCCCGCCGCCAGCAGGTGCTCGGCAAACTTGGCCGCCAGCCGGTCGTGCATGCTCAGCGCCCGCACGCTGCGCTGGCGCGCAACGGCGAGGGTGCGAATGCCTTCATCGGTAAGCCGCAGCGACTCGAACCCCTCGGGCGACATATGCAGCGCCACCAGCTGCGCGGCCAGCAGGTCAATCTCCAGCGCGTCCTTGCACGGCCACCCCGCAGAGCGCCAGATTTGCATGAGGCGCGTGCGGTGGAAGCGCGTGAGCTGTGGTACGGCGTGCGGCGCTGATC
>SDXZ01000017.1 GCA_004210805.1 Acidovorax sp.
GGTCTATGGTGAATACACACCTGCACAGTCCCGCCGGTTCCCCGGGCCAACCTCCTGGTGGGGAAGTTGCTCTTATTGCACCAGACCCGGCCGGGTTTCGCAAAGGAATTCACCCACAATTGGCCCGAAAGGGGAAATTCGTTGCAGTGTTGCAACATTCGACCGGAGCCCTGCAAAATCACGGCTTTGCCTTGCAAGAGCCCAAAAAACAAGGCCTAGCACATGTATCCATGTGCAACTTGTGTTTCTGCACTATTGCCAACCTGAAAGCATCCATGGATTCTTTGTTAGTTGCCGCTGACCATGCTCTTCGCACGCTTTTCGCCGCCCCTCGGGCAGTAGAGCCGACGCCGGCGCACGGCATGGTGGAGCCCTCGCTGGACGCAGCCCAGAAGCGGCTGGCAGGAGCGCTGATGCGTGTCAATCACGTGGGTGAGGTATGTGCCCAGGCGTTGTATACCGCCCAGGCCGCGGTGACGAAGGACGCTGGCTTGCGCGCCCAATTGCTCGACGCGGCCCGCGAGGAGAGCGACCACCTCGCCTGGACGCAGCAGCGCCTGGATGCGCTGGGCGCACGGCCCAGCCTGCTGAATCCGCTGTGGTTCACCGGGGCGTTTGCGCTCGGCCTCGTGACCGCCAGGATCAGCGACCGAGCGAGCCTGGGGTTTGTGGCCGAGACCGAAAAACAAGTGGCGGCACACCTGGAGAGCCACCTCAAACGCTTGCCGGAGCAGGATCTGCCGTCCCGCGCAGTGGTGGCCCGCATGAAGGATGACGAGGAGCGGCACGCCGCGCAGGCGCGCGCCTCGGGAGCCATCGAATTGCCGGCCTCCGCCCGTGCCGCGATGAGGGCCGCGGCGAAGGTCATGACGACCACGGCGCACTACATCTGACGCGCAGCCTGCCATAGGCACCCGCACCGGTTCAGTGCAAAAAATCTGCACTTCGGTGTCACGACGCCTTGTGGCCCGCCCGTCTCAGGCCTCCACAACATCAAATCCGGTCGTGATCTCCGCAGTCTTGCCCAGCATGATGCTGGCCGAGCAGTATTTGTCGTGGCTCATGGCAATGGCGCGTTCCACTGCAGCGGCGGGGATGCCCTTGCCGGTCACAGTGAAATGCATGTGGATCTTGGTGAACACCTTCGGATCGACCTGCGCGCGCTCAGTGGTCAGCTTGACGCTGCAGCCCCGCACATCGTGCCGGCCCCGCTTGAGGATCAGCACCACGTCATAGGCGGTGCAGCCTCCCGTGCCCGCCAGCACCGTCTCCATGGGCCTAGGCGCCAGGTTCTGGCCGCCGTTGGCGGGATTCGCCGCGTCGGGCGCGCCGTCCATGGTCAGAACATGGCCGCTGCCGGTTTCCGCAACAAAGCCCATGCCAGAGCGCGTTCCGGCCCCGCCGGTCCAGCTGACTGTGCATTCCATTGATATTTCTCCTTGATGACGTCGTTTTTTCCGCACGGATCAGCCCGGCGAACTAAATTTGCTGTTGATTTTGCTGCATCGCAGCACGAGTCGCGCTAAACTTCACACCAAGCGCTGCTTTTCCAGCAATGGGCAAAGCAGATGGCAACCGGCCTCGAACACTGCTTCAGGCACATGCCCCGCACCGATTGTCTCCTCCATCTCCTCAAAGGATGGATTCAGCCCCAGGTCTCACGACCCGGGGCTTTTTTTTGGCCGGCCCTTTCGTGGTGGCGCCCTCACCAGCGCGTTGCCGCGCCAGGGCCGCAAAAGTCGACGCCCTATGATGTGGGCCCCGCCATCTGGCGGCGCTCCACCGCCTGCACAGCCTGCCTCCGCCATGTCCCAGCCTCTGACCCCCGCCGACTACCTCAAGAAGATCCTGACCGCCCGCGTCTACGACGTGGCCATCGAGTCGGCGCTGGAGCCCGCCCACAATCTCAGCCGGCGCCTTCACAACAAGGTGCTTTTGAAACGCGAAGACCAGCAACCGGTGTTCAGCTTCAAGCTGCGCGGCGCCTACAACAAGATGGCGCACCTCACGCCCGAGCAGCTGGCGCGCGGGGTGATTTGCGCATCGGCCGGCAACCATGCCCAGGGCGTGGCCATCAGCTCCCGCAAGATGGGCGTGCGCGCCATCATCGTCATGCCCACGACCACGCCCAACATCAAGGTCGATGCGGTCAAGGAACTGGGCGGCGAAGTCGTGCTGCACGGCGAAAGCTATTTCGACTCGTACAACCACGCGTTGCAGTTGCAAAAAGAGCAAGGCCTGACCTTCGTGCACCCCTTCGATGACCCGGACGTCATCGCGGGCCAGGGCACCATCGCCATGGAAATCCTGCGCCAGCTGCAAGGCCTGGGTTCGCAGAAGCTCGACGCCATCTTCGTCGCCATCGGCGGGGGCGGGCTGATCTCGGGCGTGGCCAACTACATCAAGGCCGTGCGGCCCGAGATCAAGGTCATCGGGGTGCAAACCTACGACTCCGACGCCATGCACCAGTCGGTGCAGGCCCATCAACGCGTCACGCTGGCCGATGTGGGCCTGTTCGCCGACGGCACCGCTGTCAAGCTGGTGGGCGAGGAAACCTTCCGCGTCGTCGCCAGCGGCCTGGTGGATGAGTTCATCACGGTGGACACCGACGCCGTCTGCGCTGCCATCAAGGACGTTTTCGTGGACACGCGCAGCATCGTCGAGCCCTCGGGCGCGATGGCCGTGGCCGCGATCAAGCAGTACGTGGACAAGAACAAGACCACGGGCGAGACCTACGCTGCCATTCTGTGCGGCGCCAACATGAACTTCGACCGCCTGCGCTTCGTGGCCGAGCGCGCCGAAGTTGGCGAAGAGCGCGAAGCCCTGTTCGCCGTGACCATCCCCGAAGAGCGCGGGAGCTTCCGGCGCTTTTGCGAAGTGGTGGGCGGCCTGCCCGGCGGCCCGCGCAACGTGACCGAATTCATCTACCGCATCAGCGACGCGGACCGTGCGCACGTGTTCGTGGGCCTGACCACGCAGGGCAAGGGCGAGTCCACCGAGATCGCCAGCCACTTCGGCCAGCACGGTTTCGAGGCGCTGGACCTCACGCACGACGAGCTGGCCAAAGAGCATCTGCGCCACCTGGTGGGCGGCCATTCGGCGCTGGCGCAGGACGAGCGGATGATGCGCTTCACCTTCCCCGAGCGGCCCGGCGCGCTGCTCAAGTTTCTGAGCCTGATGCAGCCCACCTGGAACATCAGCCTGTTCCACTATCGCAACCAGGGCGCCGACTACGGCCGCATCCTCGTGGGCATGCAGGTGCCGGCCGAGGACAAGGCCGCGTTCGACGCGTTCCTGGCCACGCTGGGCTACCCCTATGTGGAAGAGACGCTGAACCCGGCCTACCGGTTGTTTTTGCGCTCGAAATAATGGTCAAAATAGCCTCTAGCGCTTGATTAATAAGCACTAGTAGCTAGTAAAACAATAGCAAACTTGCTCTAGCACGCCATGCAAGCCCTGCGCCACTACCTGCTGGCCGTGCAGTTCTTCACCCGCATCCCGGTCACCGGCCGGCTGGCTGACTGGGTGGGTTTCAGCCCCGCCATGCTGCGGGCCAGCGCGGCGCACTTTCCGGGCATCGGGTGGCTGGCCGCGCTACTGTCGGTGGGCGTCTACACCGCCCTGCACTGGGCGCTGGCACCCAGCCCGTGGGCACCCGCCGTGGCCGCGGTGCTGTGTACCGTGGCCACGGTGCTGATGACGGGCGGGTTCCATGAAGACGGGCTGGCCGATGTGGCCGACGGCCTGGGCGGCAGTGCCGACCGCGAGCGCGCGCTCGACATCATGAAAGACTCGCGCATCGGTGCCTACGGCGCCATGGCGCTGGTGTTGGCGCTGCTGGCCAAACTCTGCCTGCTGTCGCTGCTGGGTGCGCACAGCCTGCTGGCCGCCACATCGGCCCTGGTGGGCGCGCACGTGCTGTCGCGCCTGTGGCCGCTGTTCATCGTGCGCAGCCTGCCGCATGTGGGCGACACCGCCCGCTCGAAAAGCAAACCGCTGGCCGACCAGATCTCGGGCGGCGCGTTGGCGGTTGCTGTTTTGTGGTGTTTTGTGCCCCTAGCGCTGGTGGTATATGCCCAATCAGCTCTCTATTTGATAGCATCCATCGCCTTGAGCGCTGTGGCCGCCGCCTGGATGGCGCGCTGGTTTGCGCGCCGGCTCCAAGGCTTTACCGGCGACTGCCTGGGCGCCACGCAGCAGGTCAGCGAAATCGGCTTTTATCTGGGCGCGGCGCTGGCGCTGCGCTGGATGTGATGAAGGCGACAGGCACGGGCGCCGCGGCGGGCCCGTCCCACAGCCGCCGCCTCTGGCTGGTGCGCCATGCCGATCCGCTGGTGGCGCCTGGCACCTGTTATGGCGCGCTGGACATCCCCGCCGACGCCACCGCCACCCGCGCCGCAGCACAGCGTCTGGCCGCCGCCCTGCCCCCTCAAGCGGCTGTGTTTCACTCAACGCTACAAAGATGTGAGCAGCTTGCGCAGTCCCTGCAAGCGCTGAGGCCCGATTTGGCATCAAAACCCGACGCCCGCCTGCGCGAAATGAATTTCGGCACCTGGGAAGGGCAGGCCTGGGACGCCATCCCCCGCGCTGACATCGACGCCTGGACGGCCGCGTTTGCCAGCTACCGCCCGGGCGGCGGCGACAACCTGGCCTCGGTGCTGGCGCGCGTTGCCGATGCGCTGCGTTCCCATTGCGACACCGCCCAACGGACCCATGAACCCGCGCAGGATGTCGTGTGGATCACCCACGCGGGCGTGATCCGCTGCGTGGCTTGGCTGCAGGCCCAGGGCGACGTGCTGCCGCGCTCTGAAGAATGGCCCGTGGCCGCACCGGGCTGGGGGCAATGGGAGATCGCGCTTTTGCAAGCACCGCTCCAAGCGCGCTTCAACAATTAAGACGGCCCGCTCGCCCGGCCCGGGGACTCGCGCCGGCCTGACTCAGTTCTTCAGGGGCATGTCCAGCGTGAGGGTGGCCGCGCCACCCATCGACCCACCCAGCTGCGCCTGGCGCGGACCCAGCGCCTGCAGCACCAGGCCTTCATCCACCGCAGCACCCACCCGGAAGGGCTTGGCCGGCTTGCCATCCACCGCGATCAGCGCTGCGCCGCCGCCACTGCTCCGGCCCGACAGCACTCCGATCAGCGCGAAGCGGCTGGCCAGCGTGGGTGCTGCCACTGCGGGCGCAGCACCCGCCACGGCCGGCACGGCGCCCAGCAAGCGGGCCAGGGCCTGGGCATCGGGCGACACCGCTGTCGGCACCATCACCGGGGCTGCCGCCCCAGCCGCGGGGGCCGACAGGCGCAAGCCCCAGAACACCACGCTGGCGCCCGCCGCGGCCCAAAGGGCCAAAGTCCCCAGGCGTACGCCCCATTTGCTGTGTGAATTGGTCACCATGCGGGGATTATGATTCACTCGATCTGACACCGACCGACCACCCGAGAGACCGCCAGCAGTGAACACTTCCTTCCCTCTCCTCTTGCGCTCCGCCCGCCGCAGCCTGGCCCGGGGCTTCACCCTCATCGAGCTGATGGTGGTGCTCGTCATCATCGGCGTGCTGGCCGCCCTCATCGTGCCCAATGTTCTCGAGCGCGCCGACGACGCCCGCGTGACCGCCGCCCGCACCGACATCACCAACATCATGCAGGCGCTCAAGCTGTACCGCCTGGACAACCAGCGCTACCCCACGGCCGAGCAGGGCCTGCAGTCGCTGATCAACAAGCCCACCTCCGGCCCCGTGCCCAACAACTGGAAGCTCTATCTGGAGAAGCTGCCCAACGACCCCTGGGGCCGCCCCTACCAGTACCTGAACCCCGGCATCAAGGGCGAGATCGACGTGATGTCGTTCGGCGCCGATGGGCAGTCCGGCGGCGAAGGCAAGGATGCGGACGTTGGCAGTTGGCAGTAAAGAATGGCCCCCACGCTCCCCACTGCGTGTGGTCGCTGCCCCCCAAGGGGGCGCGTTTCGCCTTGGGGCGGCCCGGCGGCGAAACCGTTGACCCCCACAGTCGCGCACTGCGTGTCGCTCCCTGCCCCCCGAGGGGGCCGGGCCTTGCTTGGGGCGGCCCGGCGCGGCGGCCGCACGCCCTCGGGTGACGCCGCGACCGTTGCAACCTCGCGTCGCATGAGCCCATGAACCGCTCGCGCGGTTTCACTCTCCTTGAGTTGCTGGTCGTCATCAGCATCATCGCGCTGGCCACGGCCGGGGTAGGTGTGGCGATGCGCGACAGCGGGCAGACGCTGGTCGAGCGCGAGGCGGCCCGGCTGGCGGCGCTGCTCGAATCCGCGCGGGCCCAGTCGCGTGCCGGCGGCATGCCGGTGCGCTGGCGTGCCGATGCGCGCGGCTTTCGTTTTGAAGGGCTGGCGCCCAGCGCGCAGGCAGCCCTGCCCAGCCAATGGCTGGACGCGGGCACCACGGTGCGCGTGCCGACGGTGCTGGTGCTCGGACCCGAGCCATTGATCGGCCCCCAGCAGGTGCTGATCACCCACCAGACGTACCCTGACCGCACGCTGCGTGTGGCCACCGACGGCGTGCGGCCGTTCACTGTCGAGCCGGTCCAGTGAACACACGCCAGCAGTCGGCCTGTTGTACGCCCGAGCGCGGATTCACGCTGGTGGAGGTGCTGGTCGCGCTCAGCATCGTCGCGATTGCGCTCATGGCGGGTCTTCAGGCCACCACCGCGCTCACACGCAATGCGCTGCGGCAGTCGGACATCGTGCTGGCCCAGCTGTGCGCCGAGAACGAGCTGGTGGCTGCACGCCTGTCGCGGCAGATGCCCAGCGTGGGCGACAGCACAGTCACCTGCGAGCAGGCCGGGCGGCAGCTGACTGTGGCCCTGATCGTGCGGCCCACGCCCAACCCAAGCTTTCGCCGAATGGACGCGCAGGTTCTGGATGGCGATAACTCCATCCTGCGCATCTCGACCATCATCGGAAGGTACTGATGCTCCCCCTGAGTCGCCTTGGGCGCCATCCCCCTGAGGGGGGCGCCACCCGTGGCCTGGCAAAGCCAGGCCCACGGTGGCACTGGCGTGGGCGCGCGCCAGTTTCACGCGCCAGGGACTCGCGCGGATTCACGCTCGTCGAGCTGCTGCTCGCCATCGCCGTGATGAGCCTGCTGGCCATCCTCAGCTGGCGCGGGCTCGATGGCATGGTGCGGGCGCAAGAGATCACGCGGCAGCGGGCGGATGAGATGCTGGTGCTGCAGGCGGCCCTGGGCCAGTGGGGCACCGACCTGGATGCGCTGATGCCCATTGCCAACACCACACCGCTCGACTGGGATGGCCAGGTCTTGCGCATCACCCGGCGCAGCAGCGCCGTGCCCGACGAAGGCGCACTGGTGGTGGCCTGGACGGTGCGCGGCGCACAGGGTGCAGGCCGGTGGATGCGCTGGCAGTCGCCCCCGGTGCGCACCCGTGCCGAGTGGCAGGAAGCCTGGCAGCTGGCGGGCCAATGGGCACGCAGCCCCGGCGAGGCCGAGCGGCGCTACGAGACCACATTGCTGCCGCTCGAAAACTGGCAGATCTTTTATTACCGCGGCGGTGCATGGTCCAACGCGCTGTCGAGCAGCGGCGCCGGGTCAGGCAATTCGACCGCAATTCCCGACGGCGTGCGCCTGCAGATCACGCTGCCGCCGGGCCAGGCCCTGGTGGGCCGGCTCACGCGCGACTGGGTGAGCCCGGTGCTGGGTGGGGGCAGAACATGAGGCCCCTCCTGAGCCGCTTCGCGCCATCCCCCTTGGGGGACGCCACCGGTGGTTTGGCAAAGCCAGGTCCACGGTGGCGCTGGCTTGGGGCGCGCCAGTGCCACGGTGTGCTCGCAGGGGCCGACATGCGGACTGGCAAAGCCCGTTTCACAAGGCCGCAACCGTTTCATCGATCCCGTGGCGCGGCGCTGTTGCTGGCCATGCTCACGGTCACGCTGGTGGCCACTTTTGCGGCGGCGGCCATGTGGCAGCAGTGGCGCGCGGTCGAGGTCGAGACGGCCGAGCGTGGCCGGGTCCAGTCCACCTGGATTTTGGTAGGCGCGCTCGACTGGTCGCGCCTCATCCTGCGCGAAGACGGCCGTTCAGGCGGTGCCGACCACTTGGCCGAGCCCTGGGCCGTGCCGCTCCAAGAGGCGCGGCTGTCGACCTTTCTGGCAGCCGACAAGAACGTGAGCCAGGTCGACGACGCCAGCACCGACACCACCGAGGCGTTTCTGTCGGGGCAGATCTCGGACATGCAGGGTCGCCTGAACCTCATGAACCTGGCGGTCAGCGGGCCGGACCAGTCCCTGCCGCTGCGGCAGTTCACGCGGCTGTTCGAGCGGCTCGGGCTCCCGCCACAGGAACTGAGCCTGCTGGCCGATGCCCTGCGGCGGGCACAGGCCACCAGCGGCAATGACAGCAGCTCGGCGCCGCTGATGCCGCCCGCGGTGTCCCAACTCAGTTGGCTGGGGCTGAGCCCCACCACCGTGGCCACGCTCACCCCCCATGTGGCCGTGCTGCCCGTGCGCACGCCGGTCAACCTCAACACCGCCAATATCGACGTGCTGGTGGCCGCCATCGATGGCCTGGACATGGCCAGCGCCCAGAAGACCCTGCAGGCGCGCGAGTCCCGCCACTTCCGCACGCTCAGCGAGGTGCGCGACCTGCTCGGGGCCACCATCGACATCAACGAAGGCGCGCACGCCGTGGCCTCGTCCTACTTCGAGGTGCGGGGCCGCCTGCGCCTGGGCGACGTGATGGTGGACGAGCGTTCGCTGGTGCGCAAACAAGGCATTGAGGTGACCACCCTGTGGCGCGAACGCGGCGCTTTCGACCGCGAAACCACCCAGGGCCTGCCGCAGGGCCAGCGCTGAGAAGCATCCCATCCGCAACACATCCGCAGGCTGGGCCGGGCACTGACATGCCCTCCCCCTAAAATGGCCTGCAAAACCCGTCCATGAGCACCCTCATCCTTTTCCTGCCGCTGGCCCGCCCGGGCCCCGCCACCGAGTACAGCTACACGCTGACGGCGGACGGCCACACCGCCACCCCACACGCCACCGCAGCGGCCGCGCTGCTGCCCGAGCCCACGCGCCCTGGCGGCGAGGTGGTGGCCGTGGTGCCGGCACGGGCACTGTCGTGGCAACGCGTGCAATTGCCCCCGGGGCTCGCGCTCGGCCCTGGCCAGCAGACGCCACGCCTGCGTTCGGTGCTCGACGGCCTGCTCGAAGACCGGGTGCTGGATGACGCCACGCAACTGCACTTTGCGCTGCAGCCCGGCGCGCAAGCCGGCGAGCCGCTGTGGGTGGCGGTGTGCGACCGGGCCTGGCTGCGCGACAACCTGCAGGCGCTGGAAGCCGCAGGCCGCCGTGTGTCGCGTGTGGTGCCTGAATTTGCTCCCGGGCCCACCGCCAGCGGGCGCCCCGAACTGTGCGCGCTGGGCACTCCCGAAGACGCCTGTGTGGTGCTGACTGGCCAGGGCTCCGACCAAGGCGTAGCGGTGCTGCCCTTGTCCAACATGGCCATCGCGCTGGCCCGCGCTGGCGCACCGGCCGAGGCCGCGCCACAAGACGGCGACGACGATGCCCTGGTGGTGCGCGCCGAGCCCGCCGTGGCGGCGCTCGCCGAGCGCACCCTGGGCCAGCGTGTGCTGCTGCACACCGCCAGCCAGCGCGCGCTGGACGCGGCGCGCAGCGACTGGGACCTGGCCCAGTTCGACCTGGCCAGCACCGGACGCACACGCGCGCTGCGCAAGGCGGGCAGCCTGGCCAGTACCTTGCTCTATGCGCCGCAGTGGCGTGCCGCGCGCTGGGGCGCTGGCGTGCTTGTGGCAGCCCACCTGATCGGGCTCAATGCCTGGGCCTGGCAGGAACGCCAGTCGCTGGCCGCAAAACAAGCCGCCGTGCGCGCCACGCTGACGCAGACCTTCCCCAAGGTGCAGGTCGTCGTCGACGCACCGGTGCAAATGGAGCGGGAACTCGCCCAGTTGCGCCAGGCCGCCGGCAGCGTGTCCACGCGGGACCTGGAGCCCCTGCTGGCCGCCGCGGGCACGGCCCTGCCCGCCGGCCGCCAGCCCACGGGCATCGAATATTCCCCTGGTGAGCTGCGCCTGCGCGGCGTGGCGCTGCCTCCCGACGAGGAGACCGCCTTCGCCACCCGGCTCGAGCCCCTGGGCTACCGCGCGCGGGTTGACGATGGCAGCCTGGTTCTACGGGCCAGCGCAGGAGGCAGCCAATGACACGCAACACCCCCACCACCACCGCCCTGCGAGCGCGCTGGCAGGCCATGGCACCACGCGAACAGTCCCTGGTCCTGGCCGCAGGTGGACTGATCGCGTTCGCGCTGTTGTGGTGGCTGGCCGTGGCGCCTGCCCTGGCCACACTGCGCACCGCCCCCGCGCGCCATGCGGCGCTCGACACGCAGTTGCAGCAGATGCTGAGCCTGCAGGCCGAAGCCCAGCAGCTGCAATCGGCCCCACGCACCACCACCGGCGACGCCGTGGGCGCGCTGCGCACCGCCCTCACCCAGCGCCTGGGCAACACCGCCCAGCTCAACGTAGTGGGCGACCGGGCCACCGTCACGCTCAAAGGTGCGCCGGCCGATGCGCTGGGCCAGTGGCTGGCGCAAGCGCGCAGCAACGCCCGCGCCACGCCGGTCGAGGCGCGCCTGGTTCGCAGCACTGCGGCGGCCACCCCCGCGGCAGGTGGCACAACACCGGTGGTACTGGGCGCTGCAGCCGTGGCCATGCCGCGCTGGGACGGCACGTTGGTGCTGGCCCTGCCGGCCGCCCGCTGACCGGCGCCGGATCACACGACCGACCTGCCCGACACACACTGCACCCCCTCCCATCGACAACCTTCCCCACATGGCCACCAGCAACCGACACCGCAAGCCTCCCGTCCGCGCGCCGCGTTCCGCCTGGGGCTGGGCGCTGGCGGGCGCCGTGGCGGGCGTGCTGCCGGCGGTGGTGGTTTTTGCCCCTGCGCAGTGGCTCGCACAAAGCGTGGCGCGCGCCACCCAGGGGCAGTTGCAGCTGCTGCAGGCGCGTGGCACGGTCTGGACGGGGTCCGCGCAACTGGTGCTGACCGGCGGCGCCGCCAGCCAGGACCGCGCGGCCCTGCCCGGCCGGGTGGACTGGCGCCTGCGCCCCAGCCTGACCGGCCTGAGTGCCCAGCTGCACGCGAGCTGCTGCACGCCCCAGCCCCTGCAGCTGCAAGTGCGGCCGCGCTGGGCCGGTCCGCTGGTCCTTGTCAAAGACGGCCAGAGCCAATGGCCGGCCGCCGTATTGGCCGGGCTGGGAACGCCCTGGAACACGCTGCAGCCGCAGGGTCAGCTGGCCGTGCAGACCCGCGGCCTTGCGGCTAGCTGGAACGCGGGCCGCATGACGCTGGCAGGCCAGGCCCAGATGGAAGCGCGTGCGATGTCTTCGCGCCTGTCCACCCTGCGGCCCATGGGCAGCTACCGGCTGGTGCTGGCGGGGGGCGAGGTGCCCACGCTCGCGCTCAGCACACTCGACGGCCACCTGCAACTGAACGGCACCGGCCAATGGGTGGGCCAGCGCCTGCGCTTTACGGGCGAGGCCAGCGCCGCCCCCGAGCGCGAGGCGGCCCTGTCCAATCTCCTGAACATCATCGGACGGCGCAGCGGCGCGCGCTCCATCATCACCGTGGGTTGAACCTATGAATTCCCTGTTGTCACCACGCCTGGTATTTGCTATCAAAACAATAGCTGCAAGCGCCTTACTGACATGCGCTGGCGGCCAAATCAATGCCCAAACCGCGATCGACACCCGCACCGGCAGCGTGCGCTCGGGCGAGCCGGTCACGCTGAACTTCGCCAACGCCGAGATCGAGGCGGTGGCGCGCACCATGGCCACCATCACCGGCCGCAACGTGGTGGTGGACCCGCGCGTGAAGGGCCAGCTCAACCTGGTCACCGAACGCGCAGTGACCCCGGCCGCCGCCTTCCAGCAGTTCCTGGCCGCGCTGCGGCTGCAGGGCTTCACGGTGGTCGAGGCGGCGGGCCTGTACAAGGTCGTCCCCGAAGCCGACGCCAAGCTGCAAGGCGGCAGCGTGAGCGTGGTGCAGGGCAGTTCGGGCACCGCACCCGGTGGCGGGCAGATCGTCACGCAGATCTTCAAACTGAATTTTGAAAACGCGGCCAACCTGGTGCCGGTGCTGCGCCCGCTGATCAGCCCCAACAACACCATCAACGTGAACCCCGGCAACAACTCGCTGGTGATCACCGACTACGCCGACAACCTGCAGCGACTGGCGCGCATCGTGGCGGCGATGGATGTCTCGAACGCCAGCGACGTGGAAGTGATCCCGCTGCGCAATGCAGTGGCCACCGACCTCGCCCCGCTGGTGGCGCGCCTCATCGACGGCGGCAGCGGCACGGGCGCCGGCGCCGCGCCCGCAGCGGCGCCAGGCCAGGCCGATACCTCGTTCAAGACCACGCTGATTGCCGAGCCCCGCAGCAACTCGCTGATCCTGCGCGCCGCCAACCCCGCGCGCGTGTCCCAGGTGCGCGCACTGGTCGCCCAGCTGGACCAGGCGCCTGCGCCCGGCAGCGGCGCGGCCACCGGCAACATCCACGTGGTCTACCTGAAGAACGCCGATGCCACCAAGCTCGCCACCACGCTGCGTGCGGCCATGGCGGCCATGGGCACGGGCGGCAACGGTGGCGCGAGCGCCGGCGGCAGCAGCAGCCCCTCGGCCCCCAGCGGCGGGCTCAGCGGCAGCAATGGCAGCAGCAGTTTGTCTGGTGGCAGTGGCTTGGCGGGCGGCAGCAGCAACAGCAGTTCCGGCCTGGGCGCGGGCAGCAGCGCCATGGGCACCAGCAACACCAACAACAACCAGCCCTCCACGGGCGGACAGATCCAGGCCGACCCGACCACCAACTCGCTCATCATCACTGCGCCCGAACCGCTGTACCGCCAGCTGCGCGCAGTGATCGACAAGCTCGACGGGCGCCGCGCGCAGGTCCTGGTGGAGAGCCTGATTGTGGAAGTCTCTGCTAGCAAACTGGCTGAGTTCGGTATCCAGTGGCAGGGCATTTTGGGCAAGCAAGGCGACGGCATGATTGGTGCGATCGGCACGAACTCGGGTTTGGTCGGTGCCAACATAGTGAGCGCCGCCGTGGCGCTGGCGTCCAAGAACACCACCAGCATCGGAACTGCGGCTAACTCGCTAGGCAGTGGCCTGAACATAGGTTTGGCCCCACGCATCAACGGTCAGTACTACCTGGGCGCCCTGGCAAACTTTTTACAGAACAGTGGCGACGCCAATGTGCTCTCCACGCCCAACCTGATGACGCTCGACAACGAAGAGGCGCGCATCATCATCGGCAACAACGTGCCCTTTGTCACCGGCTCGTACGCCAACTCCACCGGCGGCAACACAGTCAACCCATTCCAAACCGTGGAGCGCAAGGACGTGGGCCTGATGCTCAAGGTGCGCCCGCAGATCAGCGAAAACGGCACGGTAAAGATGGCGATCTACCAGGAGGTCTCCAAGATCGATACCTCCACGCTCAGCAATGCCAACGGCCCCAGCACCAGCAAGCGCTCGATCGAGTCGAACGTGGTGGTGGACGACGGTAGCATCATCGTAATCGGCGGGCTGCTGGAAGACAGCTACTCGCAGGGGCAGGACAAGGTTCCGGTGATGGGCGACCTGCCGGTGGTGGGCAACCTGTTCCGCAGCGAAACCCGCTCGCGCAACAAGACCAACCTGATGGTGTTTCTGCGCCCCATCGTCGTGCGCGACAACGCCACCAGCGATGCGCTGATGATGGACCGCTACGAAGCCATCCGCGCTCTGCAGCAGGCTACCCAGCCGGCCGCCAGCACGGTGATGAGCACAGTGTCGGGCGCTCCGATCCTGCCGCCGCTGCCTGACGAGCGTGTGGCCCCCGTCGCAACCCCCATGCCCGTGCAGCCGGCCGCCCCCGTGCCGCTGCCCATGCAGCAGCTCACCCCCCTCGCGCCGCCGGTGCAGCCGGCCCCGGCCGCGGCCCCCCTCAGCAGCGCGCCCGCCGAGCCTGCAGTCCCGGTGGCCAAAGCCCAGGTCCCTGCGCCGCTGTACTACGTGAACGTGGGCGTGTTCGGCCAGGATGCGCAATCGCGCAGCACGCTGGCCAAGCTGCGCGACTCGGCCCTGCCGCTGTCGCTGCAGGCGGTGGACACCAACCGCGGCAAGGCCACCCGCGTGCGCGTGGGCCCTTTCTCGACCGAGGACGCGGCCCAGGCCGCTGCCGCCACGGTGCGCGGCAAGCTGGCGCTGAACGCCACAGTGGCCGCCCAGGCGCTGTGAGCGTGTTGTTGACGCCGACAAGGAACTGACTCTCTATGCGCCACCCCTTGCCCTACGCCTTTGCGCGCACGGCCCAGCTGCTGCTGGAGGACGACGGCCAGCAGCTGGTGCTGTGGCATGGCCCCAGCCCCGATGCGGGCGCGCTGTCCGAGGTGCTGCGCAAGCACCCCGTGCACCAGCTGCTGCCGCTGGATGCGCCCGGTCTGGCGCAGCGCATCAGCGCGGCGTACTCGCACAGTGAATCGAGCGCCGCCACGGTGGTGAGCGAGGTCGAGAGCGATGCCGACCTCTCGCGCATGATGCAGGAGCTGCCCGCGGTGGAAGACCTGCTGGAGTCCGCCGGCGACGCGCCCATCATCCGCATGCTGAACGCCCTGCTCACGCAGGCCGCGCGCGACGGCGCGAGTGATATCCACATTGAGCCGTACGAGCGGCATTCCAGCGTGCGCTTTCGGGTGGACGGCACGCTGCGCGAAGTCGTGCAGCCCAACCGTGCACTGCATGCTGCCCTGATCTCGCGCCTGAAGATCATGGCCGACCTCGACATCAGTGAAAAGCGCCTGCCGCAGGACGGCCGCATCAGCTTGCGCCTGGGCACGCGTGCCATCGATGTGCGCGTGTCCACGCTGCCCAGCGCCCACGGCGAGCGCGCGGTGCTGCGGCTTTTGGACAAGAGCGAAAGCAAGCTGAGCCTGGAAGCCGTGGGCATGCAGGGCGACACCCTGCGCCGCTTCGAAGGCCTGATCTCGCAGCCGCACGGCATCATCCTGGTGACCGGGCCCACGGGCTCGGGCAAGACGACCACGCTGTACGCGGGCCTGGGGCGGCTCGATGCCACGCGCAACAACATCATGACGGTGGAAGACCCCATCGAGTACGAGCTGCCCGGCGTCGGTCAAACGCAGGTCAACAGCAAGATCGAGCTGACCTTTGCCAAGGCCTTGCGCGCCATCCTGCGCCAGGACCCGGACATCATCATGATCGGCGAAATCCGTGATTTCGAGACCGCGCAGATCGCCATCCAGGCCTCGCTGACGGGCCACCTGGTGCTGGCCACGCTGCACACCAACGACGCCGCCAGCGCGGTGACGCGCCTGACCGACATGGGCGTGGAGCCCTTCCTGCTGTCGTCGTCGCTGCTGGGCGTGCTGGCGCAGCGCCTGGTGCGCAAATACTGCAGCCATTGCCACGGCGCTGGGTGCGACCAGTGCGGCCAGACGGGCTACACCGGCCGCACCGGTGTGTTTGAGCTGCTGGTGACTACCGATGCCATCCGTGCGCAGATTCACAACCAGGCGTCGGAGGCCGACATCCGCACCGCAGCGCTTGCCGGCGGCATGGCACTGATGCGTGAAGACGCCGAGCGGCTGATTGCCGCGGGCATCACCAGCCGCGAAGAAGTGCTGCGTGTGACGCGGGACTGAGCGCCAGGCAGCGCAGCGCAGCGCCGCAGGGACGCTGGCACTGCCTGCCTGCCAGCGCACGGCGCATGGCACCTAATGCTATTAATTTCATAGCTATAAGCGCTTACCACATAAGCGCTAGCGGCCAATAAAGCACAAAATCTGTGTCGCTGCTGGACGCGCAGCGGCGCGCCGGGTGCCCCGCCCGCGTCCAGACCCCCCCTTCAGCTGCCTGCGGTGTAGGCCCCTTCCTGCACTGGCTCTGGCCCCTCGCCGCTGGAGCGGTCCGCGACATCTCGAAAGAATCTGTGGCTATCGCGTGGCGCCGCCGCGGCTCCGCTGTCGGTGCCGCCCTTCGCAGTCCTTCCCCGCCTTGCCATCCTTGATGCCCCCATCCCACACTCCGCCCCACGCCTGGCAATTCTTTCGCGCCGGGGGCGTAGACCAAGTCATCATCCGCACCGGCGAGGACATCGCCCGTCTGCCGGAGCTGGACCAGAAACTGTGGGTGGCGCTGGCCTGCCCCACGCGTGGCATCGAGTTCGATGAACGCACGCTGGACCTCATCGACACCGACCACGATGGCCGCATTCGACCGCCCGAGCTGCTGGCCGCCTGCGCCTGGGCCTGCGCGCAGCTGCGCGACCCCGACGAGCTGACACGGCCCGGCGACACACTGGACATCGCCGCCATCGACAACAGCACCGAGCCCGGTGCAGCGCTGGCGGGCGCGGCGCGGCGCATCCTGGCCCTGGCCGGTCAAGCCGATGCCACCGCCATTTCGCTGGCTGACGTGGTGGCACGCAGCGAGCACCTGAGTACCCAGCGGTTCAACGGCGACGGCATCATCACCGCAGACACTGCGCAGGACGACACGCTCGCGCGCGAGACCATCGAGCACATCCTGAAGACCCACGGAGGCACACCGCCGGTGGGCGACCCGCCGCTGCCCGGCATCGACCGCCCCCGCGCCGAGGCGTTTTTTGCCGCCCTCGACAAGATCTCCGCCTGGGCCGCCAAGGCCCGGGACGCGACGACTGCGCTCGCGCTGGGCGAACACACGCTCCAGGCCACCCAGGCCATGAACGCAGTCGCCTACAAGGTGGAGGATTTCTTCGCCCGCAGCCGCCTGGCGGCCTACGACCTGCGCGCGGCGGCGGCGCTCAATCCATCGCTGGAGGAATACACCGCCATGGCGGGCACGCAGCTCGACTTGTCGTCGCCCGCCATCACCACCTTGCCGCTGGCGCCCATCACGCCGCAGGGCCTGCTTCCCCTGACCGAGGGCGTCAACCCGGCCTGGGCCGGCGCTGTGCGCACGTTCCGCGACCACACGGTGGCGCCGCTGCTGGGGCGCCAGGCAGATACCTTGACGCAGGAAGAATGGCACACCATCACCACGGCGCTGGCACCGTGCCAGCAATGGCTGGCAGACCGGCCCGCCACCCCGCTGGAAGTGCTGGGTGACGAGGTGCTGCACTCCCTGCACCGCAGCGACGTCCGGCAACGCGTGATGGCCCTGATCGCCGAGGACGAAGCCGAGCAGAAGCACAACGATCACACCAAAGACCTGGAAAAGCTTCTGCGCTTCAAGCGCGACCTGCTGGAGCTGCTGAACAACTTCGTGTCGTTCTCGGCGTTCTACCAACGCAAGGGCGCGATCTTTCAGGCCGGCACGCTGTACCTGGACGCGCGCAGCTGCGACCTGACGGTGCAGGTGGCCGACGCCGCGCAGCATGCCAAGCTGGCGGGTCTGGCCAAGACCTACCTGGCCTATTGCCAGTGCACACGCAGGGGCCAGAAGATGGGCATCGTGGCGGCGTTCACGGCCGGCGATGTGGACTTTCTCTTCGTGGGCCGCAACGGCGTGTTCTACGACCGCAAGGGCCAGGACTGGGATGCCACGATCACGCGCATCGTCGAGAACCCGACCAGCATTGCCCAGGCCTTTCTGTCCCCCTACAAGAAGTTCGTGCGCCTGATCGAGGAGCAGGTGGCCAAGCGGGCTGCGGCCGGCGAGGCGCGTGCGCAAAAGTCGCTGGGGAGCACCGCAGGCGCGCTGGCCAACACCCCGCTCAAGGCAGCAGGCGCAGCCACCACCGCCGACACCCTCACTGCCGCGGCGCCCCGGCGCACCGATGTGGGCACCGTGGCGGCCATTGGCGTGGCGCTGGGCAGCATCAGCGCAGTGCTGGTGGGGGTGTTTGCCAAGTTTGTGGACCTGGGGGTGTGGATACCGCTGGCGCTCGTGGGCATCGTGCTGGCCATCTCGGGCCCGAGCATGCTGATTGCCTGGCTCAAGCTGCGCCAGCGCAGCCTGGGACCGCTGCTGGATGCCAGCGGCTGGGCGATCAACGGACGCATGCGCATCAACACCCGGCTGGGCGGATCGCTGTCGCAAACGGCCAAGGTGCCTGACAACGCGCGCCGCACTTTGCAGGATCCGTTTGCCGAATCGAAGGCGCCGCTGTGGTGGAGCCTCAGCGCGCTGGTGGTGGTGCTGGTCATGGGGATCACTGCGTGGCGCTTGCAGTGGCTGGACCGGTGGGCAGTGCCCGCGAAGCCGGTGGCGCCACCGGTCGAATCAACACCTCCAGCCGCGGGCGGTGGGGTTCCCGCCGCCCCGTCGCCGGTTCCACCCACCTCACCAGCCGCCCTGCCCGCAGCTGCAGGTGCAGCCTCGGCGGCGCGATGATCCCGCCTGCGGTAGGGGTGCGCTGAAGGCCGGGTGTTCACCGCCTTCAGTACGCGCCGGTGAACCGTTAGCGAATCTGCAGCGCGGGCCGGCGCGGTGTCTGCGCCACGGCGGGTGCAGGGACTTCGGCCTGCGCACTGAACGCAGCAGTTGCCGCCGTTGCGCCTTCCTGCAGCCTGAACTGCCTCACGGCGCTGGTCAGGTGCACGGCTTGTTCCCGCAGGGATTCCGAGGCGGCGGTGGATTGCTCCACCAGCGCGGCGTTCTGCTGCGTCATCTGGTCGAGCTGGCTCACAGCCTGGCTGATCTGGCCGATGTTGTCGCTTTGCTCGGCCGACGACGCGGTGATCTCGCCAATGATGTCGGAGACGCGGCGCACGCTGCTCACGATTTCGGTCATGGTCTGGCCGGCCTGGCTGACCAGGCGCGAGCCGTCTTCCACCCGCTCGACCGACGAGGAGATCAGGCCCTTGATCTCCTTGGCGGCCTCGGCACTGCGCTGCGCCAGACTGCGCACTTCGCTGGCCACCACGGCAAAACCGCGGCCCTGCTCACCGGCCCGCGCGGCCTCCACGGCGGCATTCAGCGCCAGGATGTTGGTCTGGAACGCGATGGAGTCGATCACGCCGGTGATGTCGGCGATCTTGCGCGAGCTGGTGGTGATCTGGTCCATGGTGGTCACCACCTGCGAGACCACGGCGCCGCCACGTGCGGCCACTTCGGCTGCGGTGGAGGCGAAGTCGCTGGCCTGGCGCGAGGACTGCGCGCTTTGCTGCACGGTGCTGGTCAGCATCTCCATCGATGACGCGGTTTCCTCCAGGTTGGCGGCCGTCTGCTCGGTGCGGTGGCTCAGGTCGTGGTTGCCGCTCGCGATTTCCGAGCTGGCGGTAGAGATGTTGCCCGCGGCGTCCTGCACCTCACGCACCAGACGGCGCAGGGCATCCTGCATGCGGCCCATGGCGGCCACCAATTGGCCGACCTCGTCCTGGTTCATGACCTCCACATCGCGCGACAGGTCGCCGCTGGCAATGCGGTCGGCCAACTCCTGCGCCTGGCCCAGTGACTTGGTGATGGACCGCACGCTGAAAAACGTGAGCGGGATCAGCACGGCCAGCCCCAGCAGCAGGCCGATGCCGATGAGGGCCGACATGGTGGAGGTCCGCGACTCGACACCCGCGCGGGCCTCGTCCATCTGCGCGCGGGCCGTGGCGGCCAGGCTGGAGAACAGCTTGTCGGTGGCCTCCATGTGGACCTTGAGCCGGTCGGCATAGGCGCCGCCGCCCGCGCCATCGAGCTGCGCACCCTCGATCTTCTCGAAGATGGGGGAAATGCCGGTTTCGTACTGCTTGATCTCGGCCAGCGACTTGTCGATGGACTCGACAAAGGCCTTGTCGCCCGACTGCACCTGGCGCACCTCAGCCAGGCTCTTGCGCAGCGCGGCCAGGGTCTTGGCCCAGCTCTCGCGCAGCGCGGAGACCTCGACCGAGTTGTTGAAGTTGATGATGATGTCTTTTTCGGTCCGGCGCAGGTCACCCAAGGTGGTGCGCAGCTCCGACATGTCGGTCAGGGTCTGCACCCGCTCGGAGAACAAAACCTGTAGCGTCCCGCGCGTGCGGTCCAGTGCCACATAACCCATGCCGCCAATGACAACCAGCAAAATTAGGGAAAAGACGGTTCCGAAGTAAAGGCGCGTGCGGATGGAGAAGCGGCCCAGAGCATTCATGGCTCTTCCTTACATTTTTTAACAGACAACTCAGCATAGCAAATTTGGTGCCACACACCCACACCGCCGGTCTTCTGGACCGACGGGTTGGGCGGGACTATAGGGCCAGCTTGGAGGTCTGCCGCACAGGGTAAGCACCGCCCCGAGGGGGCTTTCAGGGAATCCTCGGGGCCAGTAGGCGGGCTTATGCCACCGGTATCACTGGAATGTAGAGCTGGCCCCCGCCTTGCTGGAACTCCGCGGCCTTGGCTTTCATGCCGCTGGCCAACGCCTCCGCGTCTGCCACGCCCTTCTGCGCGGCAAATTCGCGCACCTCCTGCGTGATCTTCATCGAGCAGAACTTGGGCCCACACATGGAGCAGAAGTGCGCCACCTTGGCGCTGTCCTTGGGCAGCGTCTCGTCGTGGTATTCCTTGGCCGTGTCGGGGTCGAGGCCCAGGTTGAACTGGTCCTGCCAGCGAAAATCGAAGCGCGCCTGGCTCAATGCATCGTCGCGCGCGCGGGCGCCGGGGTGGCCCTTGGCAACGTCGGCGGCGTGCGCGGCGATCTTGTACGCAATGATCCCCTGCTTGACGTCGTCGCGGTCAGGCAGGCCCAGGTGCTCCTTGGGCGTCACGTAGCACAGCATGGCCGTGCCCATCCAGCCGATCATGGCCGCGCCGATGGCGGACGCAATGTGGTCGTAGCCTGGTGCGATGTCGATGGTCAGCGGGCCCAGCGTGTAAAACGGCGCCTCGTGGCAGGTCTTGAGCTGCTCGGTCATGTTGGCCTGGATCATGTGCATGGGCACGTGGCCCGGGCCTTCGATCATGGTCTGCACGTCGTGCTTCCAGGCCACCTGGGTCAGCTCGCCCAGCGTGCGCAGCTCGGCAAACTGGGCTTCGTCGTTGGCGTCCGATGCGCAGCCGGGGCGCAGGCCGTCGCCCAGACTGAACGACACGTCGTACGCCTTCATGATGTCGCAGATGTCTTCGAAATGCTCGTACAGGAAGCTTTCGCGGTGGTGCGCCATGCACCACTTGGCCATGATGGAGCCGCCGCGCGACACGATGCCCGTGCGCCGCTGCGCCGTAAGGTGGATGTACGCCAGGCGCACGCCAGCGTGGATGGTGAAGTAGTCGACGCCCTGCTCCGCCTGCTCGATCAGCGTGTCGCGATAGATCGCCCAGGTCAGGTCCTCGGCCACGCCGCCAACCTTCTCAAGCGCCTGGTAGATCGGCACCGTGCCAATCGGCACGGGCGAGTTGCGCACGATCCAGTCGCGTGTGGTGTGGATGTTCTTGCCGGTCGACAAATCCATCACGTTGTCGGCGCCCCAGCGGATCGCCCACACGAGCTTTTCCACTTCTTCCTCAATGCTCGAGGTGACAGCCGAGTTGCCGATGTTGGCGTTGATCTTGACTTTGAAGTTGCGCCCGATGGCCATGGGCTCGACCTCGGGGTGGTTGATGTTGGCGGGGATGATCGCGCGGCCCCGTGCCACCTCGTCGCGCACAAATTCGGGCGTGATGATGCGCGGGATGGTGGCGCCCATGGGGTTGCCCATCAGGCGCTTCTCGCGGCCTGCGTCGGCCATGTACTGCTCCATCCACTCGCGCTTGCCGTTTTCGCGGATGGCCACGTATTCCATCTCGGGGGTAACGATGCCTTTGCGTGCGTAGTGCATCTGCGTGACGTTGGCGCCGGACTTGGCCCGCAGAGGCTTGCGCTGCAGGGCGGCAGCCTCTGCGCGCAGCTGCGCCAGGCGGGTGGCGTCCTCGCTCTTTTGGCCGTCGTCCAGCGCCACGGGCGCGCGGCCTTCGTAGTGCTCCACATCGCCGCGGCCAGTGATCCAGCCACCGCGCACATCAGCCAGGCCCTTGCGCACGTCGATCACGGCCTCGGGGTCGGTGTAGGGGCCCGAGGTGTCGTAGACGCTGACCTGCTCGCCATTGGTCAACGCAATGTCGCGCACCGGCACGCGCAGGCCCGGGTGCACGTGGCCCGGGATATAGGCCTTGCGGGATGCGGGAAAGGGCTCGCGCGTGAGCGCCAGCAACTCGGCGAAGGTCTCGCGGGTGGCCAGCTGGGCGTGGGGATCGGGTGCGTTCATGGGGCAGGTCTCCTGGTTCCGGGGCGGTGGATTGCTGCTCCGGAATGGACCTGTGCGCCCCTCAGTGCGCGCGCGCCTGAGGCATGTGTGCCCGCACGGATGGCAGGCATGGGACAAGGAGGTCGGCTCTTCTTCCGCCGGTATGAACCGGATCAAGTTCGTCGGGTTCGCAAACCGCCTGAATTTCTTCAAGCGGCCCGCATCTCAGTGCATCAGCACACCCCGGAGCAGGCGCGAGTATAGGCCAGCGCTGCCGGCGCGCCCGCACCGCCCTCAGGCGAGCCGGCCGATAAGGATCACTGCAAAGAAAAACACGGCGGCAATCACTGTCCACTTCAGGATCACCAGCCCAAGCCGCTTGTAGCGTGCCTGGCCCGTGCCGGCGTAGAACGCAAACGACACAGCAGCTGCCAGAAGCAGCAGCATGGCGAGCCAGCGAAAGATCAGCACCGCGCGCCGCCGTTCACCATGCGCGCGCCGGCTGCGCAAAACCGCCGGGGGCTTGCCGTTCGTCTTCGAAGGTCACCACCTCCCACGCATCACGCTGGGCCAGCAGTTCGCGCAGCAGCCGGTTGTTCATGCCGTGGCCGGAACGGAAAGCACTGTAGGCCGCCAGGAGCGGCTTGCCGATGAGGTACAGGTCGCCCATGGCATCGAGGATCTTGTGCTTCACGAACTCATCGTCGTAGCGCAGGCCGTCGCTGTTGAGCACCTTGTAGTCGTCCATCACGATGGCGTTGTCGAGCCCGCCGCCCAGGGCCAAGCCGTTGGATCGCATCATCTCGACATCGCGTGTGAATCCAAAAGTGCGGGCGCGGGCGATGTCGCGGCTGTAGTTGCCCGCACCCATGTCGAACTCCACGCGCTGGCCGGTGGAGTCCACCGCAGGGTGGTCAAAATCGATCTCGAAGCTGAGCTTGTAGCCGTGGTACGGCACCAGACGCGCCCATTTGGTGTTGGCGCCCTCGCCCTCGCGCACCTCCACTGGCCGCGTGACGCGGATAAAACGCTTGGGCGCGTTCTGCAGTTCCACGCCAGCGCTCTGCAGCAGGAACACGAAGGACGCAGACGAACCGTCGAGGATGGGCACCTCTTCCGCCGTGATGTCGACGTACAGGTTGTCGATGCCCAGCCCCGCGCAGGCCGACATCAGATGCTCCACCGTATGCACCTTGGCGCTGCCCACCGCGATGGTGGAGGCCAGCCGGGTGTCGGTCACCGCCTCGGCACGGATGGGGATGTCCACAGGCTGCGGCAGGTCCACACGCCGGAAAACGATCCCGGTGTCCGGCTGCGCAGGCCGCAAGGTCAGCTCGACCCTCTGACCACTGTGCAGGCCCACGCCCACGGCGCGGGTGATCGTCTTGAGGGTGCGTTGCTGGAGCATCTGTGGATTTTAATGGGCCGACCCCGCACAAACCACCCGTTGCTGCCTATGACCCTGATAGGAAACGGAGAGCCGGGAACCGCGGCGCAAGCTGCCAGGGACGCAGGTAGCACCAAGCAGCGACTGCTTGGCGCGCCCCGCGTAGCCAGACGGCGGTGGCTGCGCAGCTGAGGAGCATGCGAGCCAAATAGGAAGCGCGGTGGTGTAAACCGTCACGGCCCAATGCCAGAGACACCGCGCAAGGGCCGCCCCGCCGCGCTGGTGTCGTCCCCCTTCCCGGAGCGCGCAGCGCGCAGAGAGAAGGGGGAAGCGGCGCAGCCGCTCAGGGGGATGTACTCTGCTAGTCGGCCTGCTTGCGCAGGAACGCCGGGATTTCCAGGTCGTCCATGCCACCCGACGACAGCGCGTCGACACGCGCGGCAGCCTGGGTGCGGTTGGTGCGCCACACGCTGGGCACCGACATGCTGCCGTAGTCGGCCTGTGTGCCGCCGGCGTGGCCGCCCTGCAAACCCACGGTCGAGCCCAGCACGCCCGCGCCGGCCAGGGGCATCTGATAAGCCACGTTGTCCGTGCCGGTGCGCAGGCCGCCCTGCACCACCGAGATAGGCTGGCGGCGCGCGTTCTGGCGTGCCAGGCCGGTCGCAACCACCGTCACGCGGATCTCGTCGCCCAGGGTCTCGTCGTAGGCAGCGCCAAAGATCACGTGCGCATCGGGCGACGCGTAGGCATTGACCGTGGTCATTGCCATGCGCGATTCCGACAGCTTCAAGCTGCCCTTGGCGGCCGTCACCAGCACCAGGACGCCCTTGGCACCCGACAGGTCGATGCCTTCCAGCAGCGGGCAGGCAATCGCCTGCTCGGCCGCAATGCGCGCGCGGTCGGGGCCGCTGGCAGTGGCGGTGCCCATCATGGCCTTGCCGGGTTCGCCCATCACGGTGCGCACGTCTTCGAAGTCGACGTTCACTTGGCCGTATTCGTTGATGATTTCGGCAATGCCGCCCACGGCGTTCTTGAGCACGTCGTTGGCGTGTGCGAACGCTTCGTCCTGGGTAATGTCGTCGCCCAGCACTTCCAGCAGCTTTTCATTGAGCACCACGATCAGCGAGTCGACGTTGGCTTCCAGCTCGGCCAGGCCATCGTCGGCGTTCTTCATGCGGCGGCCGCCTTCCCAGTCGAAGGGCTTGGTGACCACGCCCACGGTGAGGATGCCCATTTCCTTGGCCACGCGGGCGATCACGGGTGCAGCGCCCGTGCCCGTGCCGCCGCCCATGCCGGCGGTGATGAACAGCATGTGCGCGCCGTCAATCGCCAGGCGGATATCGTCCACCGCGGCTTCCGCAGCGTCGCGGCCCTTGTCGGGCTTGCTGCCTGCACCCAGGCCGCTGCCACCCAGCTGGATGATGCGGTGGGCAGAGCTGCGGGTCAGCGCCTGCGCGTCGGTGTTGGCGCAGACAAACTCCACGCCCTGCACGCTGCGGGCAATCATGTGCTCGACGGCATTGCTGCCGCCGCCGCCCACGCCGATCACCTTGATCTGGGTGCCCTGGTTGAATTCTTCGGCTTCGATCATTTCGATGGTCATGTTGGAGCTCCTGGTACTAAATTTGTTTGCAAACGCGAAATTCGGAATGTGGGGATGGGTGTGGGTGGTAGTCGGTGCGCCGGTGGTCCGGTACATCGCCACCGCTCGCGCGGTAGCCAGTGCGGACTCCCTCGCGCAAGCCAGATTGGGTATTTCATGGTCAGAAATTCCCCACGATGAAATCTTTGAAGCGGCCAAACGCGGTCTTCATCGACCCGCTCTTCTGCGCCACCTTGAAGCCGCGCAGCCGTGCCAGGCGCGCCTCTTCGAGCAGCCCCATGACGGTGGCGGCGCGGGGCTGGGCCACCATGTCGGACAGGGCACTGGAATACTTGGGAATGCCGCGCCGCACGGGCTTCAAGAAGATGTCCTCGCCGAGTTCGATCATCCCGGGCATCACCGAGCTGCCGCCCGTGAGCACGATGCCCGACGACAGCACCTCTTCATACCCTGACTCACGGATCACCTGCTGCACCAGCGAGAAGATCTCTTCCACCCGGGGCTCGATCACGCCCGCCAGCGCCTGCTTGCTCAGCATGCGCGGGCTGCGGTCGCCCAGGCCGGGCACTTCCACCTGCGCCTCCGGGTCGGCCAGCAGCTGCTTGGCGTAGCCGCTTTCGACCTTGATGTCTTCGGCATCCTTCGTGGGGGTGCGCAGCGCCATCGCGATGTCGCTGGTGATGAGGTCGCCCGCAATCGGGATCACCGCGGTGTGGCGGATCGCCCCGCCGGTGAAGATCGCCACGTCGGTCGTCCCGGCGCCGATGTCGACCACCACCACGCCCAGCTCGCGCTCGTCGTCGGTCAGCACGGCCTGGCTGCTGGCCAGCGGGTTCAGCATGAGCTGCTCGACCTCCAGGCCACAGCGGCGCACACACTTGATGATGTTTTCGGCCGCGCTCTGCGCGCCGGTCACGATGTGGATCTTGGCCTCCAGGCGGATGCCGCTCATGCCGATGGGCTCCTTCACGTCCTGCCCGTCGATCACGAACTCCTGCGGCTCCACCAGCAAGAGGCGCTGGTCGCTGCTGATATTGATGGCTTTGGCCGTCTCCACCACGCGTGCCACATCGGCCGAGGTGACTTCCTTGTCCTTCACGGCCACCATGCCGCTGGAGTTGAGCCCGCGGATGTGGCTGCCGGTGATGCCGGTGTACACGCGCTGGATCTTGCAGTCGGCCATCAGCTCGGCCTCTTTCAGCGCCTGCTGAATGCTCTGCACCGTCGCATCGATGTTCACCACCACGCCACGCTTGAGGCCATTGCTCGGGGCCACGCCCAGGCCTGCCAGCTTGAGCTCGCCATTGGGCAGTACCTCGGCCACCACGGCCATGACCTTGGCCGTGCCGATATCGAGCCCCACCACAACGTCTTTGTATTCTCTTGCCATATCAGTCCCTGTCCTTCTCTGTTCTGCCCCGCCGCCCCTCGGTCGTCACCACGCCCTGGTGCACGTTCTTCAGCGTTCTTCTCAGCGATGCTCTTTGCCGCATGCCATCACCTCCTGCGCACAGTGGCCGTGGCGCCCGTGCCATCGGGAATCACGGTGCTCACGCCCCGCATGCGCAGCGCGTACCCGCCCGTGTGGCGCAGGTCCGCGGACTCGAGCGCGTCCACGCGCCGGCCGTACTGCGCCGCCACCTGCGTGAGCGTGCGCGTGAAGCGCTGGGTGCGCTGCACCACTTCTTCGCGCGTGCCGCCGCCCAGTTCGATCACCGCATCACTGTCCAGCGTGGCGCGCCATCCCCCCCGGCCCGTAAGTTCCAGCGTGTCCACGTCCAGCCCCAGGGGCTTGAACACCGGCTTGAGCACGGCGTACATCTGCAGCACCTCGGGTGAGCTGCCCGCCGGCCCCAGCAGGCGCGGCAGGCCTTCCTGCTCGACATCGCCCACGTTGGCCTCAAAGACTTCGCCTTGGGCATTGACCAGGGCCGATCCGCTCTCGGGGCCCCAGTACGCCACGGCGTCGTGCTCTTGCAGCTGCACGAACAGGCTGCCGGGGTACACCCGCTGCACCTGCGCACGGCGCACCCAGGGCACCTGCTCGAAGGCCGCACGGGCGGCGCGCAGGTCGACCGTAAAAAAATTGCCGGCCAGATGCGGCGCCACATTGGCCCGCAGCGTGACCGCGTTGTTGTGCACCAGGTCGCCCTGCACCACGATGCGCGACACGGCAAAGCCGGGATAACGCAACACCCACCAGGCCCCCGCCGCCAACACGCCCAGCGCCAGGCCCACGAACAGGGCCGAGGCGGTCCAGTTCATGAGCTTGACGTCCAGCGGCGCGGGCAGCGTGGAGTTCATGGGTGGGCGGCTCCTTGGGCGGTGCGCGGCGCGGTATCCAGCGCCGCATCGGCCAGGATGCGCAGGCACAGTTCTTCGTAGCTGATACCCGCAGCACGCGCAGACATGGGCACGAGCGAGTGACCGGTCATGCCGGGCGACGTGTTCATCTCCAGCAGGAAGGGCTTGCGGTCGCTGGCGCGGATCATCAGATCGGCGCGGCCCCAGCCCCTGCAGCCGAGCGTGCGGTAGGCCGCGAGCACGATGCGCTGGATCTCGCGCTCTTCGGCTTCGGGCAGGCCGCTCGGGCACTGGTACTTCACATCGTCGGTGAAGTACTTGTTCTGGTAGTCGTAGGCGCCATCCGGCGCTGCGATGCGGATCACCGGCAACACCACCGCGCCGGCGCCCTGACCCAGCACCGGGCAGGTCACTTCCTCGCCGTCGATGAACTCCTCGCAGAGCACATCGGGGTCATAGCGGGCCGACAGGGCCACGGCTTCCTGCATGTCCGAATAGCCACGCACCTTGGTCACGCCGATGGACGAGCCCTCGCGCGGCGGCTTCACGATGAGGGGCAGTCCCAGTTCGTCGGGCACGGTGCGCACCACCTCGCGCTGCTGACGGTCGGGTGCCAGCCACACGTAGCGTGGCGTGGGCAGGCCCTCGGCCAGCCACACCCGCTTGGTCATGACCTTGTCCATGGCAATGGCCGAGGCCATCACGCCCGGGCCCGTGTAGGGGATGCCCAGCAGTTCCAGCGCGCCCTGCACCGTGCCGTCTTCGCCATGGCGGCCGTGCAGCGCGATGAAGCAGCGGGCATAACCGTCACGCTTGAGATCGCCCAGCGCGTTCTGCACGGGGTCGAACGCATGCGCGTCCACGCCGCTGGAGCGCAGCGCCTGCAGCACGCCGCTGCCGGACATGAGCGAGACCTCGCGCTCGGCCGAGTCACCGCCCATCAGCACGGCGACCTTGCCCAGGGTTTTCACATCGAAATTTGAATCAAAAACGGTCATAGCGCGCTCCCCTCCAGCGCTTTCAGCTCATTATTTTGTAGCATGTCCACCACCTTGCCGGGCACGGCCCCAATGGAGCCAGCGCCCATGCACATCACCACGTCGCCATTGCGCGCGTTGTCGGCAATCGCTTGCGGCAAGTCGGCCACGTTGTCGACGAATACCGGCTCCACGCGCCCGGCCACGCGCAGCGCGCGGGCCAGCGAACGGCCATCGGCGGCGACGACCGGCGCTTCGCCGGCGGCATACACCTCGGTCAGCAGCACCGCGTCGGCGTTGCCAATGACCTTGACGAAATCCTCAAAACAGTCGCGCGTGCGGCTGTAGCGGTGCGGCTGGAACGCCAGCACCAGGCGCCGACCGGGAAAGGCACCGCGCGCAGCCGCCAGCGTGGCGGCCATCTCCACCGGGTGGTGGCCGTAGTCGTCGATCACGGTGAACGTACCGCCGTCTTTGGCGGGCAGATCGCCGTAATGTTGGAAGCGCCGGCCCACGCCCTTGAAACCAGCCAGCGCACGCTGCACCGCTTCGTCGGGGATGTTGAGCTCCACCGCCACCGCAATGGCAGACAGCGCGTTCAGCACGTTGTGCTCGCCCGCGAGGTTGAGCACGATGTCCAGGTCGGGCAGCGTCACGCCGTTGCGGCGCTGCACGGTAAAGCGCATCTGGCCGGCATCGGCGCGCACGTTGATTGCGCGTACCTGGGCGTCTTCGGAAAACCCGTAGCTCGTGATCGGGCAGTTCACGCTTTGCAGGATGTCGCGCACGGCCGGGCTGTCCACACACAACACCGCCGTGCCGTAGAACGGCATGCGGTGCAGGAACTCGACAAACGCACCCTTGAGCCGGCTGAAGTCGTGACCATAGGTCTCCATGTGGTCGGCGTCGATGTTGGTCACCACAGCCATCACCGGCAGCAGGTTCAGGAACGACGCGTCGGACTCGTCGGCCTCGACCACGATGTAGTCGCCGCTGCCCAACTTGGCATTGGCGCCCGCGCTGTTGAGCTTGCCGCCGATCACAAACGTCGGGTCCAGACCCGCCTCGGCCAGCACGCAGGTCACGAGGCTGGTGGTGGTCGTCTTGCCGTGGGTGCCGGCAATGGCGATGCCTTGCTTCAAGCGCATCAGCTCCGCCAGCATGAGTGCGCGGGGCACCACGGGGATCTTCTTCTCGCGCGCCGCCAGCACTTCAGGGTTGTCGGGCGTGACCGCGGTGGATGTGACCACCGCATCGGCTCCGTCGATGTGCGCCGCCGCGTGGCCCAGGCAGGTCTTGATGCCCAGGCCTTCCAGGCGACGCAGCGTGGCGCTGTCGGCCAGGTCCGAGCCCGAGATGCGGTAGCCCAAGTTGAACAACACCTCGGCAATGCCGCTCATGCCGGCGCCGCCCAGGCCGACGAAATGGATGTGGCGAATGGCGTGTTTCATGCCAACTCCTCGCAGGCCGTCACCACTTCGCGGGTGGCGTTGATTTTTTGCATGTTTTTGGCCTTCAGCGCTTTATCCATAAGGGTAGTGCGCTCTGTATTTAATAGCATCTGGGCCAAACCCTCGGGCGTGAGGTCGCGCTGCTGCACCAGCCAGCCGCCGCCCGCGTTCACAAGAAACTGCGCATTGGTGGTCTGGTGGTCGTCCACCGCCGAAGGGAACGGCACGAAAATCGCCGCCGCGCCCACGGCAGCGATCTCGGTCACGGTGCTTGCGCCCGCGCGGCAGACAACGATGTCGGCATCGGCAAAGGCGCTTGCGGTGTCGTCGATGAAGGGCGTGCATTCCGCCTCGACGCCGGCCGCGGCATAGTTGGCGCGCAGTGCGTCGATCTGCGTCGCACCGCTTTGGTGGATGACCACGGGGCGCTGGTTGGCAGGCATCAGCGCGACGGCCTGCGGCACGATCTCGTTGAGCGCGCGTGCGCCCAGGCTGCCACCCACCACCAAAAGGCGCAGCGGCCCGTTGCGCCCGGCAAAGCGCTCGGCCGGTGCGGGCTTGCTGGTGAAGGCGGTGCGCAGCGGGTTGCCCACCCACTGGCCTTTGGGGAACACATTGGGGAAGGCGGTGAACACACGGTCTGCCACCCCCGCCAGCACCTTGTTGGCCATGCCGGCCACCGAGTTCTGTTCGTGCAGCACCAGTGGCTTGCCCGCCAGCACACCCATCATCCCGCCCGGGAAGGTGATGTAGCCGCCGAGACCCACCACCACGTCGGGCTGCACACGCCGCACCACCGCCAGCGCCTGCCCGAACGCGCGCAACAGGCGCAGCGGCAGCAACGCCAGCGTGACGATGCCTTTACCGCGCACGCCCGAAAAATCGATGAGCTCGAGCGTGAAGCCGTGCGTGGGCACGATGCGCGACTCCATGCTGCCGGGCGCGCCGAGCCAGTGCACACGCCAGCCGCGCGCACGCAACTCTTCGGCCACGGCGAGACCCGGAAAGATGTGGCCGCCGGTGCCGCCGGCCATGATGAGTGCGGTCTTTTGCGTACTCATACGCGACCTCCGCGCATCAACAATTTGTTCTCATAGTCGACGCGCAGCACCACCGCGAGCGCCACCAGATTCATCAAGATCGCCGACCCGCCAAAGCTCATCAGCGGCAGCGTGAGCCCCTTGGTGGGCAGCGCGCCCAGGTTCACGCCCATGTTGATGAAGGCCTGGAAGCCGATCCAGATGGCCACGCCCTGCGCGACCAGCCCGGCGAACACGCGATCCAGCGCGATGGCCTGGCGGCCGATGTGCATGATGCGGCGCGTCATCCACAGGAACAACACGATGAGGATGACCACCCCCACGAGGCCGAACTCCTCGCCGATCACGGCCAGCAAGAAGTCGGTGTGCGCTTCGGGCAGCCAGTGCAGCTTTTCGACGCTGCCGCCCAGGCCCACACCGAAGATCTCGCCGCGCCCGATGGCGATCAGCGAGTGCGACAGCTGGTAGCCCTTGCCCAGCGCGTGCTCTTCACTGAACGGGTCGAGGTAGGCAAACACACGCTCGCGCCGCCAGGGGGAGCTGGCGATCATCACGCCGAAGGCCGAGACCAGCACCCCGGCGATCAGAAAGAACATGCGGGCATTCACACCGCCCAGAAACAGAATGCCCATGGCGATCACCGCCACGACCATGAAGGCGCCCATGTCGGGCTCGGCCAGCAGCAGCACACCCACGATGGCCACGGCGGCGCCCATAGGCAGCACGGCGCGGAAGAACCGCTCCTTCACTTCCATCTTGCGCACCATGTAATCGGCCGCGTAGATGAGCACCGCAAACTTCGCCACCTCGGACGGCTGAAAGCCGATGGGCCCCAGGGACAGCCAGCGCCGCGCGCCATTGACCACCTTGCCCACGCCCGGGATCAGCACCGCCACCAGCAGCAGCAACGCCACCACGAAGAGCCACGGCGCCACCCGCTCCCACAGCGCCATCGGGATCTGGAACGCCAGCAGTGCGGCGACAAAACCCACCACGAGGTACATCACATGGCGGGTAAGAAAGTGGGTCGACGCATAGTTGGCAAAACGTGGGTTGTCCGGCATCGCAATCGAGGCCGAATACACCATCACCAGTCCCCAGGCGAGCAGCGCCACCACCACCCACAAAAGGGCCTGGTCAAAGCCGAGCACGCTCGCGGGCGTGCTGGTGGTGCGGGGCCGGTAGTCGGTGCCGCCCACGCGCACAGGCAGCACGTCCACGGCCTTGCCCGGCAGGCCGCCGAACCAGCCGGTCACGCGCTGCAGCAAGGTGTTGGCGGATGCAGTCATGCCGCACCTCCCATCGCGTCATCGGCCAGCGTGCGCACGGTGTCGCAAAACACCTCGGCGCGGTGTTCATAGCCGCGGAACATGTCAAAGCTGGCGCAGGCGGGCGACATCAGCACCGCGTCGCCCGCGTGGGCACGCTGCGAGGCCAGCTCCACCGCCTGCGGCAGCGTCTCGGCATCGACCAGCGCCACGCCGCTGTCGGCCAGCGCTGCGCGGATCAGCCGCGCATCGCGCCCGATGAGCACCACGGCGCGTGCGTAGCGCGACACGGGCGCGGCCAGCGGAGAAAAATCCTGGCCCTTGCCATCGCCGCCCAGAGCAGCGGCGCCAGCGTGCAGCCCGCGGCCGAGGCAAGGGCCAGCGCGGCCAGCGCGTTCACCGCGTTGTGGCGGCCGCGGATGCGCAGCGCATCGGCCGGAATCAGGCGCTGGATGTGCAGGTCCTCGGCGGGCTCGTTGCGGCCGCGCTTGCGGGTTTCGTCGGCATCCATGGCGCGCACCAGCCAGGGCATGCCGCTCACCACCTCGATGCCGAAGTCACCGGGGCGCTGGGGCATGTCGGCGCCAAACGTCAGGTGCTCGCGCACCTGGGGTTTCTGTAGCTTGACCTTCACCGGAGGTGGAAGCATGCGCATGACCTCCGCGTCTTCGCGGTTCAAAATCATGAGCCCCGTCTGGCCAAAGACGCGGGCCTTGGCCGCGGCGTAGGCAGCCATGTCGCCGTGCCAGTCCAGGTGGTCCTGCGTGATGTTGAGCACGGTGGCCGCCGTGGGCTCAAACCCGGCCACGCCGTCGAGCTGAAAGCTCGACAGCTCCAGCACCCACACCTCGGGCAACGTGCCGGCATCGATGTGGCCGGCCAGTGTGTCGAGCAGCGTGGGGCCGATGTTGCCGGCCACGGCCACGCTTTTGCCCGATCGCTCCACGAGCTGCCCGGTGAGCGATGTCACTGTTGTTTTGCCGTTGGTGCCCGTGATCGCCAGCACCGCGGGCGCATAGCCATGCGATGCGCGCATGGCGGACAGCGCCATGGAATACAAGCTTAATTCGCCCCCAGCGCTTATCCCATTTGCGCTAGCAGCTATCAAAACAGGAGCAATCGTCTCAGGACTCAATCCTGGCGAGCGGTAGACCGCGTGCAGCCCCTGGCCCTCGACCAGGCGCGCATCGAAGGCGCCGGCGACAAAACGCACCTGCGGCAGCATCTGCTGCAGCGCGGCCAGTTGCGGCGGTGCCTCGCGGGTGTCGGCCACGGTGACCTGGGCGCCGCAGCGCACGCACCAGCGCGCCATGGCAAGGCCCGAAGCGCCCAGGCCCAGGATGAGGATGTTCTGGCCCTGCAGCGGCGTCATGCCTTCGCCAGGGCGGCCCAAAGGCTCTGTCGGCTGCGCAGGCTCGTCGCCCGATGCGGGGGCGGCGGCTTCAGGCTCTGCGGTGGAATTGGGGTCCGCAGGCACGTCGACGGCGGATACGTCGGCAAAGATCTGCGCGACAAAGTCGGCGGCGGCCTTGGCGGCGGAGATGGCAGGAAGCTTTTCTGGGTCCCAGGCAGCTGCGGCGGCTGCCGCTGTGCGTGCAGCGCTCCCGGGCGTTGGCGTCGCAGCCTCGGGCGGTGTCTCGATGTGCGTATCGATGGGCGTATCGATAGACGGGTCGACGGGGGTATCAAGGGAATCTGGGGATGCTTCCACGTCGGCCATCGACTGCATCGGCGCAGCACTGCCGGGCGTAGCAATGACTCCCGCCGCTGCGCCATCCGCGCCGTCCGCACCCGCCGTGTCGCCGCTGGACTGCGGCACTGGCGCGCCTTCCGCTGGCAGATCGTCAGGCACGGCCCCGCCTGCATCCGTGTCTGGAGGCAGCTTCACCGCCGGCGGGACGGCAGTCGCGGGGTGGAGGGGATCGTCCGGGTTCATCGCAGTTTCAGGGTCGACAGGCCGATGAGGCACAGCAGCATGGTGATGATCCAGAAGCGCACGACGACCTGCGTTTCCTTCCAGCCGCTTTTCTCGAAATGGTGGTGCAGCGGCGCCATCTTGAGCAGGCGCCGGCCTTGGCCGTAGCGGCGCTTGGTGAACTTGAACCAGGTCACCTGCAGCATCACCGACAGCGCTTCGACCACAAAGATGCCGCCCATGATGGCCAGCACGATTTCTTGCCGCACGATGATGGCGATGGTGCCCAGGGCCGCGCCCAGCGCTAGCGCGCCCACGTCGCCCATGAAGACCTGGGCTGGGTGCGCGTTGAACCACAAGAAGGCCAGGCCCGCCCCCGCCATGGCGGCGCAGAAGATCAGCAGCTCGCCCGAGCCGGGGATGTGCGGGAAGAACAGGTACTTGGAATACACCGAGCTGCCCGTGACGTATGCGAACACCCCGAGGGCCGAGCCCACCATCACCACCGGCATGATGGCCAGGCCGTCCAGGCCGTCGGTCAGGTTCACGGCGTTGCTCGAGCCCACGATGACGAGGTAGGTCAGGATCACGAAACCCAGCACCCCGAGCGGGTAGCTGATCTCCTTGAAAAACGGCAACTGCAGCCCGGCCTTGGGCGGCAGGTCGAGCGAGAAGCCCGACTGCACCCAACCGACGAAAAGCTCCCACACCTTGGCGTTGGAGCTTTCTGAAATGCTGAACACCAGGTACAGCGCAGCCAACAGGCCAATGGCCGACTGCCACATGTATTTTTCACGCGAGCGCATGCCCTCGGGGTCCTTGTTGACCACCTTGCGCCAGTCGTCGGCCCAGCCAATCGCGCCAAAGCCCAGTGTGACGATGAGCACGATCCAGACAAAGCGGTTGGACAGGTCGAACCACAGCAGGGTCGAGATCGCGATCGACAGCAGGATGAGCACGCCGCCCATGGTGGGTGTGCCGCTCTTGGACAGGTGCGACTGCATCGCATAGCCGCGAATCGGCTGGCCGATCTTGAGCGAGGTGAGCATGCGGATCACCCTGGGGCCGGCGATCAGGCCGATCAAGAGCGCGGTCATGGCGGCCATCACCGCACGGAACGTGAGGTACTGGAACACACGGAAAAAGCCGAACTCGGGCGACAGGCCCTGCAGCCATTGCGACAGCATCAGCAGCATGTGGACTCCCCGTGCACAGGCCGGCTGCCGTGGGGCGCCACCCCGCGGATGGAGTCAGTGCGTTGCGCCATGGTGTCCCTCCGATGCCGAGTTGTGCGTTTGTTGTTGTTCTTGTGCCTGCGGCTGCGCGGACTGTCCGGCGGCGCTTGTCGTGGCGGAAATCGCTTCCACCACCTGTTCCATCTTCATGAATCGTGATCCCTTGACCAGCACACTGCCCACCGTGGGGAGTGCGTCGCGCACGGCTGTCAGCAGTGCGCTCATATCGTTGAAATGGTGGGCGCGGCCCTGGCTGCCGCCATCGCCATCGCCATCGCCGTACGCCGTGGCGGCGTGCACCGACTGGGCGCCCAGCGCGAACAACAGCGGGACGCCCGCCGCACGCGCATGGGCACCGGCCTCCGCATGGAACTGCGGGCCCTGGTCGCCCACCTCGCCCATGTCGCCCAGCACCATCAGCTGGGGGCCGGGCAACTCGGCCAGCACGTCGATGGCGGCGCGCATGGAGTCGGGGTTGGCGTTGTAGGTGTCGTCCACCACCGTGATGTCGCGGCCAGCGCTGCGCACGCTGAACGCGCGCGAGCGGCCCTTGACGGGGTTGAAGGCTTCAAGGCCCCGGGCAATCACGCCCAGTGGCGCACCGGCCGCCCCTGCGCAGGCGGCTGCCGCCAGTGCGTTGGTCACGTTGTGGCGCCCGGCGATGTGCAGCAGGGTGGCTACGCTGCCTTGCGGCGTGGCCAGGGTCACGTCCCACGCGCCGTGCACCCAGGTGGCCTCGGTGCAGCGCACATCGCCGCCGTCGCCAAAGGTGATGCAGCGGCGGCCCTGCGCCAGCGACTGCCAGAGCGCGGTATAGGGATCGCCCGCGGGGAAGATTGCGACCCCGTCGTCCGGCAGGCTGGCAAACACCGAGCCGTTCTCGCGCGCCACGGCTTCCACCGTGTGCATGAATTCCAGGTGCTCGCGCTGCGCGTTGTTGACCAGGGCCACTGTGGGCTGGCCCATGGTGGCCAGGGTGGCGATCTCACCGGGGTGGTTCATGCCCATCTCGATCACCGCGGCCGCGTGGCCGGCCCGCAGGCGCAGCAGTGTCAAAGGCACGCCGATGTCGTTGTTGAAATTACCTTGCGTGGCAAAGGCGGCATCGCCCTTCCAGGCGCGCAGGATGGACGCGATCATCTGCGTGACGGTGGTCTTGCCATTGCTGCCGGTCACGCCGACCAGCGGGATCGCAAACTGCGCGCGCCAGCCGGCGGCCAGTGCGCCCAGGGCGGCCAGGCTGTCCGGCACTTCGATGCCGGGTAGGCCCGCGGCCTCCAGGCCACCGTGTGCGATGGCCGCTGCGGCGCCACCGGCGCGGGCGTCGGCCAAGAAGGCGTTGGCATCAAAGCGCTCGCCCTTGAGCGCCACAAACAAGTCGCCCGCTTGCAGCGTGCGCGTGTCGGTGTGCACCCGGGCCAGGGGCGTGGTGCCATCACCGACCAGCCGCGCCGCCGGAACGTGTGGCTTCAACAGGTCGTATGCCTGGGCCAGGGTCATCGGCATATCGGCATGGGCGGTCATGCGCCGGCTCCCCGGGCCTGCAGCGCGCTCTGCGCGTGGGCCATGTCCGAGAACGGCACGCGCACGCCCGCCGTCTCCTGCGTGTCTTCGTGGCCCTTGCCGGCAATCAGCACCACATCGTTGGGGGCAGCCTCGATCAGGGTCTGGGCAATGGCGATGGCGCGGTCAGGTTCGGCGCGCACGGTATTGCCCGCAATCGTGCCTTGCAGGATCTGGTGCAGGATGGCCGCGGGGTCTTCGCTGCGCGGGTTGTCGCTGGTCACCACCACCCGGTCGGCCTGCTGCTGCGCCACGGCGCCCATCAGCGGGCGCTTGCCGGCATCGCGGTCGCCGCCGCAACCAAACACGCACCACAGCTGCCCGCCGCGTTCAGCCGCCACGGGGCGCAGCGCCTGCAGGGCTTTGTCGAGCGCATCCGGGGTATGGGCGTAGTCCACAGCCACCAGAGGCTGGCCGGGGCTCTGAATCTGCTCCATGCGGCCGGGCACGGGCGAGAGCTGGGCGCAGGCATAGAGAGCGTGCTCCAGCGGCACACCCAACGCGCGCAGCCCGGCGAGCACACCCAGCAGGTTGGAGACGTTGTAGTGGCCAATCAAGCGGGTCTGCAGCACCAGCGTGTGCACGCCCTCGGCCACGGTAAAGCGCAGGCCGCCGTCACCCATGTGGATGTCGCGCGCTGCCAGGCGGGCCGGGCCGGCAGTGGAGACGCTCCACAAGTCCAGTTGCCGGTCGGCCAGCGTGGCATGCAGCTCGGCGCCGCGCGGGTCGTCGATGTTGACCACCGCCGCCTGCAAGCCGGGCCAGTCGAACAACATGCTCTTGGCCTGCCAGTAGGCGGCCATGCTGGGGTGGTAGTCGAGGTGGTCCTGCGTGAAGTTGGTAAACAGCGCCACGCGGATGCGTGTGCCGACCATGCGGTGCTCGGCCAGGCCAATGGACGACGCCTCGATGGCGCACGCCGTGCGGCCCGCATCGGTGAACTGCTGGAACGCGCGCTGCAGCCGCACCGGGTCGGGCGTGGTCAGACCGGTGGTGGTGAGGGCAGGCGGAACCCCAATGCCCAAAGTACCCACCAGCGCACATCCTCCCTGCGCCAGCAGCTCATTTTTTGATAGCGTATTGAGGGCTTCGGCAATCCACCAGCTGGTGCTGGTCTTGCCGTTGGTGCCGGTCACAGCCAGCACGTCCAGCCGGTGCGAGGGGTGCTCGAACCACTCGGCGGCAATCGGGCCGGTGGCGGCCTTCAAGCCCCGCAGTGCCGCCACGGGCAAGCCATCGAGAGGAAAGGCATCGGCGCCCTCCTGCTCCACCAGGCAGGCCACCGCACCGCGCGACAAGGCGTCGCCAATGTGCGCGCGTCCGTCGGTGGCAGCGCCGGGCCAGGCGATGAAACCGTCGCCCGCACGGACCTGGCGGCTGTCGGTCTGCAGCGTGCCGGTGACCCGCTCGCGCAGCCAGGCCACAGCGTCGTGCACCGAATGGACCAAGGGCAGCGTCGTCGTCATAGCGATTCCTCCACGGCGTTGGCCACGATCTGCGGCTTGACGGCCATGTCCGGTTGCACGCCCATCATGCGCAGCGTTTGCTGCACGACTTCGCTGAACACGGGCGCGGCCACGGCACCGCCGTAGAACACGCCGTTGCTGGGCTCATCAATCATCACCGCGACGATGATGCGGGGCTTGTCGATGGGCGCCATGCCGGTGAACCACGCGCGGTATTTGCCCGAGGCGTAGTTCTTGCCGACCTGCTTGCGCGCCGTGCCCGACTTGCCACCGACCGAGTAGCCCAGCGTCTGCGCCTTCTGGCCGGTGCCGCCGGGGCCGGCCGCCATCTGCAGCATCTTGCGCACCTGGTCGGCCGTGCGCTCGGAGAAGACTGGCACGCCCACTGCGGCTTCCTGCGTCTTGAGCAGCGTGGCGGGGATCACGCGCCCGCCGTTGGCAAACACGGTGTACGAGCGCGCCATCTGGAACAAGCTGGCCGACAGGCCGTAGCCGTACGACATCGTCGCCTGCTCCACCGGCCGCCAAGTTTTGTAGGGGCGCAGGCGGCCGCTGATGGCGCCGGGGAATCCAATCTGCGGCTTTTGGCCGAAGCCCGCGGCCGAGAAGGTCTCCCACATTTCGCGCGCCGGCATCTGCATGGCGAGCTTGGTGGTGCCCACGTTGCTTGATTTCTGGATCACGCCTTCAACCGTCAGCACGCCGTAGTTGTGCGTGTCCGAGATGGTAGAGCCGGTGATGTTGATGCGGCCCGGCGTGGTGTCCACGGTGGTCTCCGGACGCACGCGGCCGGACTCCAGCGCCAGGCCGATGGTGAACGGCTTCATGGTCGAGCCGGGCTCAAACACGTCGGTGAGCGCGCGGTTGCGCAACTGCTCACCCGTGAGGTTCTGGCGCTTGTCGGGCACGTAGCTCGGGTAGTTGGCTAGGGCCAGCAGTTCGCCCGTATGCGCATCCAGCACCACCACGCTGCCTGCCTTGGCCTTGTGCGCAGTGACCTGGTCGCGCAGCTTCTGGTAGGCAAAGAACTGCACTTTGCTGTCGATGGACAGCTGCATGTCCTTGCCGTCCACGGGCGGCACGGTTTCGCCGACGCCCTCGACCACGCGGCCCAGCCGGTCCTTGATCACGCGGCGCGAGCCGGGCTTGCCGGCCAGGTCCTTGTCGTACGCCAGCTCCATGCCTTCCTGGCCATGGTCCTCCACGTTGGTGAAACCCACCACGTGCGCAGCGGCCTCGCCCTCGGGGTACTGGCGCTTGTATTCCTTGCGCTGGTAGACGCCCTTGATGTCGAGCGCCGCAATTTGCTGGCCCACATCCCAGTCGAGCTGGCGCTTGATCCAGACAAAGGTCTTGTCCTCGTCAGCCAGCTTCTTGTTCAGCTCGGCCAGGGGCATGTCGAGCAGCTTGGCCAGCTGTTTGAGCTTGGCGCGGACTTCGGGCCGGTCCTGCTCCACGTCTTCGGGGATCGCCCAGATGCTGGCAGCCGGCACGCTGGAGGCCAGGATGAGGCCGTTGCGGTCCACGATCTTGCCGCGGTTGGCGGGCAGCTCGAGCGTGCGCGCAAACCGCACTTCGCCCTGGCGCTGAAAGAAGGCGTTGCCAAACACCTGCACATAGGCTGCACGCCCCGCGAGGGCGAAGAAACCGAGCGCGATCATCGCCACGATGAACTTGCTGCGCCAGACCGGCGTCTTGCTCGCCAGCAGGGGGCTGGCGGTGTAAACCACGCTGCGGCTCATGGCTGCGCCCCTTCAGGCCGTACGGGCGTTGCGCTGGCGGCCGCTGTGGCCGCGGCAGCAGCCGCCACGCCTTGCGGGTCGGACACGTACTGCGTGATGGCCGGCGTGGCTGTGCGCATGTTGAGCTGGGCGCGGGCGATTTTCTCCACGCGCAGCGGCGTGGCCTGGGCACGCTTTTCGACCTGCAGGCGCTGGTGCTCGGTTTCCAGCCGGCGCGCTTCGGCCACCGCGCGGTCCAGCTCGGTGAACAGGCGGCGCGATTCGTACTGGGTGTGCACCAGATAAATCGCACTGGCGAGCACCGCAAGCAGCAGGACAATGTTCAACCGCGTCATTCGGCCCCCACGCTCCGCACTGCCGTGTCGTCGCTGCCCCCCGAGGGGGCCGCGTTTTGCCTTGGGGCGGCCTGGCGGCACAACATCGCGGTCATTGGGTCACTCCTGTCCGTTCGGCCACGCGCATGATCGCGCTGCGCGAGCGCGGGTTGCCCGCGACTTCGGCGGCGCTGGGCTTGATGCGGTCCAGGGCCACGAGCTTCATCGGCTGGGGCGCGGCAAACGGCGCGCGGCGGTCGTAGACCTCCTTGGAGTGCTTGGCGATGAACTGCTTGACGATGCGGTCTTCCAGCGAATGGAAGCTGATCACCACCAGCCGCCCACCCGGTTGCAGCACCGACAGGCAGGCGTCTAGCGCCTGTTGCAGTTCTTCAAGCTCGGCGTTGATGAAAATCCGAAGAGCTTGAAATGTGCGCGTTGCAGGGTTCTGGCCCGCTTCGCGGGTTTTGACCGCGCCAGCCACGAGATCGGCCAGTTCGGCGGTGGTTGCAAGAGGGCCCCGTTCCTCGCGCCGAGCAACAATCGCCTTTGCAATGGGGCCAGCAAACCGTTCTTCACCGTAGTCACGTATCACCTCCGCAATCTGACCGACTTCGGCCGTGGCCAACCAATCGGCCACGCTCTCGCCGCGCGTGGTGTCCATGCGCATGTCAAGGGGGCCGTCAAAACGGAAACTGAAGCCCCGCTGGGGGCTGTCGATCTGGGGCGAGCTCACGCCCAGGTCCATCAGCACGCCCGCGGCGCTGCCCGCGGGCAGGTCGGCAATGTGCCGAAAACCTTCGTGCCGAATGGAAAAACGCGCATCGGTGATGCGCGTTGCTTCGGCGATAGCTTCGGGGTCCTTGTCAAAGGCCACGAGGCGCCCTTGAGGGCCCAGCCGTAGCAGGATGAGCCGTGAATGGCCCCCGCGCCCAAAGGTGCCATCGATCCACGTGCCGGCAGGCTCGGCGCCTGCGCCGCCCAGCAGGGCATCCACGGCTTCGTCGAGCAGGACAGTGGTGTGTTGCAAAACCTCGGTCACCATGCGCCCTTAAAAAGAGAAGTCCTTGAAGACGTCCGGCATGTCGCCCTGCATGGCCTTGGCCTCCTGCTCGTCGTAGGTGGCCTTGTCCCAGAGTTCGAAATGGTTGCCCATGCCCAGCAGCATGGTGTCTTTGGAAATGCCGGCCGCCTCGCGCAGCTCGGGCGAGATCAGTACGCGGCCGGTGGCGTCCATCTCCACATCCATCGCATTGCCCAGAAAAATCCGCTTCCACCACTGGGCGGACATGGGCAACTCTGCAATGCGCTCGCGAAACTTCTCCCACTCCGGGCGGGGAAACACCATCAGGCAGCCGTGCGGGTGCTTGGTGATCGTGAGCTGGCCCGATGCGGTGGCCGCGAGCACGTCACGATGCCGGGTCGGCACAGACAGCCGACCCTTCGCATCGAGACTTAGCGACGAGGCACCTTGGAACACGAAGGATTTCCCAACTCGGAATTTTGAGAACCTTCAGGGCCTGACGATGGCCTGAAGGGCACTTTTCACCACTTAATTGCACTTTTTTGCACTGTAGCAGGAAAAGCCCACCTAACAAGGGGGTGTCCACCAAACTTTTGTAATGAAATCAACGACTTAGCGGCGACTTTGTAGACCCGAAAAGCACCAAAAGTCGTTGAAAAAGAAGCACTTACGGCAGGCTATGAAAGTGACCTCTCAAGCCTGGCCGTACTCAACCGTGTCGTCACAGGATGTAGCGGGACAGGTCCTCGTCCTGGCTCAGCGTCTGGAGCCGGACATCCACATACGCAGCGTCCACCGTGATGGTCTGGCCCGAAAGCCGCGTCGCGTCAAAGCTCACCTCGTCGAGTAGCCGCTCCATGACGGTAGACAGGCGCCGCGCGCCGATGTTCTCGGTGCGCTCGTTCACCTCAAACGCAATGTGCGCCAGGCGCGTGATACCTTCGGGCGCAAATTCGAGCGTGACGCCTTCGGTGGCCAGCAGGGCCTGGTACTGCTTGACGAGGGACGCATGGGTCTGGGTGAGGATGGCTTCGAAGTCCTGCACCGACAGCGATTCCAGCTCGACTCGGATCGGAAAGCGCCCCTGCAGCTCGGGGATCAAATCGCTGGGTTTGGACAGGTGAAACGCGCCAGAGGCGATGAACAGGATGTGGTCGGTCTTGATCATCCCGTACTTGGTGGACACCGTGGTGCCCTCCACCAGCGGCAGCAAATCACGCTGCACACCCTGGCGCGACACATCGGCCCCGCTCGTCTCTTGCCGCGCAGCCACCTTGTCGATCTCGTCGATGAAGACGATGCCGTTCTGCTCGGCGTTGGCCACGGCGCGGGTCTTGATTTCTTCCTCGTTGACGAGCTTGCCAGCCTCTTCGTCGGTCAGCAGTTTCAGGGCTTCGGCGATCTTGAGCTTGCGTGTCTTGCGCTTGTCCTGGCCCATCTGGCTGAACATGCCGCGCAGCTGCTCGGTCATCTCTTCCATGCCTTGCGGACCCATGATCTCGAGCGACGGGCGGCTCTCGGCCACGTCGATCTCAATCTCCTTGTCGGCCAGCGAGCCTTCGCGCAGCTTCTTGCGGAACACTTGGCGCGCGGTGTTGTCGGCCACCGGCTCCGTAGCGCCCGCCGCAGCACGGGCCGGCGGGATCAGCGTGTCGAGGATGCGCTCCTCGGCGGCATCCTCGGCGCGGGCACGCACCTTTTTCATCTCGGACTCGCGCGTCTGCTTCACGGCCATCTCGGCCAGGTCGCGGATGATCGAATCGACGTCCTTGCCCACATAGCCTACCTCGGTGAACTTGGTGGCCTCGACCTTGATGAACGGCGCGTCGGCCAGCCGGGCCAGGCGGCGCGCGATCTCGGTCTTGCCCACGCCGGTGGGGCCGATCATGAGGATGTTCTTGGGCGTGATCTCGTGGCGCAGGCTGCCTTCGACCTGCTGGCGCCGCCAGCGGCTGCGCAGCGCAATGGCCACCGCGCGCTTGGCGCTGGCCTGGCCCACGATGTGGTGGTCGAGTTCGGAGACGATTTCCTGGGGGGTCATGGAGGACATGCGGGGCCTGCCTTCAAATTCAAAGCAAAATTAGCCGCCAGCGCTTGATAAATAAGCGCTAGTAGCTATCAATTTAATAGTATCCACACACCAGGATCACAGCGTCTCGATGGTGTGGTTCATGTTGGTGTAGATGCACAGCTCACCGGCGATCTCGAGCGATTTCTTGACGATGTCCTGGGCCGACAGGTCGGTGTGGTTGAGCAACGCCTTGGCAGCCGAGTGCGCATACGCGCCGCCCGAGCCAATGGCCACGATGCCCTGCTCGGGCTCCAGCACGTCGCCGTTGCCGGTGATGATGAGCGAGGCAGTGGCGTCGGCCACCGCCAGCATGGCCTCCAGGCGGCGCAGCACGCGGTCGGTGCGCCAGTCCTTGGTGAGCTCGATGGCCGCGCGGGTCAGGTGGCCCTGGTGCTTCTCCAGCTTGGCCTCGAAGCGCTCGAACAAGGTGAAGGCATCGGCCGTGGCGCCCGCAAAGCCCGCCAGCACCTTGCCGTGGTACAGCCTGCGCACCTTGCGCGCCGTGCCCTTGACCACGATGTTGCCCAGGGTGACCTGGCCATCGCCGCCAATCGCGACCTGGATGCCTTCGGGCGTCTGACGGCGCACGCTCAGGATGGTGGTGCCGTGAAACACCGGGGTGTTGTCGTGTGATGAATCCATAGCTGCGAAAGATAAGGCCGGGCGCCGGTTTTGCAACCCGGCAAGGAATGGGTGCATTGCGCGGCGCTGGCAGGGCCCGCCGCAGCGGTGGAGAGCAGGGCTGGCCAGGGGCACGCGCCACGCCACGCCACGCCACGCCACGCCACGCTTGGCTTGGCTTGGCTTGGCTTGGCTTGGCTTGGCTTGGCTCTCGCCACGATTGGTGCCTACAGCGCGCAGAGGTCTCCAGCCTGCGACTGTCTCAGGGGGCAGCGCAGCGCGTGCCCTTCAGCCCTCCAGCCCTCCAGCCCCCCACAATGCACAAAGCGCAGCACGGGTAGTTGCCGTGACTGCGCTTTGAAAAGGTAACGGGTTGCGGCGCACAAAGCCGCCTTGCCCATCGCCGTTTCTTCAGTTCTTGCGCGGCACCACCCAGGCGTGCTCGTTGATGCCGATCACGTTGAAGAAGATCGCCACCAACCGCTGCAGGTTGTGGAACTGGATCACGTGGCCATGGGCCTGCTGCTCGGCCGCCCAGTTGAGCACCGAGCCGGCAGCCGCAAAGTCCACACGAATGAGCTTGTCGCAGGCAATCGTGAGCGGCACGCCTGGCCGCAGGAAAGCCTGGAAGGGCTCCAGCAGCGGCGTCGCGTCGCCGTCAATGTGGCCGCTGAGCTGCGCCACGGGTGCAGCGTCGAGCGGTGCGGGTGCCGAGGCATCCCCCAGGTCGGACGCCATGAAATCGCTGTCGGCGGCCAATGGCGCGGAGCCCGAAGTCGCGCCTTCGTTATCGGAATACCCGCAGCGCGGCGACATCCACGACGGGGGCGAGACCTCGTACGTCACGCAGTAGTCGAGCGCGACCAGTTCGAACTCGTCGGGCTTGCCCATGAGCCGCAGTGCCGCCATGCGCAGGCGCCACCATTCGGGGCTGGTGGCGCGGTCACCGGATTGGGTCTTGGCGTCCAGCAGGGCGTTGAGCTTTTCAACGCCCGAGAACACCAGCTGGCCGTCGCGCTCCGCCCACTGGGTGAACTGGTCGGCCAGCAGCGGCACGGCGGCCTCGTCGATGGACACGAGGCGTGCCCAGGACAAGGTCCAGGGCGAAGCCGAGCGGGCCAGCGAAGCCTGCAGCGCCGCGACCGACGACACGGCCAGCGCACCCGGCGCGTTCCAGCTGAAGTCCCGGCGCGCAGGCGCACCCGGTACGGCTGTGGCTGCTGGGGCACTCGCCATGCCCAATTGCTCGGGAATCGAGAACCACAGGGGTGCCGAACGACTGTACTGGGCAGCAAAGTCGATGGCCAGGGTGTCGAAGCGGTCGTGCTGTCCGGTTGCGCGGTACAGGTCGAACAGCGTCATCCAGATTTCAAGCTGCGCGTCGGGATCGTCCTGCTGGTGCTGCGCGAGCACATCCATCAGGCCGGACTCCGCGCCAGCGTGGTCGCCGTTGGCAAACCGGATGGCGGCTTCTTCTAGATCGGGTTCGTGCACGAATTCCTCCGGTTCGGATGCAAGCGCTGGGGTTGCCGCGGTCGGCGCTGCAGGGCTGAAGGACGCTTCGCCAGGCCCAGGGCCTGCGAGCATTTGCGCATCGGAGCCGCCGAACCGCCCGATGGCCATGCTGTCATCGGCAAACAGCGGCTGGACGGCGGCCTTGTCTTCAAGCGGGCCGGGCAGGCTGCCTGGCGAGGTCGGTGCATAGGCACGCGAATGGGCCGAATCGGGGCCGGAGGAACTCGATTCGGGCATCACGCCAGGCTGGGTGGGGGCGTCGGCGCCCTGCTTGCTCTTCCACCACTGCTGGGACATCTGCGCTTCGATCTCGTCGATCTTCTTGAGCGTGACCGCCCGATCGTCGGGCGAGGCCATGCTGCTTTGAAAGAACGAGGGCCGGCCAGCGGCGTCTTCCACACGCTGGCCTTGCAGCACTTCGCGCTGGCGCAGCTTGCGCAGCTGATCGAACTCGCGGCGCCGCACGAAGTCGTTGCGGCGCTTGCGCTCGATCATCTCCTTGAGCATCTGCTTGCTGTACTGGCTCTCGCGGTCGTTCAGGCCGGAGTCGAGCTCCGTCCAGTTGACCGTCGGGTTCTTCACGAACCGAACCACCTTCGAAAGCAGGCCGCCAGGGGTGGTTTCTTCCTTGCTCATGGCTCGGGGTGCAGGTTGCGCAGCGGTCGGCGTCTGGCCTTGGCAGCCAGATCAATCACCAAACATCTTCTGCTTGAGTTCGCGGCGCTGTTGCGCCTCCAGCGACAGTGTGGCGGTGGGGCGGGCAATGAGGCGGCCGACACCGATGGGTTCGCCGGTTTCGTCGCAGTAGCCGTAGTCGCCAGCATCGATGCGGGCAATGGACTGTTCGATCTTCTTGAGCAGCTTGCGCTCGCGGTCGCGGGTGCGCAGCTCCAGGGCATGCTCTTCTTCAATCGTGGCGCGGTCTGCGGGATCGGGGACCACCACGGTGTCTTCACGAAGGTGCTCGGTGGTCTCGCCAGCGCTGTTGTGGATGTCCTGCTTGAGCTGAACGAGCTTCAGGCGGAAAAACGCCATCTGCTTCTCGTTCATGTACTCGCTGTCGGGCATGGCCATGACTTCAGGGTCGGTCAGCTCGGCGGCAGTCTTGGTCTTCCAGTTGTTCGCCAGCTTGGGGTCTTTTTTCGCAGCCGTATAGGTCGGATGCGCTTGCACGGTCGTGGGCATGGTGTGTAGATAACTGGCTTTGGCAGCGGTGGAAGCCACTGCCTGTGCCATGGATGGTACGGTCAATTGGGCCAATCGCGAAGAAGGCCGGGTCGTGCGCACGGGTACCTGCGCTGCAGTCGGGGCAGGGGGAACCGGCGCCGGTGCGGGAGCGACTGCGGGACTGGCGACCTTGGTAGCAACGGCCTTGGGGGCGGCGGCAGTCTTGGCCACTGCGGCTTTTGCAGCAGCCTTGGGCGCTGGCGCCGGTGCAGCCGTGCTCTTGGCTGCGGCGGCAGGCTTGGTTGCCTTGGTGGCCGCCTTGGGTTTGCTGGTGTCGGCTTTCACTTCCTGGTCTCCTCGCTTAACGGGCTGGCCCTTGACTGCTATTACAGCCTCAGGCGGATGGCAAGCCTTCCGGGGTCTAGAACCTGTTCGATGCCTTTTTGGAGGCCGCATTGGAGTGCAATCGGGATGAGTGGATGCTTCGGATGCGCCGCATGGGCTCATGCCCATGCAAGCAGCCGGGGCGTCCAATCGCCCGATTACACTCCAACCCTTCGGGCAAGTGCCTTGCCGGGCGGTCTGCGGCGTTGCAGCGCTTGTGGATAGCTGAGCTATCCACTGCACCCCGCGCCTAGCACCCCATCCCGGCAAAGCACTTGTGCTACTCCAAAAAGGCATTGAACAGGTTCTGCCGGGGCGCGATTGTATCGACCTCGGCTGACGCAAACGGAAATGTTGTGGATACAACACAAACCAGTGGCAAGCCGGCCTGTCCGGGCGGGGTCGTGATCAGACCAGGCTTTGCTCCAGGCCCTGCAAAAAGATGTCCTTGGGCAGGTCAATGCCGATGAAGACCATCTTGCTCAGCCTCGGCTCGCCCTCGGCCCACTGCGGGCCCAGGTCGCTGCCCATGAGCTGGTGCACGCCCTGGAAGATCACCTTGCGCTCGGTGCCCTTCATATTAAGCACACCTTTGTAGCGCAGCATACGCGGGCCGTAAATATTGACGATGGCCCCCAGGAAATCCTCGAGCTTGGCCGGATCGAACGGCCGCTCGGAGCGGTAGACGAAGCTCTTCACGTCGTCGTCATGGTGATGGTGATGGCCCTGCCCGTGCTCGTGCTGGTGCGACGGGTGGCTGCAGTGCTCGCCATGCTCATGGTCATGGTCGTGGTGGTCATGGCCATGCTCATCGCCCTCTTCCTTGAGGAAGTCGGGGTCGATGTCCAGCTTGGCGTTGAGATTGAAGCCGCGCAGGTCCAGCACTTCTGCCAGCGGCACCTCGCCAAAATGCACGGCCTTGATGGGCGCGCGCGGGTTCATGTGCTTCAGGCGGTGGATCAGCGCGTCCGTCTCGTCCTTGGACACGAGATCGGTCTTGGACAGGAAGATCTGGTCCGCAAACCCGACCTGGCGGCGCGCTTCCTGGCGGTCGTTGAGCTGCTGGGGCGCGTGCTTAGCATCTACCAGCGTGATGATGGAGTCGATGAGATAGGTCTCGGCGATCTCCTCGTCCATGAAGAAGGTCTGCGCCACGGGGCCGGGGTCGGCCACGCCGGTGGTCTCGATCACGATGCGGTCAAAGTCCAGCAGCCCCTTGCGCCGCTTGGCGGCCAGCAACTGCAGCGTCTCGCGCAGGTCCTCGCGGATGGTGCAGCAGATGCAGCCGTTGCTCATCTGCACGATCTGCTCCTTGGACTCGGTCACCAGGATGTCGTTGTCGATGTTCTCTTCGCCGAATTCGTTTTCGATCACGGCGATCTTCTGGCCATGGGCTTCCGACAACAGGCGCTTGAGCAAGGTCGTCTTGCCGGCGCCCAGAAAGCCGGTGAGGATGGTGACAGGGATGAGGGACATGGAAAAAGGCCTTGTGGTTGGCAGCAGCGGCCGCGGCAGCAGGCCGCGGGGGTGAGCCGGGAAAATGGGGAGTTTATCGACGCAATCAAGAGGCGCCAGGCAGGATTGCTATTATTTTTATAGCTACACACCCTTACCAATCAAGCGCCAGGCCCTAAAAAGCATCAAGATTTGCGCATCACTACCAGCCCCTTGAGGTATTCACCCTCCGGAAACTCCAGCGTCATCGGATGGTCGGGCGCGCCGCCCAGCCGCTCCAGGATGTAGCCGTCCACCCCCGCATCCGCGCCGGCCGAGGCAACGATCTTGTGGAACAGGTCGGCGCTGATGCCGCCCGAGCACGAGAACGTGAACAGCACGCCGCCGGGGGTGAGCAACTGCAGCGCCAGCCGGTTGATGTCCTTGTAGGCCCGCGCGGCGCGGTCGGCGTGCGCGGCGGTGGGTGCGAATTTGGGCGGATCGAGCACGATGGCGTCAAAGCGCTGGCCTTCCTTGAGGAACTGGCGCAGCGAGGCATTCACGTCCGCGTCCATGAAGCTTGCGCGGTTCAGATCAAAGCCGTTGAGCGCCACATGGGCGCGGGCACGTTCCAGCGCCGGACCGGACGAATCGATCGACGTCACATGCCCATCGGCCGCGGCGCCCGCCGCGCGCATGCCCGCCAGCGCGGCCACGCTGAAGCCGCCGGTGTAGCAAAAGCAGTTGAGCACGTGCTTGAAACCCAGGCGCTGCGCGTAGTCGGCAAAACGCTTGCGGCTGTCGCGCTGGTCCAGGTAGAAGCCGGTCTTGTGCCCCTCGGCGATGTTCAGCGTCAGGCGCCACTGGTGTTCATGGATGGCGAGTTCGAGCGGTGGCCCTTCGCTGTCGCCGCCCACGCCCGTGGGCCCGCCGCGCAGCCAGCCGGTGGCGGGCTCCAGCCCCTCCAGGGTCCGCACGCTGGCGTCCGAACGTTCATACAGCTTGGCCAGGCCCGTCTCGCGCAACAAGGCGTCGGCAATCACATCCTTCCAACGCTCCGTGCCGGCGCTGGTGAACTGCGCCACCAAAGTGTCGCCATAGCGGTCCACGATGAGGCCGGGCAGGCCGTCGGATTCACCGTGCACCAGGCGCACGCCATCACTTTGCACATCAAAACGGGCTCTGGCGATGATGGAACGTGCGCAAGCAGCTATGAAAAACGGAGCATCAATGCGCTGCGCCTCGTCAAAGCTCCACACCCGCGCGCGGATGCGCGAGCTCGGGCTGTAGGCCGCCCAGGCCAGGAACTGCCCTTCGTGCGACTCCACCCGCACGGTCTCGCCGCTGTCGCCGCCGCCTTTGGCGATGGCCGATTCAAAAATCCAGGGGTGGCGGCGCAAGAGCGAGCGCTCTTTGCCAGGGCGAAGGCGGAGGGTTTTCATGGTTGGTATTGTCCCCGAGCGGGGCACGCGCGGGCCCGCCACCTCCCGACAGGTCAGCGCGCGGGCTGCGCAGAGGCATCGCGGCGCGATGGGTACAAAGCCACAGAGCGAATAACCACAGCCTCGCCTGCCGGGCCGCGCCACGCAAGGCGCAGACGGTCGTACGGACGCGCACCCAAAGCCGTTTCCACCGGGAACGGGATGCGAAATCCCGCAGGGCCCCGCGGCCATTGCTTCAGCGGCGCCTCCAGCACCAGGGCTTGCCATGCACCGCCCTCAGCTTGCATGTCCACGCCCAGCTGCAAACCATTGCCGCCGCCCTCTGCCTGCACGATGAGCGCGTCGAACGCCCCGCTGCGCACGTCCAGCTCGGAGGGGGAAACCACGCTGACGCGGCCATCGCCGCCGAGTTGCAGCCGCAGCCCCTCGACCGTGGCGGACGCCTGTCCGCCCGCGTCAGCTTGCCACTGGTCGGTATCCCGGTGCATGCCGGCGCCAAAGGTCCACAGCCGAGCGCTTCGCGGCAGGTCATAGCGCGACATCATGAATTGCTGGATGGCCTCTTCGAGCGGCGTGCGGCGCAGCGAGGTGTAGCTGACGTAGCCTTTGCTGCCCGCAGTCTCGCCAGGACTGCCGTTCCAGGCCATCGGGGAGATGAAACGCGCGCCGAAGTTCGAAACGTCCCGCAGAGAACGGTAGGCCTGGTCGTAGGGGGCCATGCGTTGCGGGTGCAACAGATCCGCTGTGTTGTATTCAACCACCGCCCACTGCGGGCTGAAGCGCCGAAATTCGGAGAAGAGCGACGTGCGGCCCTCCATGCGGATGGCGTTGACGGCGCTGTTGCCGTAGATGATGGCCCCGAGGCGTCCCTGCGCGGGCACGGAACCCTCGATCGACATGCCACCCGAGTCATAGTTTTTGGCCGGGCTATCCAGGCGCACGGGAAATGGATCAATCAGCTCGCCCGGGGGCATGAAGCCCTGGGAGGAATAGATGCGGTTTGCAGGCACACCTGTCTGCGCGACCCACTGCGACAGCTCGTCATAGTGCAGCTTGACGAGGTGACGGCGGAAATGCTCCCATTCCTGCGTCCACGGGTCCTTCCAAAACTGTGACACCTGCGTGGGAAATTTGCGCGGTGGGTCCACGTCTCGCCAGTTGTCGTAGCGCTTGCCCGTCAGTCTGTTGACATCTTCCAGCGTCAGCACGCGCTGGCGGCGGTAGGCAGAAAGATCTGGCGCTCCGGGGCCGCCCGCGCCAGCGTAGGCCCCAGTGCCCTGCAGCCAATCGCGGAACTGGCGCAGCGTCTGGGGGTTGTAGTCGTACCACTGGCGCCCCTCGAAAAACGGATTCATGTAGACGTCCGGGTCGAGGTTTACTCCGATAAAAAGATCGGGATGCTGAGTCGCAAAGCGCTGGATGATGGCCGAAGCCTGTTGTAGATTCCGCCGTTTGTAAAAGCGGGCACGCTCGGCAAATACGTTCAGGCTGAGCGAACGCCCGAGCTCCGGCGAATCGAACGAGCCAGGTTGCGCGGCCAGAGCCTTGTCGGGCATCACGTGGTTCTTCTCGTTCCACTGGCACAGGTTCTCGTCCTGTTCCAGCACATCGTTGATGTCCCACTGCGGCGCGTCACAAGGGGCATCAGCCCAGAACCCTGCGTTGAGGGTAAACAGCACGGGCATCTTCTGCTCGATGGCGAAACGCATCACGCGGTTCAGGCTGTCCTCTGCGACGAAGCGCTCGCCGCACTTCTTATCCAGCGCGAAGTCCGGGTCAAACGCGTAGTCACCGCTGGCGCCGGTGGTGGTGCGCATATACAGGATCTGCACGCGGATACCGACCTTGACCGTGCGACTTTCATAGGGCGCGAAGGTCTCGCGGATGCCCTCGGCGCCGCCTTCACCTACATGGCTGGTGGCGATGGGGAAATAGAAAACGTCGTTGGAGTCCAGGCTTTGCCCCTGCAGCGGGTCGTTCCAGCGGGTCCTGTAGTCGTCCGGATACAAGGACTGACGCAGCAGCGTGGTTCTGAGTCCCTTGCGGTCCACAACAACTACTTCAACGGAGCCCATGCGCTGGCGCAGGCTCGGGATGACGACGTCGCCACTAAAGCCTGACGCGGCGGATCCGGGCAGATCAGGGTGCGCGGCGGCGACATCTGGGCGCGAGAGCTCGAGGAGCAGGCTGCCCTGCGACCGGCCATTAACAAACACCTCTACTGCGCGCGCCACGTCCGGGCTGACCGCCCAGCCCTGGATATGCAGCGCGCCCCCTGCCGACAGCCGGAAAGCCTCCACGTAGCCGATGGCGCGCCCTGTCGGTGCGGTCACATCCACCGGCTTCGCGGTGGCCACAGTCTGCAGCTTCGCCCGGGCCCAGAGCCCTCCACCTCCTGCCAAGGTTGTCAGCACCACCATGGCAAGGATGGCACCTAGCCAACGCCCTGCCTCGCTCCCCTGCTGTCCGCTCCTCTTGTTCTCGTCCATGCATTGCAGGCGCTGGGCGCCCCTCCCTGTGTGTCGTTCCAGCATATTTTCCTGCAAACTTCCATCCGACAATCGGACCGCACCATACCCAAAGGGTGAGTACAAAAAATTGCCGCGACGCGGTAAACATGTACTTTCCATTTCATGGCTGGACGACAAACGGCATACCGATATCGCCACGTCACCCGAAAATCCTCGAGCCGAAGGCCGGTGCCCTTCAATCAGCTGAAAGTCCGCACCCCGCCTGACCGTGGTGCCTCCGCCTTGTGGCGATTCGCCCCGATGATCGGGGTTGTGGGTTCACAGGCATACACGCGCAAATGCAGCCGTTCTCGACGGCTACCCATGGCCTGGGGGTGTCCCCGAGCAGATCAAGGTCGTCCAACGCGCGGCGCCGTGAAGGTGCGGACGTTGCACACAGGGTGCGCGCTGAGCTCCGGCAGCTCCCTAGGCACTGGGCTCCACTGCGCCGATCAGCAGCGACAGATGATCAGCCCCCATTCAGACAACACCGGGATAGAGGCGGCAGACGCTGCAGCCACCGCACTGACCTGAACGCCCGGCGAACAGACTTCCATGCCTGGCGACAGCCCCGGCACCACTGGGGTCACGCAAAAGAACATGAAGCTACGTTGTCGCCAGGCACGGTGGCGTACCCGGACGCATTGCCCACGTCCACGACACCAACCACGCCGGTGGTGGGGTTCGCTCCCATGCAAGCAGGCGGGGCGCCAAACATTCAAGTTCATCGGCCCGATTTCGCTCCAATCATTGGGGCATTGGTCTTTGCGGGCGGTCCGCGGCGTTGCGGCGCTTGCCAATAGCCAGCTATTGGCTGCGCAACGCGCTTAGCATCCCATCCGGCAAAGACCGCTGCGCGACCCCTGGGAGATCGTGAACAGGCTTTTAAAGCGCGTACCCGATGCGCCCCAGGCGTGGCATCCAGTTGGTGAGGATGTCGGCCGACACCAGCACGCGGCGGGCCTGGCCGATGAGCAAATGGCGTGGCACGAAGCCGATGTAGCGCGAATCGGCACTGTTGTCGCGGTTGTCGCCCAGCACCAGGTATTGGCCTTGCGGCACAGTCACCGGCCCGAAGCTGCGGTGCGCGGTCACACCCTCGAGCCACTGCACACGGCGCTCGTGGCCCTGCAGGTGTTCGGTCCAGCGGGTGGCGGGCACCTGCGCGCCCAGTTCGACCAGGGTTTCGGTCACGGACTCGGGCGCCTCGTAGCGCGCCGCCTCGCCGTTGAGGTACAGCACCTCGTCGCGCATCTCCACCGTGTCGCCCGGCAGGGCGGCGATGCGCTTGATCAGCCGCGTGCCGTCGCGTGGCGACGAGAAGGTGACCACGTCGCCGCGCTCGGGCTCGCCCAGGCGCGCCAGCACGACATCGGTAAGGGGCAGCTTCAGGTCATAGGCCAGCCGGTTGACGAACACCACGTCGCCTTCGAGCAGCGTGGGGCGCATGGAGCCCGAGGGGATGGGATTCCAGTCGGCCACCGCAGTGCGAAAGATGCCGAAGCACAACAGCAGCACGATGAACCCACGGTTCGACTTGATCCAATTTCGCATGAGGACAGCTCCACGGCACACCAAAGCGGGCGCCACTGTGCTCGGAGACGTCGGGTTGCATCTTGGTTCCGTCGTGGCGGGCGCCCGAGAAGCGCTGATGGGCGCGCTGCCAGTTCGTCAGTCCGCGGCGACATCGTGAGCGTCTTCTTCTGGGAAGCAATGCTCCCCCCGCGCGGAGCCTCCTACCAGTGCACCCGTGGAACTGGCTTTGCCAGGCCACCGGGTGCGTCCCCCTCCGGGGGATGCGGCGCAGCCGCTCAGGGGGCTACTTTTTCTTTGCCCTGGGATGCGCCGCGTCATACACCTTGGCCAGGTGCTGAAAATCCAGCCGCGTGTAGACCTGCGTGGTGGTGATGTTGGCGTGGCCCAGCAGCTCCTGCACGGCGCGCAGGTCTCCGCTGCTTTGCAGCAGGTGGCTGGCGAACGAGTGGCGCAGCATGTGCGGGTGCACGGGCGTCGTCAGCCCGGCCTGCTGGCTGCGTTGGCGCAGGCGCAGCCAGATCGACTGGGCTGTGAGCCGGGCGCCGCGCTGGCCCACGAACAGCGCCGCGTCGAGCCGCGCAGAGCCCTCGCCGCCAAACGGCGTGGCCCGCAGTGCCAGCCAGGCTTGCAGCGCCGCCGTGGCCGCGCGGCCCACGGGCACGCTGCGGCGCTTGCTGCCCTTGCCAAACACATGGGCCTCGCCAGCCTGCAGGTCCACCCAGCCGCGGCCCAGGCGCTGGGTGTCGGCGTTGGGGATCGCATCCAGCCCGGCCAGCTCGCCCACGCGCAGGCCACAGCCGTAGAGCAGCTCGACCATGGCCGCATCGCGCGCCTCAAGCCAAGGGTCGGCACCGGTGTTGTCGAACTGGGCCAGGCGCACCGCGTCGTCCACGCCCAGCGCCTTGGGCAGGGGCTTCGGTGCCTTGGGCGCGCGCACGTCCTGCACCGGGTTGTGCGTGATCAAACCCTGCCGCCCCGCCCAGGTGAAAAACCCGCGCCAGCCCGACAGGATGAGCGCAATGCCCCGCCCGCTGCGCCCTGCGCTGTGCATCTGGGCGACAAAGCGGCGGATGTGCGCGCTGGTCAGCTGCAGCAGCGGCAGATTCACGCCCGCCGCAAACTGCGCAAGGCGCTCCAGGTCCAACGTGTACAGCGTGAGCGTGCGGTCGGCCAACCGTTTTTCTACCCGCACGTGCTCCAAGTAACGCAGCACCTGCGGGTCGATGGACAATGGCGAGGTGGCCGCAGCGTCGGGCATGGTGGTAACGGCCAAACAGAACGACGGCAGGCGTGAAGCTCTATGCCGTGACCGCGCAGGCCGCAACCGGCGCGGCCCCACACCAGCGCCACCGTGGAATCGGCTTGGCCGGGCCACGGGTGGCGTCCCCCCTCAGGTGGGAAGGCGCGAAGCGACTCAGGGGGGAGTTCACTTCCATCGTATCAGGCGGAAGGCATCACTTCAGTCGAATCAGCGCCGCGCTGGCCAGCTCGGCCATGCGCGCCAGGAAGTCCGTGCCCATGGTGGCGTCAAAACGCTGCGCATCGGGCGAGCCCAGCACCAACAGGCCAAACGCCGGCGTCGCGCTATCGATGGCGCCCGAGCGCAACGGCAGCAGCGCCAGCGACTGGGCCGGCTCACCCGGCTCCTGCGCCAGCCAGCCGGCGGGCTCAAAGCCCAGGTTGGGGCCGCAAAACGGCATGGTGAGCGACGAGGCAAATGCGCGCGCATCTTCGCTCGCACCCTGCGTAAAGTCGGCATCGATGTACGGGCCGGCCACGTCCCAGACACGCACGGCCGCCTGCGGCACGTCGAACAGCGTGCGCACGCCGTCCACCACCGCCAGGGGCAGGTCGAACGGGTCTTTGACCTCCAGCAGCGAACTCGTCCACTGGTGCACCTTGTGCGCGATGGACGCGTTCTCGTGGCTGTTGCGCACCATTTCCATGATGCGCTGCTCCAGGCCCTTGATCTTCTCGCGCAGCATCTCGGCCTGGCGCTCCTGCAGGCTCACGGCGCGGGCGCCGTGCGGGCTCGTGATCTGCACGCTGGCCAGCACCTCGGCGTGGCGCTCGAAGAAGCCCGGCGTGTTGCTCAGAAACTGGGCGATGTCGTCTTCGGTGATCGGTGGGATGTGGGACGTCATAGGAGGGTGTCGGGAATGTCGATCTGGCCTTCGAACACCGTGGTGGCCGGGCCGGTCATGAAAACAGAGTCGGCCGCCTGGCCGCTCCAGGCAATGGTGAGGCGCCCGCCCCGGGTTTCGACCTCCACCGAGGGGTCGAGCAAGCCCAGGCGGATGCCCGAGGCCACGGCCGCGCAGGCACCGGTGCCGCAGGCCAGGGTTTCGCCCACGCCGCGTTCGAAAACACGCAGGCGCACATGGGCGCGGTCCACGACCTGCAGGTAGCCGGCGTTCACACGCTGCGGAAAGCGCACGTGGTGTTCGATGAGCGGGCCGGTCTGCGCGACGGGCGCGGTGTCCACGTTGTCCACCAGTTGCACGGCGTGCGGATTGCCCATGGAGGCCAGTGCTACAAATATAGGAGCTGCTTGCGCTTGTGTATCCAGCGCTAGCGGCCATTTTTGCCCAAAACCCTGCTCCACAGGCGCCAGCCCGGCTGCATCGAACGGCACCTTGGCCGGATCGAACTCGGGGCGGCCCATGTCCACGGTGACGCGGCCGTCGGCCGTGAGGCGGGGGGCGATCACGCCGCTTTTCGTCTGCACACGGATGGTGTCGCGGCCCGTCAGGCCCTTGTCGTGCACAAAGCGGGCAAAGCACCGGGCGCCGTTGCCGCACTGCTCCACCTCGCCGCCGTCGGCGTTGTGGATCACGTATTCGAAGTCGATGCCCTCGGCGGGCGACGGCCGCACGGTGAGGATCTGGTCGGCGCCCACGCCGAAGTGGCGGTCTGCCAGAAAACGGTACTGCGCGGCGGTCAGGCCCAGGCGGCCCTGGGTCTCGTCGAGCACCACGAAATCGTTGCCCGCGCCCTGCATCTTGGTGAAGCGAATCTGCATCGCCGGATTATCGTCGCAGGACCGGGGGGCCGGCCATGGCGCATCCACGCGCGGACCGCTGGCGAACGCCGCGCCACCCACTGCGCGCCAAGCCCCTGGCGTGCACCGATTCGCGCGGCGGTTTAGGCTTTCGCTTTTTTGGCCCGCAGGGTCGCCACCACCACCGAAGGATCTTCCAGCATGCCCCAGTCCGATCTCTCCGCCTTCGCCATCACCCGCAAATGGCCCGCTCAGCACCCCGAGCGCATCCAGCTGTATTCGCTGCCCACGCCCAACGGCGTGAAGGTGTCGATTGCGCTGGAAGAACTGGGCCTGCCGTACGAGCCGCACCTCGTGAGCTTTGAAACCAACGACCAGACTTCGCCCGAGTTCTTGTCGCTCAACCCCAACAACAAGATCCCGGCCATCCTCGACCCGAACGGGCCCGACGGCCAACCCCTGGCGCTGTTCGAATCCGGCGCCATCCTGGTTTACTTGGCCAGCAAGACCGGCCAGCTGATGCCGCAGGACACCGCCGGCCGCTACGAGACCCTGCAGTGGGTGATGTGGCAGATGGGCGGCCTGGGCCCGATGTTTGGCCAGCTCGGTTTCTTCCACAAATTTGCCGGCAAGGACTATGAAGACAAGCGCCCGCGCGACCGCTACGTGGCGGAATCGAAGCGCCTCTTGAAGGTGCTGGACGAGCGCCTCAAAGGCCGCCAGTGGGTGATGGGCGACACCTACACCATTGCCGACATCGCCATCCTGCCCTGGGTGCGCAACCTGGTGGGCTTTTACGGCGCGGGGGAGCTGGTGGAGTTCGACCAGTTCAAGGAAGTCCAGCGCGTGCTGGCTGCCTTTGTGAAGCGCCCGGCCGTCGCCAAGGGCTTGAACATCCCGGCGCGCGGCTGAATCCCGTACGGGGCGCGCAGGCGGGCGCCCCTCGATAATCGCCCGATGCCCCGCACCAGCCAACAACTGCACCCCCACCGCGAGCCCGTCGCCACCCGCCCTGCCGCCACCGTGCTGCTGCTGCGCGATGCGCTGGGCGATGCGGGGGGCCTTGAAGTCCTGATGACTCGCCGCTCGGCCACTGCCAGCTTTGCGCCGGGCGCTTACGTCTTCCCCGGCGGCGGCATCGACGCACTGGACGCTGCGCCCGCCACCCACGCGTCCGCCGACCGCCGCCCCACGCAGAGCGACCTGCATCTGACCCAAGCCATCGCCGCCATCCGCGAGAGCTTCGAAGAGCTGGGCATCCTGCTGGCGCGCCATGCCGCCGATGGGCGCTGGGCCGATGCCGCCGACATCGCCGCCATCGACCGCCACCAGCCCTTCGCCCAGCAATGCAGCGCACGCGGCCTGCGGCTGGCGGCCGACAGCGTGTTCCTGCTGGCCCACTGGACGACCGACCGCGACCTGCCGCGCCGATTCGACGTGCCATTTCTGGTGGCCCGCATGCCCGAAGGCCAGGAGCCCGTGGCCGACGAAGCCGAGCAGTTCGAGCCCGTGTGGGTGCGCCCGGCCGATGCGCTGGCGCGGCACGAGGCGGGGCAGTTCTTCATGATCTTTCCGACCGTGCGCACGCTGCAGCGGCTGGCGCAGTTTGGCACCACGCAGGCCGTGTTCGATGCGCTGGCCGACGAGCAGCCGCTGTGGACCAGTTGCCCGCGCGCCGGCACCCTGGCCGGCAAGGAGGCGCGCTACATGGAAAGCGACACGCCTTACGGCGAACTGGCGCTGGTGTGCCCCGACGGGCAGATCGTCCACGCGCTCGACTGGCAGACCGCGCAGCCCGTGCCGCTGCTGCGCAACGTACAGCGACTGACCGCGCCCAACCCGGGCGCGATGACCGGGCCCGGCACCAACAGCTACCTGGTGGGCGACCCGACCACGGGGTTCATCGTCATCGACCCCGGCCCGGCCGACCTGGAGCACCTGGACAAGCTCTGGCGCGCAGCAGGTGGCGACATCCGCATGATCGTGTGCACACATTCGCACGCCGACCACTCGCCGGGCGCGGCGCCGCTGCAGGCGCTGTGCGTGCAGGCGGGCAAGGCGCCGCCGCCCATCCTGGGCCTGCCGTCCGCAGCCACGGCGCGCGCGGCCAGTGTGTTCACGCCAGACAGGGTGCTACAAAAAAATGAGCTATTGACCCTGACAGGGCAAGCGCCCGCGGGGGAAATGACCCATACCCTGCAGGTCATCCATACCCCCGGCCACGCTGCCAACCACCTGTGCCTGCTGCTGGTGGAAGACGCCCTGCTGTTCAGCGGCGACCACATCCTGAACGGCAGCACCACGGTGGTGGACCCGCCGGACGGCAACATGGCCGACTACCTGGATTCGCTCGACCGGCTGGATGCGGTTTGCGCGCAGCACGGCGCGGAGTTCATCCTGCCTGCGCACGGCTATGTTCTGGGCGATGCACGGGGCGCGATTGCCCGTCTCAAGGCCCACCGCCTGGCGCGCGAGGCCAAGGTGCTGGCCGCCATGCAGGCGCTGCCAGAGGGCACCATGGAAGACTGGGTGCGCCACGCCTACGATGATGTGCCGCCGCGCATGTGGCCGGTGGCGCAGCGCTCGCTGCTGGCGCATGTGGAACGCATCCGCTCGCTGCAGCCTGGAAACAATTGATGCCTCCTGGGGGCGGCGCGCCTTCTCCCTGGGGGACGCCGCCGGTGGCTGGGCAAAGCCGGTCCATGGTGCACAGGTATCAAGGTTGCGCCAGTTTTAAAGGCACCACCGACAATCACGCCCTGCACCCTCGATCCGCATACGGCGAACGCCTACCTTCCTCCTATGACCGACAAGAACCCTGACCCCACCCACATCCGCCTGGCCAAACGCGTGGCCGACCAACTGAACTGTTCGCGCAGCACGGCCGAGCAATTCGTCGAAGGCGGCTTTGTGAGCGTGGACGGCCAGGTGGTGGAAGCCCCCGGCGCCCGCGTGCGCCCCGACCAGGCCGTGACGGTGGATCCCGATGCCAGCCTGCTGGAGCTGACCCCGGTGACCTTGCTACTGCACAAGCCAGCGGGCTTTGAAGCGGGCCTGGGTCTGCCCGCAGGGCAGGCGGCCCACGCCAGCCGCAGCCAGGGCGCCACGCCGGCCACCACGTTGCTGGGCGCCGCATCGCATCTGGCAGAAGACGCCTCGGGCATTCGTGTGCTGCAGCGCCATTTCAAGCAGCTCGAATGCTTCACGCCCCTGCCCACCGAAGCCAGCGGGCTCGTGGTCTACACGCAGGACAAACGCATCGCACGCAAGCTGGCCGAAGACATCGAATCGCTGGAGCAGGAATGCACTGTGGAGGTCAAAGGCGAGATCGCCCCCCACGGCCTGCAGCGCCTGTGCCATGGCCTCACGTTCAATGGCCGGCCGCTGCCGCCCATCAAGGTGAGCTGGCAGAGCGAGACCAAACTGCGCTTTGCGCTCAAGGGCATCCGGCCCGGGCAGATCCCCGCAATGTGCGAAGCCGTGGGCCTGTCGGTGGTGGCGATCAAGCGCATCCGCATCGGGCGGGTGCCGCTGTCCAAGGTGCCTGAGGGGCAGTGGCGTTATCTGCAGCCGTGGGAAAAGTTTTGACCCCCTGAGCGGCTGTGCGGCTCTGTGGCAGAGCCTGAGGCACGGCCTCTTCGGCTTGTCCAGTCCTGCGCAGGCAAGCTTGGAACTGCGGGCACTCAGCCCCTGACGGAGAGGGCTCCGGTGGCTTGGCAAAGCCCGCTCTGCGGGTGCACTGCCCCGGGCCTGACCAGTTTGGCCGAGCGGCGCTGCCTTGACAAGCTGCTACTAAATAGATAGCTAATGGCGCTTATAGATCAAGCGCTAGAGGCCATTTTGGCTTGAAATTTTCGGTCGCAGGCCGCTGCTACACTGCCTGCCACTCAGGAGGGAGTGAGTTCATGAACGAAAACAAGACCGGCGACGCGGCAGGACCGATGTCGACCTTCATGCCGCAGGACATCGATGCGCATCCACTCGAATTCACCGGCAGCGGTGGCGAGTATTTCAGGGTGTGGATCGTCAACGTGCTGCTGTCCATCATCACGCTGGGCATCTACACGCCCTGGGCCCGGCGCCGCACGGCGCAGTATTTCTACAGCCACACGCTCGTAGCCGGCAGCCCGCTCGAGTTCACCGCGCAGCAGCGCAAGATGGTGATGGGTTTTGTGCTGCTGACGCTGCTCACCATCGCCTACAACATCGCCGCCAACACCGGGCAGGACGCCGCCGTGGGCGTGTTCCTGCTGACCGGCGCCCTGCTCTCGCCGCTGATCTGGGGCAGTGCCATGCGCTTTCGGCTGGGGGCCACGCGCTGGCGCGGTCTGCGGCTGCAGTTCACCGCGAGCTGGAAAGAGGTCTACATCGCCAGCTGGCCCATGTTTGCGCTGGCGCTGGTGTGGTTTGGGGTGTTCTTTGGCATGCAGGCGCTGTCGCCCGAACTCGCGCAGGCGCTGGACGCCATGGAGGACGAAGACGTCAAGCAGGCACTGCCCCGCTTTACCCCCGCCATGGGCGCGCTGCTGGGGCTGGGCCTGGTGCTCACGGTGCTGTGTTTCATCCGCCTCGAATACAACTACAAGAGCCTGCTGGTGCTCAAGGCCCAGGTCGGCGCCGAGCGCGGCCGCTGGAAACCGGTGTACATGGATTTTGTGAAGGTGTGGCTGGCCACCGTGCTGGTGTTCGTTCTGTGCGTGGTGGGCATCTCGGCCCTGGTCGGCGTGGTCGCGGGCAGCTCCATCGCCCTGTTCGCGTCGCGCAGCGAGCGCATGGGGCTGTGGCTCATCGTGGCGATCATCGTCGGCTTCGTGGTGGGCATCTTCATGCTGTTCCTGGCGTCGGCCCCGGCCCGCGCCTACCGCGAGGCGCGCATGTTCCAGCTGCAGTGGAACAACACCGGCGTGAGCCATGTGGCGCGTTTCAAGTGCCACCTGCGCACCGGCCGCTATGTGGGACTGCGCATCAAGAACATGCTGCTCACGCTGCTCACCTTCGGCCTGTACCGGCCGTTTGCCCGTGTGAGCGAATACCGCATGAAGCTCGAATCCGTGACCTTGCACGTCAAGGGCGGCGTGGACCAGGTCGCCGGTGCCATGGTGCGCCAGCAACAAGGCGGCCTGGGCGATGCGCTGGCCGATGCGGCCGGCCTCGATCTGATCGGATGACACGCGCGCCGTCCCCACAGACCAGCGGCCCGCCTTCGCCAGCGGACGCCGTGGAACGGGCTTTGCCAGGCCACGGGCGTCGTCCCCCTTCCCGCGAAGCGAGAGAAGGGGGAAGCCGCGCAGCGGCTCAGGGGGATGCCCCCTTCCTTCCTGGACGCTGGTTTGACGGCCAGAGCAGCAAGGCACAGCCCGTGATGGTGAGCCTGCGGCCTACGCCCCAGGGCCCGTCGCTGGTGCTGCATCCGCTCTCGCAGCCGGGTGCCGAGCCCACCGTGTTCACCTGGAAAAACGTCGGCTGGCCCGAGGCCTGGAACGAGCGCAAGCCCCAGCCCCGTGTGGTGGTGGATCTGCGCGACCACGGCAGTGTCGAGATCGACGCCGTGGCCGACTGGCGCGCCGCACTGGCCGCTGCGGGCGAGCGCCCCGGCATCGCCCAGCGCATGCAGACGCGCTGGCCCGTGCTGCTGGGCGTGACGGTGGCGGCCGTCATCGGCCTCACGCTGTTCTATCGCTACGGCACGCCGTGGGCGGCCACCCAGCTCACGCGCTTCGTCCCCCTCGGCTGGGAGACCAGCATCGCCGACAACGTGCTCAAGCAGATGGACGACGGCACCTTGAAGCCCAGCAAGCTCCCCAAGGAGCGGCAGGAGCAGCTCAAGGCACGCTTCGACACCCTGGTGCAGCAGGCGCCCTCAACGTCCCACCGCTACCCCGGCTACCGCCCGCCGCTGTCGCTGGAGTTCCGCGCCGGCATGGGCGCCAACGCCTTTGCGCTGCCGGGCGGCAAGATCGTGATGACCGACGGCATCGTCAAGGCGGCGGCCGAAAAGGGCCTGCCCGACGACGCCCTGGTAGGCGTGCTGGCGCACGAGATCGGCCACGTGGTGCACCGCCACACCACCCGCATGGTGGTGGAGCAAGGCGTGCTCAACGTGGGCCTGGGCCTCGCGCTGGGGGATGTGTCCGCCATCGTGTCCACCGGTGCATCAGTACTCACCGGCCTGGCCTACAGCCGCAGCCACGAGCGCGAAGCCGACTGCTACGCGATTGCCCTCATGCGCCACAGCGCACTGCCGACCGCCCCCATGGGCAAGCTGCTGCTGGCGATTGCGCACGACGAAGAAGAGCAGGAGCAAAAGGAAAAGAAGCAAAAGAAGGACGGCGACAAGACGTCCTCAGGCCAGGCCGCAGAAACGACACCAGTGGCTGCCGAGGCCAGCAGCGCCCCCGCCAGCACGTCAAAGCCCCGCACCCAGGGCCAGGCCCGCGCGGAGGCCGAGGCCCACCCGGTGTGGTCGTTGCTGAGCAGCCACCCAGACACCGTGCGGCGCGCCACGGACCTGGAGCAGGGGCATGCGCCCCATTGCGGCAAGGGGTGACCCGCATGGCGCGCGTGGCCGCAGACCGCGGCGGGCGCTGGGCCAGCGCCCGGCTATATATTGCGGTGGCCGCAGGGCCTGCAATGGCGTATGCCAATGACCACGAAGCCGACCCCAGGGCCACCACGCAGGCGCTGACCGCCTTGCTGGGCGCGGCCAATGACACGATTCCTGCCACGGCATCCACCTGCCAGGGTGCGCACAGCCAGGCGGGGCCACTGCGGGTCAAAGACCTGCTCGCGCTGCGATTGGGGTATCTGTACGCCGGGCAGAACCTCATCGTGGGCAGCTGCGCGGGTGGGCGCTGCAAGCTGTCCATCACCCACGCGGCAGGAGAAGACGTGGCCTCGGCCATCATCCATTTCCGTGTGCGCCAAGGCAGGGCCGTGGCGTCGACCCTGCGCTGCGAAATCACGCCGTAGCGCAGCGCGGTGGAGGGGGTGTAACTGCATTGCGCAGCCACCTGTCTGAATTAAAAAGTGAAGCACACCGATAAGCCGGATTCTGTGCACTGCCGAAGCTCTTGCGAGCCCCTGCAGCGTGACCGCCATTAATCTGGGCCGGGTGTCGCCACCACGGCTCGGTGCTACCTACCCGCCAACTCTGCGGAACCACATCAACGTTGGCCTACTTGGTATTGCTGCGCGTAGAGATTGCCCTCGTCTCTGTTGCTCTAATCCTCACCTCACGGTGGGCAGCCGTTAGCTGCTACGCTGTCCTGTGCAGTCCGGACGTTCCTCCAGTGCCTGGTTTCCCAGATTGCACCAGCGGCGGTCTGGCGTGCTTCACGGACTGGATTATCTCGCAGATGCGCCCCGCGTCTGCGGTGCGCGCTGGGGGCACGTCAGCCACGCTGGCTTGCGCGGTCCCAGTCGAGCCCAAACTTGCCCAGGTACTTGCGCAGCCGGTCCGCATCGTTGACCACCGTGCGCTGTGTGCGCGAGGCCTGAAACAGCTGCCGCCCAGCGTCCGACAGCGTGCGCGCATCGCGGCACACCTGGAGCACGGCCGACAGCTGCAACTGGTCGAACAGGTCCATGGCCTGCACCGCTTCGTCGCCCAGTACATCCACCAAGTCGTCGCGGCCCACGGCGCCAGCGCCCGCCTTTGACAAACCATCGCGCGCATCCCGCGCGGCCTGCCACAGCCAGCGCAGGCGGGCGATCTCGGCCTCGACCAGGGGCAGGCCGATGCGGCCGCTGTCGGCCAGGGTGGCCAGGCGCGTGGCGCTGGCCGACAGGTCGCGGAAGTTGCCGCTCCACAGCGCGTCGCTCGACTGCGCGAAGCGCAGGTAGGCCGCGCGCGCCTCGGCCGACACGCGCACCATGCGGCCCAGCTCAGCCCCGGTGCGCGCGAGCAGGTGGTCCAGGTTGGGCTCAATGTCCTCGGGCCGCTGGGCCAGGCCCGGCAGCTGGTAGCTCCAGAGGTTGATGCGCGCGTACAGGTCTTCGCGAAAGCGCCCGGCCGCGACCTCGGTGCGCAGGTCGCGGTTGGTGCCCGCGATCAGCTCGAAGTCGCTGCTCACCTCGCGGTCGCTGCCCATGGGGTAGAAGCGCTTTTCCTCCACGGCCTTGAGCAGCATGGCCTGCTCGTCCAGCCCCAGCTCGCCGATCTCGTCGAGAAACAGCACGCCCTTGTGCGCCGTGCGCAGCAGGCCCGCGCGGTCGGCCGCGGCACCGGTGAAGGCGCCCTTCTTGTGGCCGAAGAGCGTGGAGGCCGCGCCGTCGCCGTGCAGCGTGGCGCAGTTGACTTCGACGAAGTCGCCCTCGACCTGGTGGCGCGCCTTCTTGAGCTCGAACATGCGCCGCGCCAGGTGCGACTTGCCAGCGCCCGTGGGCCCGGTGAACAGGATGGGGGCCCGTGACCGCACCGCCACGCGCTCGACCTCTTCGATCAACGCATTGAAGCGCGCATTGCGCGTGGCGATGCCGCTCTTGAGAAAGTCGACCGCATCGCGCTGCTCGGCACCAAAGCGCTGCGCGATCACGTCGTAGCGCGACAGGTCCAGGTCGATCAGCGCATAGCTGCCCGGGTCGCCCATCTGCTGGCGCTTAGGCGGTGATGTCTGCGCCAGCACGCTCGGGATGCGGCGCGACTCCACCAGCAGGAACAGGCAGATCTGCGCCACGTGCGTGCCGGTGGTGATGTGCGTCCAGTACTCCTCGCGCTCGGTGTCGAAGCGGTAGCCCTGCGTCCAGTCGAACAGCGTGGCGTAAACCTCGCCGAAGTCCCAGGGGTCGGCGATGTCCAGCTTGACGAGGTGGACGGTGGTTTCGGGCGACGCGGTGTGGATGTCGGTGCGCACCTGCTGGGCCAACTCGTCGTGAGGTGGGGTGTAGAGCAGCTCCATCCGCTTGACGACCACGTCCTCATGCTGGGCCAGCGACACCGTGGGACGCCATTTCTCCCAGCGGCCTGCCCCTTTGCCCGCGTCCAGCTGGGTGCCCAGAAACCCAATGACCACTTTTTCTTTGCGCATCATTTTCAGCTAGTTAACTAGCTTCTATTCTAACTTTTACGCAAATCGATGGGCAACAAGAATTTCCAATGGGCCAGAAAATTCATATGAATCAACAGCTTGCGTTTTTTAGAACCGTAAGTTCACACTCTGGCACGCATCTGGCAATAGATAAGTACCAGACGCCAGCGTCGACCGCTCACAGGCCAGGGTTAGGACACAAGTTCGCCCTGCCGGTGCCGAGGTTCCGGGAGCCATAAAAAGCTCTTGTCGACCCCCTGCATGCCGCACGTCGCCAGCGTCTGGTAACGACATGGTCGTGGTGACCACTCCGAAAGGACGTGTCTGGTTCGACTCCAGGCGTGCCACCACTGGTAGCTCAGAGGTAGAGCAACCCGCAAGGGTCTGTCACAGGTTCGACTCCTGTCCATTCT
>SDXZ01000018.1 GCA_004210805.1 Acidovorax sp.
CATTGCCATCCCCAACTTCTGGTTCGCCATCCTCTTGATCCTGCTGTTCTCGGTCAAGCTGCAATGGTTCTCGGCCGGCGGCTTTCCGGGCTGGACAGAAGACGCCGGCGGCGGCCCGCTCGAAGCGCTCAAGGCGCTGCTGCTGCCGGCCATCGCGCTGGCCGTGGTGCAGGCCGCCATCCTGGCGCGCATCACGCGATCGGCGGTGCTCGAGGTGCTGCGCGAAGACTTCGTGCGCACCGCGCGTGCCAAGGGGCTGTCGCAGCGCGCCGCGCTCTGGGGCCATGTGCTGCGCAACGCCATGATCCCGGTGATCACCGTAATGGGGTTGCAGTTTGCCAACCTGCTGGCCGGCACCATCGTGGTGGAGAACGTGTTCTACCTGCCGGGCCTCGGCCGGCTGATCTTCCAGTCCATCTCCAACCGCGACCTCATCGTGGTGCGCAACTGCGTGATGCTGCTCGCCGCCATGGTGGTCATCGTCAACTTCGTCGTGGACATCCTTTACGCCGTGATCGACCCGCGCGTGAAGGCCTCCGATATCTGACCCGACCATGAGTGCCGCCATCACCCCCTCCTCTCCTGCCACCTCGGCACCCGGCTGGCTGCACCGCGCGCTGCGCCACCGCAGCTTTGTCATCGGCGCGGTGCTGTCGCTGCTGCTCATTCTGGCCGCGGCCCTGTCGCTGGTCTGGACACCCTGGTCCCCGTACGAGATGGACCTGGCCGCCAAGCTGCAGCCGCCCACTGGCATCCACTGGCTAGGCACTGATGCCTATGGGCGCGATGTCGCATCGCTGCTGCTGGTGGGGGCGCGCAACTCCATCCTGGTGGGCGTGATCGCCGTGGGCATCGGCCTGACCATCGGCACGGCATTGGGCCTGCTGGCCGCGGCCAAGCGCGGCTGGGTCGAGGAACTCATCATGCGGCTGGCGGACTTCACCTTCGCCTTCCCTGCGATCCTGTCGGCCATCATGATGACGGCGGTGTTCGGCGCGGGCATCGTCAACTCCATCATCGCCATCGGGATTTTCAATATCCCGACCTTTGCGCGCGTCACCCGCGCTTCGGCCAATGCGGTCTGGTCACGCGAATACATCATGGCCTCGCGCGCCTGTGGCAAGGGCGCCTGGCGCATCACCCTCGAGCACGTGCTCCCCAACATCCTGTCGGTGCTCATCGTGCAGGCCACCATCCAGTTCGCCATCGCCATCCTGGCCGAGGCCGCCCTGTCGTACCTGGGCCTGGGCACACAGCCGCCCCAGCCCTCGTGGGGCCGCATGCTCAGCGAGGCGCAGACGCTGATGTTCCAGGCGCCTCTGCTCGCTGTGTGGCCTGGTGTCGCGATTGCCATGGCCGTGCTCGGCCTGAATCTGCTGGGCGACGGCCTGCGGGACCTGCTGGATCCCCGCCTTTCCCGCAAGCGCTGACCGGCCATATCAAAAGACAAGCCAAGAGCCCACGATGCCCCTGTTAGAAGTGTCCAACCTCCGCATCCGCCTGCAGACCCACCGCGGTCCGGCCGATGCTGTGCGCGGCGTGAGCTTTTCGCTGGCGCGCGGCGAAACCCTGGGCCTGATCGGCGAATCGGGCTGCGGCAAGTCCATCACGGCGATGTCGCTCCTCGGCCTGCTGCCCGACAGTGCGCAGGTCACCGGCAGCATCCGCTTTGACGGAGAGGAGCTCGTGGGCCGCACCGATGCGCAGATGTGCAAGTTGCGCGGCAACCGCATCGGCATGGTCTTCCAGGAGCCCATGACGGCGCTCAACCCGGTGCACACCATCGGGCGCCAGGTGGCAGAGCCGCTGCGGCTGCACCGCGGCATGAACGCGGCGGCCGCACGCAACGAGGCGATTGCGTTGCTGGACCGCGTGGGCATTCCCAACGCGGCGCAGCGCTTTGATGCCTACCCGCACCAGTTCTCGGGCGGGCAGCGCCAGCGCATCACCATCGCGATGGCCCTGGCCTGCGGGCCCGATTTGCTGATTGCCGATGAGCCCACCACCGCGCTCGATGTGACCATCCAGCAGCAGATTCTGGACCTCATCAGCGACCTGGTGGCCGAGCGCAACATGGCGCTGATCCTCATCTCGCACGACCTGGGCGTCATCTCGCAGAACGTGGACCGCATGATGGTGATGTACGGCGGCAGCGTGGTTGAGAGCGGCTCGACGGCGTCCGTTTTCTCCGCGATGACCCATCCCTACACCCGGGGCCTGTTTGCGGCACGGCCGCATCTGGGTGCGGTGCATGCACCGGGCCAGCGCCCTCGCCTCTCCACCATCGCCGGCACGGTGCCCGAGCTGGTCGACCTGCCCGCGGGCTGCCCGTTTGCGGGCCGCTGCAGCTACACCATCGACGCCTGCCACCAAGAGCCGCCGGCACCCACGCTGGTGTCTACCGATGTCGACGGCGACCATGTGGTGCGCTGCATCCGCCGCGAAGCCATCGCCGCGGCACTGAGCGCCGAGGCCGTGAGGGTCGTGGAGGTGGCCGCATGAACAACGTCATCGCTCCATCCACGCAGGGCACCTCCGCAGCACCGTCCGACGGCACGCTGCTGCAAGTGAAAGACCTGGTGCGTGAATACACGCTGCCACGCGATCACCTGTTCCGCCCACCGGGCAAGGTGCATGCCTTGAACGGCGTGAGCTTTTCGATCGCCCCGGGCCGCAGCCTGGGCATCGTGGGCGAGTCGGGCTCGGGCAAGTCCACCCTCGCGCGCTTGGTGATGGCGCTGGACGCGCCCACGTCGGGCACCGTCCACCTGCAGGGCCGCAATCTGCATGAACTCGCGCCTGGTGCATTGCGCGAAGCACGGCGCGACTTCCAGATGGTGTTCCAGGACCCGTATGGCTCGCTGGACCCACGCCAGACGGTCGAGCGCATCGTGACCGAGCCGCTGCAAGCGCAGGGCCAGACCAGCCGCGCCGAGCAGCGCGAGCAGGCCGGCCAGGTGCTGTCGCAGGTGGGCCTGCGCACCAACGACCTCTCCAAGTACCCGCACGAGTTCTCTGGCGGCCAGCGCCAGCGCATCGCGATTGCCCGTGCACTCATCACGCACCCGCGCCTCATCGTGGCGGACGAGCCCGTGAGCGCGCTCGATGTGTCGGTGCAGGCCCAGGTGCTGAACCTGATGCAGGACCTGCAGCAGGAGTTCGGCATCACCTACATGCTCATCAGCCACGACCTGGCCGTGGTCAACCACCTGTGCGACGAGGTTGTGGTGCTGTACCAGGGCCGCATCGTCGAGCGCGGCTCGCCCGCAGAGCTGTTTCACCACGCGCAGCACCCGTACACGCGGTCATTGGTGGGCGCGGTGCCCCAGGTGTTGCCCGGCCGCGCCCGCGCACGCCGGGCGGCTGCAGCGGCCGCTGCAGCAAAAGCAACCGCAAAAACCGCATAACCAAATGCGCACGTGATGGTGTAAAACGCTTTTGTGTGCCCCGGTAACAAATTGCGCCGGGGCTTTTCTCTGGTTGTTGTCAGGTCCTTTGTCTGGAGTATCCGAACATGCTGAACCGCCGTACCGTCCTTGCCACCGGCGCCATCGCCGCCGTGCCGTTGTCCACCCCCCTCAGCGCGCTGGCGCAGAGCCGCAAAGATGCGGTGACGCTGGCCATGACGCTGGAGCCACCAGGCCTGGACCCGACGGCCGGTGCGGCGTCTGCCATTGCCGAGATCGTTCAGTACAACATCTTCGAGACGCTCACCAAGATCAATGCCGACGGCAGCGTGTCGCCCCTGCTGGCCGAGAGCTGGGAAGTCTCGCCCGACCTCAAGACCTACACCTTCAAGCTGCGCCGCGGCGTGAAGTTCCAGAACGGCGAGCCCTTCAATGCCGCCGCCGTCAAGTTCTCGTACGACCGCGCAGGTGGCGAGAAGAGCACCAACAAGGACAAGCGCACCTTCGCAGGCCTGACCACCCAGGTGGTGGACGACTACACCGTCGTGCTGCTCAACAAAGAGATCGATCCCGACCTGCTCTTCGTGCTGGGCCAGGCCACGTCGATCATCGTGGAGCCCAAGAGCGCCGACACCAACGCCAACAAGCCCGTGGGCACCGGTCCCTACCAGCTCCAGGCCTGGAACAAGGGCTCGTCCATCGTGCTGACGGCGTGGGAAGGCTTTCGCGACGCCAAGGCGCTCAAGATCAAGCGCGCCACGTTCCGCTTCATCTCCGACCCCGCTGCCCAGGTGGCGGCCCTGCTGGCCGGCGACGTGGATGCGTTCCCCCGCGTCACGCCGCGCAGCGTGCCGCAGTTCAAGACCAACCCCAAGTTCCAGGTGGTGGTCAGCGGCTCGCGCGCCAAGACCATCCTGGCGATCAACAACAGCAAGAAGCCGCTGGACGACGTGCGCGTGCGCCGCGCCATCGCCGCCGCCGTGGACCGCAAGGCCGTGATCGAAGGCGCGGGCGACGGCTATGGCGCACCGATTGGCAGCCACTACGTGCCCGGCGCGTTCGGCTACGTGGACACCACGGGCGTGAACCCCTACGACCCTGAGAAGGCCAAGAAGCTGCTGGCCGAGGCCGGCATCAAGACGCCGCTGGAGCTCACCCTGACGCTGCCGCCCACGCCCTACGCCCGCCAGGGCGGCGAGGTGGTGGCGGCCCAGCTGGCCAAGGTCGGCATCGTCGCCAAGATCCAGAACGTGGAATGGGCGCAGTGGCTGTCCGGCACTTACGGCAGCAAGAACTACGACCTGACCATCATCAGCCACGTCGAGCCGTTTGACCTGGGCAACTTTGCCAAGCCCGACTACTACTGGGGCTACAACTCGCCCAAGTTCAACGAGCTGTTCAGCCAGATCAAGAACGCCGCCCGCCCCGCGGACCGCTCGCGCCTGCTGGGCGAGGCGCAGCGCCTGCTGGCGCAGGATTCGGTGCACGCCTTCCTGTACTCCAACCAGTGGATCACGGTGGCCAACAAGAACCTCAAGGGCCTGTGGAAAGACATGCCCGTGTTCGTGAACGACATCTCGTCGCTCTCCTGGTCTTGAGATTCAGACACCCCCCTGAGACGCTTCGCGTCTTCCCCCCGCTCTCGCGCTGCGCGCGGGCAGGGGGACGCAGCCCTCGCTGCGGGGCGGCCCTTGCTCGGCTGCCGCGCCTGGGCTGCGCCAGTTTCGCGGGCAGCGCACAGTGCAATGAATAGCTGAAGCAGAAGTAGATAGCTCCTAAAACAATAGCTGCCAGCGCTTTATCCATAAGCGCTGGCAGCCTTTTTTATTGATAAAACTCCCCATACCCGCCATGACTGCCTTGCACGACCTGCCCGCCCACGAACTCCTGGCCGCCTACCGCCAGCGCACGTTGTCCCCTGTGGAGGTCACGCAGGCCGTGCTGGCGCACATCGAGCGCTGGGAGCCGCACATAAAGGCCACCTACCTGCTGCGGCCCGAGGCTGCGCTGGCCCAGGCCCGCGCGTCCGAAGCGCGCTGGCACAAGGGCGCGCCCCAGGGCCTGCTCGACGGCGTGCCCAGCACCATCAAGGAAAACATCGCGACGCAAGGCGACCCGACCCCGCTGGGCACGGCGGCTGTCGAGCTGACTCCTGCGGCGGCCGACGCCCCACCCGCGGCACGCATGCGCGAGGCCGGCGTCGTCATCGTCGCCAAGACCACCATGCCCGACTACGGCATGTTGTCGTCGGGTCTGTCCACCTTTCATCCGCTGTCGCGCAACCCGTGGGACACCCGCAAGGGCCCCGGCGGCTCCAGCGCGGGCGGCGGGGCTGCGGCGGCCGCCGGCTACGGCCCGCTGCACATCGGCACCGACATCGGCGGATCGCTGCGCCTGCCGGCCAGCTGGTGCGGCATCTTCAGCCTGAAGCCCAGCCTGGGCCGCATTCCCATCGACCCGCCCTACACCGGCCGCGCCGCCGGCCCGATGACCCGCACGGTGGCCGACGCCGCGCTGATGATGCAGGTGCTCAGCCAGCCCGACGCGCGCGACAGCATGAGCCTGCCCGCGCAGGACATCGCCTGGGGCGAGTTCGACCAGGGTGTCGACCGCCTGCGCGGCCTGCGCATCGGTCTGCTGCTGGACGCAGGCTGCGGCCTGGCGGTAGAGCCCGAGGTGAAGGCCGCCGTGGAGCGCGCGGCGCGCTGGCTGGAAGCCGCTGGCGCCACCATCGTGCCCATGTTGCCGTTCATGACGCAAGCCATGCTCGACGGCATGGACCACTTCTGGCGCATGCGCTCGCACACCGACCTGCAGGCCCTGCCCGCAGAGCGCCGCGACAAGGTGCTGCCCTACATCCGCACCTGGGCCGACAGCGCGGCCGGCATGAGCGGCACTGAGGTCTTCCACGCCAGCCACCAGTTCCACCTGACACGCGTGGCTACCGTCAAAGCCTGCAGCGCGTTCGACTACGTGATCTCGCCCGTGGCGCCCATGCCCGCCTTCCAGGCCGAGCTGCCCTCGCCCACCAACGACCCGCTGCGCCCGCTGGAGCACATCGGCTTTACCGTGCCATTCAACATGTCCGAGCAACCTGCTGCTTCGGTGAACTGCGGCTACACCGCCAACGGCCTGCCCATTGGCCTTCAGATTGCGGGTGCGCGGTTTGACGACCTGGGCGTGCTGCAGGTGGCGCACGCCTTCGAATTGATCCGCGAGCCACAACGCCCTTGGCCGCAGCCGCCCGCAGCCTGAGGGCACGAAGGGCACTGAGGGCACTGAGGGGCAAGTCGTTCACCCGTGCGCCGATCCGCGCATGCCAGCCTGGACGTCCCGCTGCGCCGCAAGCCCCCCCGCCGCCGCTGCGGTGAGTGCGGCGGGGTGCGGTGAGTGCGCCGGTGTGCGCCTTGCATGATCGGCCTCCGTCCGAGCCGCCACCACCGAACTGGCCAGCACCCGCGCAGCCGCAGGCCGCGGGTTATTGGTACCCTTGAGGGTCTGCAGCCACCGCCGGCCCCGACCTCCGCCGAGACCGGCACGCGCCCGGGCCACCACCACACAACGCCTTCACTCCTCGACGCATGGACATCCTCATCCTGGCGATCCTCATCGCCACCGGCACCTTCATGCTCAATGCCAAAGAGCAGCGCAAGCGCATTGCCCTGCTGGGCAGCCACCTGGCCAACTTCCAGATCGAAAAGCTCATGGAAGCACTGACCGACGGCTATCTGCGCGCCCTGGGCGAGAGCACCGACGAGCGCCGCACGCAGATCTGGAACCTGCTGAGCACCACCGAACTGCAGCTGAGCGAACAATTCAACCGCTTTGCCGCCGACTTTGCCAAAGTGGCAGAGGCCGACGCGCGGGTCAGCCGCCTGTCCATGGCGATTCCGTTTGCCGAGAAGCTGCTGCCGGCAATGACCTTTGACATGCGCAAGGCCCTGGCCCTCCATGCGCGCGGCATTGCCCACGTGGTGCAAAACACCCAGCACCTGTCGCCTAAGGAGCGCGCCTTCATGATGACGGCGGAGCTGTTCCTCATGCAGCACACCTGCCACTGGTTCTGCAAATCCAAGACCATCGCCACGGCGCGCATGCTGGCGCGCCACCAGACACCGCACGAGCAGTTGGTGAACTCGGTCTCCGCCGAAACCCGCAACGCGTACCTGACCCTGATCAAGGGGGGCTGATGCCAGCTCGCCTTCACCACGACCACCCGTTCACGCAGAGCTTGTCGAAGCGCGGCGAAGAGCTTCGACAAAGTCAGCCCGAACGGCATGGGATCCTGAAACAGGAATCCGTGTAAGTGGCTACCCAAACAATCCATGCAGCACGCTCCCTTGACCGATAGCCTGGGCAACCCCACCACGCTGCACGACCCGGCCAGCCTGGCCGCGTTGAACGACTTTGTGGAAGGCTTCATCGCCTGCGAAGCCCGTGCGGTGAATGTGCTGGGCGCAGCGGCCGACGCCAGCGCCATCGTGCAGGCCAGCTGCGCGGCGCTGCACATGTTTGCGGAATCGGCGGACGCAGCCCGCAATGCGCGTCCCTTCATCGACCAGGCCCTCGCCAGCGCCCCGGAGGCCAGCGAACGCGAACAGCGCTTTGTGGCCGCTGTGTCCGCCTGGGTCGACGGCGATCTGCCCCGCGCCATCGCGCTGCATGAAGAGCAAGCCCGCCTGCACCCGCGCGACCTCGCGTCGCTCAAGCTCGGCCAGTACCACCTGTTTAACCGCGGCAACTCGCCCGGCATGCTGCGACTGGCGCTGCAGGCCGTGCCCGCCGCGGCCGACGTGCCCTACCTGCACGGCATGCTGGCCTTTGGCTGGGAGCAGTGCCACCTGCTCGGCCAGGCCGAAGCGGCCGCGCGCCACGCCGTCCACCTGTGCCGCAAGGAGCCCTGGGCCCACCACGCGCTGGCGCACGTGATGCTGACCCAGGGGCGCATCGCCGAAGGCACGGAATTCCTGGCCAGCGTCAGCGACACCTGGACGGGCCTGAACTCCTTCATGGTCACCCACAACTGGTGGCACCAGGCCCTCTTTATGCTGGAGCAGGACTGCCACGCCGACGTGCTGGCGCTGTACGACCAGCAGGTGTGGGGCGTGGTCAAGGAATACACGCAGGACCAGATCAACGCCGTGTCACTGCTGGCGCGGCTGGAGCTGGCGGGTGTCGATGTGGGCCCCCGCTGGGCCGATGTGGCCGACCACCTGGCACAACGCCTGTCCGACCACGTGCTGCCCTTTCTGGACCTGCAATACCTCTACGGCCTGGCCCGCGCGGGCCGCCTGGACGCCGCGCGCACGCTGCTGCACAACATCGAGGCCCACGCCGCCACCCGCACCGAAGCGCACGAGCGCACCGTGTGGCAGCAGGTCTGTGTGCCCGCCGCCGAGGGCCTGCTGGCACACGCGCAGGGCGAGTGGGCGACAGCAGCACAGCAGTTGGGCATTGCCTTGCCAAGGCTCATCGAGATCGGTGGCAGCCATGCGCAACGCGACCTCTTTCACCAGATCTGGATGGATGCACTGCAGCGCAACGGGCAGTGGGCGGCGGTGCAGAACGTGCTGCAGCCGATGGCGAATGCGCAGCCGGAGTCGGTGCGGTTGGCGCGGCAGGTGGGGGTTTTGAATGGGGTGTTGGGGTTGCCTGCGCTCAGCGCTGTGCAGGATGTCTAAGGTGCCAAGGGCATGCACCAGTACGTCGCCATTGATGGGGGACGGTGACAGTGCAGGGCCAAGCGCGATCCGCAGCGAGGTCGCCAAGTTTCGCGCCTGGGCGCAACAGTATCCCGCTGAGGACCGCTACGGTGAGTGGGAATGCGGCTACCAAGCGTGGACCGAACTTCATCACGCCTTCATCGATTGTCTGGAAACGGTGTCTGCCGCAGACTTGTGCGTCGACGTCGTGGACGACCTCATCTACGCGATCGCCCGGGACAACGAAATCAGCTACCTCTCATCTCAGTTGGGTCAACGACCCCTGCTGCTGTCGGAGTTGCTCCCCTACATCCTTTCCTGCGAGGAACCGGACACCCGGTGGCAAACTGCGAAACAACTCGGCAAGCATGTACTCCCGTTCGCAACGGCCGAAAGCGCCTTGTTGCAGCTGGTGGAAGACCAGGATGAATACGTGCGCCGGATCGCACTGCAAGCCCTGGGATTCATAGGGTCGCCGCACGCAGAGCGGCTGTGCCGCCAAGCGTGGGAGTCCGGACATGAATACCAGCGGATCATGGCACTGTGGGTTCTGCTCACCATTGAATCACGCCAACTGGGCCACTACCTGGCGCTGGCGAGGGAAGACGGCAGCAAATACCTGTGCATAAACGCGGCTCAGATCGAGAGTGGGGACTGCCGCCCGGACTGGTTGGCCGGCTGACAGAGCAACGTCCCATCACGATACCTCGCCGCGCCACGTGCGAGGCGGCCAAGCTTGTGCGGCCCTACCGCACCACCAACTTCGTCTGGTCATATACCGGCTGCGCCGGCAAATCCGCCAGGTGCCGCACATCCGCCCAGTCCAGCACCTCCACCGCATCGCCCTGCACCCGCACCCGGTTGAGCCCCGCATTCGGGATGTCGCTCTGGCGCGGCCCATCGAGGCCCGTGCCGCGGGCGGTGCGCCAGATCATGTCGAGCACGCCGCCGTGGGTGACCACCATGATTTTCTGGCCGGAGTACTGCTGCGCGATGCGGCGCACGGCGTCCATCACGCGGGTGTGGAACTGGCGCGTGGTCTCGCCTCCGGGCATGCCGTAGTCGGCTTCAAAGCGCAGCCACTGGTTCCATGCGTCGGCATGTTCGAGCTTGACGTCGTCCACACGCTTGCCGTCGACGATGCCGAAGTTCTGCTCGCGCAGGCTGCTGTCGGTGAGGGTGTCGATGCGCAGTTGCGGAAACAGCACCTGCAGGCTGGGCGCGGCGGTTTCTTGTGTGCGGATCAGGTCGCTGCAGACCAGGTGGTCCACCGCCAGCTTGTCAAAGGCCAGCCGCTCGGCCAGGCGGCGGGCTTGTTCGCGCCCCGTGGCGTTGAGCGGTACGTCCACGTGGCCCTGAAAGCGCAGCTCGCGGTTCCAATCGGTTTCGCCGTGGCGGATGAGGATCAATTCGGTCATGCGTGCCATTATCGAATGCATACACACTATTGCAAGCGATTTTGGCTGCCAGCGCTTATGTGATAAGCGCTGTTAGCTATGATTTTTATAACAAGCCGCCCTGGAGCACGGGCGTGGCGGTCAGCGCATGGGGATGACCAGCACCTTGCGCCGGGGCTGGCAGCCCGGGCCTTCGTAGGCGGCGCTGTCGCGCTCCCAGCCGGAGCCGGGAGAGGTCTGTGCGCAGACCCGCGCGCCATCCACCTTGCTGCGCCAGTAGTACCACGGGGCAGGCGCCGCAAACGCAGCGCCGGACAGGGCTGAGAGCGCCAGCACCAGGGCAGCTGCCGCCAAGCCCTTGGCAGTCCACGCAGGGTCTGCAGTGCGTGCAATGCGTGAAACGCTTGGTGCGGGCATAGGCATGGGCATGGTGTGCGGCCAGCGCAACGGGTCAATGGGTCAATAGATCACTGGCGCATCAGTGGCACGGCGATTTCCTTGCCATTGAGCACCACTTTGCCATCCTCCATGCGCACGGCGCTGGTCAGGTGGTTGCCTTCCTGCCTGACGAAGCCCTGCGCCTGGGCCATGCCCAGCATCACGTCCATCTCTTCGGGCTTGGGCACCTTGGTGCCTGCAGCTTGCGCCAGGCGAGGCAACCAGGCCTTGGGCAACCGCAGGCTGGCGTGCAGGGCGCTGCTCTTGAGCACGGCCTGGCCCCAGGCGCCTTCTGCGATCTGCTCGGCATCAGGGACGCTTTTGAGCTCGACGCCATATTGCAACTCGCCTTGCTCGCCGTCCACCTTGGCCGACAGCTTGACCGCATAGGCAGGCAAGGCGGCCACAAATTTTGGAACCGCTTCCATCAGCGATACCGCCCAGGGCATTTCGCCCGTCGGGCTCGCGGTGGCCGGGTCCGCCTTGTAGGCGTCGATCAGTGCCTTCTGCACCAGCTTCAGCGCTTCGACGTCGATGCGGCTCACGGTTTCGTTGAGCTCCAGCGACTCCAGCGCCAGGGGCCCGACGCTGCCGGTGCCTTTCATGGTCGTGACCCAGCCCAGGTGGGCGCCGGTGCGCTCGATGTTGATGCCATACGACAGGTCCTTCAGCGCCATTAGCGGCTCGGGTGCGGCGCCCGCAGCTGCAGCGGTTGCCGGCGTCCGCGTGACCGTCAGCTTGCTGAACGTGCCTTTGCCATGGCCAGGCGCCAGCAGCCACAGGCCGTCCTGAAACTGCATGTTGAAGTCGCCTTTCATGCCCTGGACCGCCACGGCAAACCGCTCAACCGGGCGTTCGGCGGCGGCAGGCTCGTCGTCGTCTTCCTCCGGCTGGTGTTGCGTCTGCAGGATGAACTCTGGCCAGGCGAAGTCGCCGCTCAGGCGGGTGCGATCGGCGTTCAAAGTCATCTGGTAGCCCAAGGGCTGCCAGCGCACCAGGTCCTCGCCCTCACCCACCTCGCCCGCAGGCCAGGCCACCGCGATGTCATGGCTGCCAGTGAGGTTGCGCACGGTGGTCAATGTGGGGGCGCTGACCTTGGCAAAGGTCTTGCGCATCTTTTCGTCCACACCTTCCACGCTGGCCACGCGCGTTTCGATGACCGCCGCAGCCAGGCGCCAGCCGGCCAACGGGCCGTGGCGCACGGTGTTCTCCACCGTGAAGCGGATGGCCTGCGGTGCGACCGCCGGGGCCGCATCAGCTTCCTCGCCATCTTCTTCCTCTTCAGTCGCTGCGGGCGGGGTCCACTGCAGCACCAGCTGGCCTTGTGAGGTCCAGAAACCGCGGGTGTATTGCTGGGACACCAGCACCTCGGGGCCGACGAGCTTTTGCATCTCGGCCAGCGCCTCCTGGTAGGCGCTCTGCGCGCGTTCGCCCAGGTACCAGGTCGCGGCGCCATAGCCCGCAACCACCAGCACCGCCGCGGTGCCCCACACTGCTTTTTTGTTCATTTTTTCCCGATCGTTGATGCGCTTCACCCTCCCTCCACGGAAGAGCGCCCGCGAGCGTAGCAGCGGGTTGCACCGTTTGGGGGCAGCGGCCCGGCACCGCAGAGGTCAATGTGTTGTTCGCCGCCGACGCGGCTGTTTCTCTCTGTTTCACTTTGGCATCGGCGGAGTGCACGCGGCCGCACTCTCAGAGTCTTCTTCAGAAGAAACTTTGGATGTTTTTTGGCACCTAGCGCTTGATGGATAAGCGCATATAGCTATTTATTTGATAGCAATCGCTTGGACTGACCTCGCTCACCACGCTCAGGCCGTCACGATCCAGCCTTCGAGCGGGTCCAGCCCCGGCGGCAGGCCGTAGAACGGGTCGCCCTCGGCGTAGCGCTGCAGGCCCCAGGCGGCCTGCAGCAGGCACAACACGGCGTCCAGGCTGTCGCCGCTGGCGTCGTCTACCAGCGCATCGCGCTGCGCGTGGCTGAGCTTCAGGCGCAAACCCAGGCGTGTCTGGCCCATCTCCAGCGCGGTCACCAAATCCTTGCGGGCGATGAGCCGGTCGGGTGTGTGTTTGGCGCGGTCATCGCTTTTGTAGCTGCGCCGCTGCAGCACCTCGCGCGCCAGCAGGCCGGGGTAGGCCTCCAGCGCCACACGGCGGCCGGCCTGCCCGGGCGGGCCTTCCTGCAAGCCCGGCAGGTGCACGCCGGCATCGAGCAGCAGCGGCACGCCCGCGTGCAGCATGTAGGCCACCGGCGGGTTCACCCATTTCATCGACGGGCTGGAGCCCGCGGGCCCATCGGTAGCGCGGTGCGCAAACTTGCCGCCCACGGGCCGCGCACCGCAGAACGCCGCAAACTGCGCCCGGATCTGCTCGCGGCTGAGGCTGCGGTAGTGCGCCATGCAGGCGAGCCATTCGGTGGGCCAGCCCAGGGTCTGCACCAGTTCGCGCGGCAGGCCGAACGGCAGATCAAAACCACCCACCCAGTCGTCGCCCGGCCGTGCCAGCCACTGGCCGAACGCAGCGAGCGTGTCCAACCGCTCCAGCGCGGTGAGCTGCACGCGCGCGCCCTGGCGCTGGCCCAGCGCCAGCACGATGGGCTTGCGCCGCGTGGGGCTGCTGGAGAAATCACATCCGACCAACATGCCCTTCCCCTTCAGACTCCGGCCGATCAACTGGACGCAACCTATGCCACTGGCGCGACCAATGCCAGTGCCCCCGCGCAAGGGCCGTCAAGCAGCGTATGCGGCGCTCCGCTAGCGTGCGCTGGGGGCGTCCCCCTCCCGGCTCGCGCAGCGAGACGAGAGAGGGGCTGAGTGGCGCGGCTCCAAGCCTGCCTGCGCAGGCTTGGACGGCAACGAAGAGCCCTCGCCTCTGGCGGCGGCACCGAGGCGCGAAGCGACTCAGGGGGTGCATCCTCTTATCCCAGCGCCAGGGCCGTGACGCCGGCGGCAATACACACCGCGCCCGCAATGCGCGCCGCACGGTCGCCCTCGCCCAGCAGGTGGCCGCCGATGAGCGCGGCAAACAGCATCGACACCTCGCGCGCGGGGGCCACGTGTGACAACGGTGCCTCGCGCATCGCGTACAGCACGAGCACATAGGCCACAGGGCTCACTACCGCCACCAGCAGCGCCACGCGCCACTGCGTGAGCCACAGCGCGCGCGCGGCAGGCACATCGCGCAGCACCACGGGCGCCAGCAGCGCCACCCGCACGAAGTTGCCCATGTAGTCGATCAGGATCGGGGACATCAGCAAGATCTTGACCGCGTAGCCATCGACCACCGTGTAGCTGGCGATGAAGGCGCCGGTCAGCAGACCGTAGGCAATGCCCTTGTGCACACGCGCGCGCGCCGCCGGGTCGTGCGCTGCGCGCAGCAGGCCCGGGCCGCCCGCGATGAGGAACACGCCGCCCACCACGCCAACGATGCCCAACGCCCCCAGCGCCGAGATGCGCTCGCCCAGCAGCGTGATGGCCACCAGCGACGACAACAGCGGCCCCGAGCCCCGCGCGAGCGGATACACCACCGTGAGGTCGGCCTTGCGGTAGCCGCGCAGCAAGATGACAAAGTAGCCCACGTGCAGCAGCCCGCTGGCCACCACAAAGCCCCACTCCACCGCGCCCCACAGCGGCACCGCATCGCGCCCCAGGATCCAGCCCAGGGGCGCCCAGAACAGCATCATCAGCACAGAGGTGAAGAACGCGAAGCGCGAGTCGCCCCCTGCTTTCTTGGCCACGATGTTCCAGCAGGCGTGGATAAGGCCGGCGAGGATGATGAGGGCGAAGGCGGTGAGGGTCACGGGGTGGGAAAAGGAACGGCCTGAACGCAAAAGCCGCAGCGCCTTCTGGGCGGCTGCGGCTAGGAAACGCTATCTATAGCTGCGCAGAAAAGTGGGGTGATTTGCGTAGCGAGCGGCCCCAGCCTGGGTTGAGGAACGCAGCTGCACTCCCGTGCGGCGAGTACCGCAGGCCCGGGATGTGGCCGCGCAGTAGCCAAGCGCCCCGCTTTTCAGGCTCTGCCGATGATGGCGGCCGTGGCCATCAACTCTTCGAGCAACGCAAACGATACCTTGCCCGACACCGCATACGGGTCCAGCTCGGGTTTCTCGGAATACTTGAGCAGGATCGAATGGTTGATCTTGGACAGGTTCACCTGGCCCATCGTCCAGCCGCCAAAGCGGCGCTCCGAAATCTCTTCGTAGTGCAGCAACTCGACGTTCTTGTGGCGCACATCGCGCTGGATGTGGCCATACAGGTCGCTCACCGCCGCGCGACCGCCTTCGATGGCCTGCAGAAAAACGCCGCCGCCGTAGCACAGCACCCCGGTGATGCCGCAGCCCGGGTTGTGCTGGCGCGATTGCGTGAGGATGGCTTCGATGGCGGCGGGCGAGGTGTCCACCGCGCGGCTGGCATAGAGCAGGCGTACAAGCATGGTCTGTTCTTTCCGAAAGTGGTGAGGGCGAGAAGCTCGGTTCTTACCGGGGAATGAGGGAGAGGAATTCGCGGCGCAGCGCCGAGTCCTTGAGGAACACGCCGCGCATCACGGAGTTGATCATCTTGCTGTCCATCTCGCGCACACCGCGCCAGGACATGCAAAAGTGGCTGGCTTCCATCACGATCGCCAGGCCGTCGGGCTGGGTCTTTTCCATGATCAGGTCGGCCAGCTGCACCACGGCTTCTTCCTGGATCTGCGGGCGGCCCATCACCCAGTCGACCAGGCGCGCGTACTTGGACAGGCCGATCACGTTGGTGTGCTCGTTGGGCATCACGCCGATCCAGATCTTGCCGATGACCGGGCAGAAGTGGTGGCTGCAGGCACTGCGCACGGTGATGGGGCCGACGATCATGAGCTCATTCAAGTGCTCGGCGTTGGGGAATTCGGTGATGGGCGGCTGGGCCACGTAGCGGCCCTTGAACACCTCGTTGAGGTACATCTTGGCCACGCGGCGCGCCGTGTTGTTGGTGTTGTGGTCGCCCACGGTGTTGATCACCAGGCTGTCGAGCACGCCCTGCATCTTGTGCTCCACCTCGTCGAGCAGCTTCTCCAGCTCGCCCGGTTCGATGAACTCTGCAATGTTGTCATTGGCATGAAAGCGCTTGCGGGCGGCGGCAAGGCGCTCCCGGATTTTGACGGAGACAGGCGTGCCTTCGTCCGGCGGGGTGGGCGTCATATCGGCGGCAGTGGTGCTGGACATGGCAGGAATCGTAACAGCGATTGCAACAATCCGGATTTGAAGGGCTTTTGGCCTCCAGCGCTTGACCCATAAGCGCTAATAGCTATCAAAACAATAGCAAATTCAGATGCAGGAATCCCGCATTCACTCCAGCCCCGCCCGCCCACTGCGCAAAAAACAAGCGCGGCCCTCCTACCAGTGCACCCGTCGAACCGGCTTTGCCGGGCCAGGGGTGCGATCTCCCTTGGGGGAAGCGGCGCAGCTGCCCAGAGGGTCTCTCACCCCACCTCAGTACCTCTTGCCGTTGATCCACAGCGCCAGCCGCATCAGGCCAAAGGCGATGCGGTCGAGCAGGCGCTGGCCCAGCGGGCGGCCCGCGTACTGCGCCGGGTCCATGCGCCGGCCGGCGTGTTGCATGGCGTGTACCAGGCGCTGGCGCAGGTCGGCGGCAAAGGCGGCGTCTTCAACCACCACATTGGCTTCGCGCGCCAGCAGCAGGCTCAGCGGGTCGAGGTTGGACGAGCCCACCGTGGCCCAGGGCCGCTCGCCCAGCGCGTCGATCACAGCCACCTTGGCGTGCAGAAAACTGGGTTCGTACTCGTGGATCTCGACGCCTGCCTCCAGCAGCGCGCCGTACACCGGCCGCGCCGCGTGGTACTGCATGAAATATTCGTACCGGCCCTGCAGCAAGAGGCGCACGCGCACCCCCCGGCGCGCGGCCATCACCAGCGCACGGCGCAGTTTGCCGCCGGGCATGAAGTAGGCGTTGGCGATGATGACCTCGTGCCGCGCGGCGCCAATCGCCCGGCGGTAGGCTTTTTCGATGCGGCTGCGGTTGCGCACGTTATCGCGCAGCACCAGCGCCGCGCGCATGGGCGGGCCGGTGTCGGCGTTGGCCACATCGGCCGCGTGTTGGGCTGCGCTGGCGGCGCGCAGGGACTGCAGCGCCTCGGGCAGGCGGCGCTCGCGCGCGTCGCGCACGGCCTGCATGCGCCACCACAATTGGTCCATGGTTTCGCTGGCGGCCGTCACCAGGCTGCCGGTGGCCTGCACGGCAAAGTCAAACCGCGGTGCCTCCAGCGCGCCGTAGTTCGGGTCGTGAAAATCATCGAGTACGTTGATGCCGCCGCAAAACAGCGTGCGGCCGTCCACCACGCACAGCTTGCGGTGCAGGCGGCGCCAGCGGTGCGGCAGCAGCAGACCGAGCGGCCCCAGGGGCGAATACACGCGGTACAGCACGCCGGCCGCCTGAAGGCGCTCGGCCCACGCCACCGGCAGCGCGCCGGTGCCCACGCCATCCACCACCAGCTGGGTGCGCACGCCGCGCTGGGCGGCACGCATCAGCGCTTCGGCCACCGAGGCACCGGCGCCCGTGAAGTCAAAGATGTAGGTTTCGAACTGGATGTCCGACAGCGCGGCGTCCATGGCCTCGATGAGCGCGGGGAACAGCTCCTCCGTCCCCTGCAGCAGCCGGACCCGGTGGTCGTCGGCAAATTCGAAACCGTGGGTCCTGAAGGGCGATTTTTTCTTCACGGGCGGGGCTACAGCCGGAACTCGGCGATCAAGGGCAGGTGGTCGGACATGCGCCACCAGATGCGGCCACGCGGCACGTGCAGCGACAGCGGCGTCAGCCCGCGCACGTAGACATGGTCGAGCTGCGCCAGCGGCAGGCGCGCGGGGTAGGTGAAGGCGCGCGGCGCATCGAACTCGTGCAACGCAAATCCTGCCAGCATGCGCTTGATCTGCTGCCCCCAGTCGTTGAAGTCACCCGCCACCACCACCGCGGCATCGGGCGGCACTTCGCGTTCGATAAAACGCGCCAGCCGCTCGATCTGGCGGATGCGGCTGCCGGGAATCAAGCCCAGGTGCACCACGATCACGTGGATGCGCCGGCCGTGGGCATCGACCTCGACGTGCAGCAAACCACGCTGCTCGAAGCGGTGGTCGGAGATGTCCTCGTGCTGGTGCCCGACCACGGGCCAGCGCGACAGCAGCGCGTTGCCGTGTTCACCGTGTTTGGTGACGGCGTTGGTGCGGTACACCGCCTCGTAGCCTTCGGGCGCAAGGAACTCGGCCTGGGGCAGCTCGGGCCAGCGCTGAAAGTACGTGGCCTCGCGCCGGTGCAGCTTGCGCACTTCCTGCAGGCACACGATGTCGGCGTCAAGTTGCTCCACCGCCAGCCCGAGGTTGTGGATCTCAAGCCGCCGCACGGGACCAATGCCTTGTACCCCCTTGTGGATGTTGTAGGTAGCCACCCGCAGAATGTCGTCGTGTTGCATGGTCCTAGAAACGGTAGTTGAACGCACTGGCCAGTGCGGTGATGGGCGCGCCAGGCAAACCGCGACAACGCGGCGGGCCCATGCCCGCAAGGAGAAGCAACGCCGCAGGGCGCGCTACGAAGCAGCGAAAGTCAGTGTCCATGGGGCGCTCTAGAAGATAGCAGGCGGTCGTCTGCCGCTTGTAGGACCTGGGATTGTGTCGCAAGCCGCACCCGGTGCGGGTTTGCCCGACGCTCGGCCACCAGCCGTCGACTTACACTTGGTTGCATCCACTTGCCGCCATGGCGGCCCGGACCACACCCCTGATGGCTACCGAGAACGACCCGTCCGCCGCACCGCCCCCGGTCCTGGCGCTGATCGTCGACAGCAATGCCACGTCACGCAGCATTCTGGTGGGGCAGCTGCGCGAGTACGGCGTGACCCGCATCGTGCAATGCACCCGCGTGCAGGACGCACGCAACCGGCTGGAGCACACCGTTTTCGACTACGTGTTGTGCGACCAATACTTTGGCGAAGGCGGCTACTCCGGCCAGACCCTGCTGGACGACCTGCGCCGTGCCCAGCTGCTGCCCTTCTCCACGGTGTTCTTCATGGTCACGTCCGAAGCCTCGTACGCCGCCGTGGCCGAGGCTGCCGAGTCGGCGCTCGATGGCTATCTGCTCAAACCCTTTACCCCCAGTGCGCTTTTCGAGCGGCTGAGCCTGGCCCGCCTGCGCAAGGTGCACCTGCGCCCCATCTTCGACGCCATCGAGGCCGAGGATTTTGAAAGTGCCGCGCGTCTGTGTGTGGCCCGATTCGAGGCCCGCCAGCCCTACTGGCTGTACGCCGCGCGCATCGGCTCCGAGCTGCTGCTGCGGCTTGCCCGCCATGACGAGGCGCGCACCTTGTTCGAAGCGGTGATTGCGGCGCGCGCCCTGCCCTGGGCCAAGCTGGGTGTGGCGCGTGCGCAGATCGAATCCGGCCAGGCGGCGCGCGCCGTGACCACGCTGCAGGAGCTGATTGGCGAGGACGCGTCGTTTGCCGACGCCTACGATGTGCTGGGCCGCGCGCAGGTGGAGCTGGGCAATTTCTCGCAGGCTATCGAGACCTATCGCACCGCCAGCGGGCTCACGCCGGATTCGGTGGTGCGGCTGCAGAAGCTGGGAATGATGTCGTACTACATGGGCGACCGGGAAACGGCCACCAAGGTGCTGTCTCGCGCCGCCATCCTGGGCATCGACTCCAAGCTGTTCGACTTTCAGTCGCTGGTGCTGCTCACCTTTGCGTACTTTGCCGAAAACGACCGCAAGGGCATCGAGCGCTGCATGGCGGACTTCGGCCGCGTGCTGGAACGCCACCAGGGCAGCGCGCGCATCCAGCGGTTCACCACCGTGGCGCGCGCGCTGCAGCTCATCCAGCAACGGCAGTTCTCGCAGGCGGTGGAGTCTGTACGCGACATGGCGGCCGAGATCACGTCCAGCAGTTTTGACTTTGAGGCGGCGTGCAACCTGGGCAGCCTGCTGGCCGTGCTGGCGGCCACGTCCATCGACCTGTCTGAGGGCGAAGGCTGGATCCGGGCGGTGGGCATGCGCTATGCCAATACCCGCGGCCTGACCAAGCTGCTGGCCAACGCCTGCAACCTGCACGCGCCCTACAGCGAAGTGGTGCGCGATTGCCTGCCCCTGGTCAACAAGACCGCCGAAGCTGCCATGGCGCAGAGCCTGGCGGGCGATCCGGCCGGCGCCGTACAGCAACTGTTGCAACAGGCTGAGCGCACGCTCAACTCCAAGCTGCTGGACATGTCGCAGCAGGTGCTGCTGCGCCACAGCGCACGCATCGCATCGCCCGAAGCGCTGCAAGAGGCCATCAACGCCCTGCGCAGCCGCGTGGGAAGTGCGCCGGCGCGCGCGATCCTGGGGCAGGAGAGCGACCGCCGGCCGGGGGGTGTCGCCATCCGGTCGCGCAACGCTGCCGAGCTGGGACCGACGCCGAACGCGCCAGGCGGCAGCGACCTCGGTGAGGGCGAAGACAGCGTGCCAGACGATCCGATGGAAAAACTCCGGCTGCGGCCCTAACCCTCTTGGCAGATCAGTACACCGCCAGCGCTGGCGCGGTGGCCGAAGGGACCGAACGCACGGCCCTGCCATACCGCGCCGCCAAGTCGCGTGTGGCCGCCACCAGCACGCTGGTGTCCACCCCCACAGCCACGAACACTGCGCCCCGCTCGAGGTAGCGGCGCGCCAGTGTCTCGTCGGCCATCAGGATGCCAGGCGCCTTGCCGGCCGCCAACACGCGGCGTATGCCGTCTTCGATGACAGCCTGCACCGCCGGATGGCCCGGGTTGCCCACATGGCCCATGCTGGCCGACAGGTCGGCGGGGCCAAAGAAGACCCCATCCACCCCGGGCGTGCTTGCAATCTCATCCAGGTTCTGGATGGCGAGGGTGCTCTCAGCCTGCACCAGCAGGCACACCTGGGCATTGGCTTCTGTGAGGTAGCCGGGGTAGCGCATCCACTGCGAGGCGCGTGCCAGACCGGCACCCATGCCGCGGATGCCGCCCTGCCCGTCGTCCTGCGGGTAGCGCATGGCACGCACCAGCTGCGCGGCCTGCTCGGCCGTCTCCACCATGGGCACCAGCAGGGTCTGCGCGCCGATGTCCAGGTACTGCTTGATGAGCGCGGTGTCGCCCACGGGCACCCGGGCCACGGGGTGCGGGCCCGTGCCCAGCATGGCGCGGGCGCTGGCGATGCCCTGCAGCTGCTCCAGCATGCGCGGCACGTCGTTGGGCGCGTGCTCGCCGTCGAGCAGCAGCCAGTCGAAGCCTGCGCCCGCCACCAGCTCGGCCGCATAGCCGCTGGCGAGGCCAAACCACAGGCCAATTTGCGGCGTGCGCGCTGCCAGCGCCTGCTTGAAGGTGTTCAGCGGTGTCTGCACAGCAGCGTCCCTTCAAACAAAGCGGAAGGCGATATTGCCCAGCGGCCCATAGTCGGCATGGAAGGTGTCGCCCGCAGCAGCCGCCACGGGCCGCGTGAACGAGCCGCCCAGCACCACCTCGCCCGCCTCCAGCCCCTCGCCATAGGGTGCCAGCTTGTTGGCCAGCCAGGCCACGCCCGTGGCCGGATGGTTGAGCACGGCGGCCGCCAGGCCAGACTCCTCGATCACCCCGTTCTTGTAGAGCAGCGCGCCGCACCAGCGCAGGTCCACCGCATCGGGCCGCACGGGCCGCCCGCCGGTGACGATGCCGGCATTGGCCGCGTTGTCCGAGATGGTGTCGAACACCTTGCGCATCACGCGCGTGTGGCGGTCGTGCTGCTCGATGCGCGCGTCGATGATCTCGATGGCGGGCACCACGTACTCGGTGGCGGCCAGCACGTCGAAGATGTTCACAGGAGGCCGCCCCGGCTCGCCGCGCAGCGGCTTGTGGAGCACGAAGGCCAGCTCCACCTCCACACGCGGCAGGATGAAGCGCTGCATCGGGATGTCGCCGCCTTCGGCAAAAAACATGTCGTCCAGCAAGGTGCCAAAGTCGGGCTCGGTGATCTGGCTGGCGACCTGCATGGCGCGCGAGGTCAGGCCGATCTTGTGGCCACGCACCGTGCGGCCCTCGGCGATCTTCATCGCCACCCAGGCGCGAGAGATGGCATAGCCGTCCTGCACCGTCATGCCGGGGTGGCGTTTGGAGAAGTGCTCTACCTGCACCCGGGTCTTCTCGGCCTGGTGCAGTTCACGGGCCAATTGCTGGATCAATGCGTCGTCGAGCATCGTGCGGGCCTCAGGACTCAGCGGTGAAGCCGATGGCCTTCACGATGGGACCCCACTTCTCGCCATCGGCCTTGAGCAGTGCCGCCAGCTCGGCAGGGCTCGACGAACGCGCCTCTAGCCCCATGGCCGCCAATCCGGCAATCACGTCCTTGTCGGCCAGGGCGGTGCGGATGGCCGCGTTGGCCTTTTGCACCAGATCGGCAGGCACCTTGCCGGGCAGGAAGAAGCCAAACCACTCGTTGTAGACCATGTCCTTGAAGCCCTGCTCGACCAGCGTGCTGACATTGGGCATGAACTTGTTGCGCGTGGCGCCCGAGGTGGCCAGCACGCGGATCTTGCCGCCTGAGAGGTGCGGCAAGAACTCACCCACCGGGGCCGACACGGCCGCGATCTGCCCGCCCAGCAGGTCCAGGATGGCCGGCTGAGAGCCACGAAAGCCCACATGGCGCATGTCGACCTTGCCGGCGCGGCTGATCAGCTCGCCCACGAAATGCGGTACCGAGCCCGGGGCGGGCGAGCCGAAGTTGGCGCCCGTGGGGTTGGCCTTGCACCACTCGAGGAACTCGGGCACCGTCTTCACTGACAGGGGTACCTGGGGGCCCACGGCAAAACCCATGTCGAACACCACGCCCAGCGAGACCGGCGTCACATCGGCCACCGGGTCGTAGGGAAGCTTCTTGTAGGTGTGGGGGTAGATGCCCAGCATGGACATGGGTGTGACCAACAAGGTGGCACCGTCTGCTGGGGCTGCTTTGAGCGTGGCAATCGCGATCTGCCCGCCGGCGCCTGTCTTGTTCTCGACCACGGCCGACTTGGCATAGGCCGGGGCCAATTGGGTCGCGACGCGCCGGGCGAGCGTGTCCACGGTGCCCCCGGCGGCAAAGCCGGCCAGTATCTTGACCGTGTCGATGGATTGGGCGCGCCCGATGATGGGCAGTGTGCCCGCGGCGCCGGCCAGCGCGATGTGCAGAACGTTGCGGCGCGATGTGGGGAAGGAACGGTTCATGGTTTGTCTCCGGTGTTGTAGTGCGATCAAGGAAAACGGGAGCGGGAAAGGGCTACGGCGTTCGCGCCTGTTTTGTTGCGGCCTGTTGGTAGTTGGCTTTGAAGCGCTCGGGCACCCGCTCGTCAAAGCCAAACGCAACCCGCCGCACCTCGGGGCTGTCGGTGGGCTGGTGGCCCACGCCCAATGCCGAGGCGCGCGGCGCATCGATGGCCACCACGGTGCCCGCCAGGCGGCCCAGGCCGGTGATCTCGCATTCAACCAAGTCACCCGGGTCCACAGAGCGCGAATGGCAGGGCGTGCCCATCAGGATCACATCGCCCGGCACCAGGGTGATGTGGCGCGCGATGTCGGCCACCACGTAGTGCGGGCCCCAGATGGTCTCGTCGCCGATGTGTGCCTCCTGCACCACCAGGCCGTTGCGGTAGGTGCGCAGCGTCTGCTCGAACAGGTTCACGCCGCGCACGATGCCGGGGCCGATGGGGAGCAGCGTATCCGCGCCCTTCACGCGCAGCATGCTGCCCTGGTCGGTGTCGCGGTAGTTCTGCAGGCCCATGTCCAGCGCCGGGCAGAAGCCCTCGATGTAGTCCCAGGCCTCATCAGGCAGCACGTTGCGGCAGGTCTTGCCGATGACCACAGCGTACTCGCCCTCGTAGTTCAGGTACAGGCTGTCGGCGGGCTTGTGGATCTCGCAGCCATGGCCGTTGACGGAGGTCGGTGGCTTGGTGAAGTAGGTGGGCGTCTCGGTCGGCTTGGGCTGGTTGCGCGTCTCCAAGCTGCGCGAGCTGTAGGAGATGTGCACCGCGATGATCTTGCTGGGCGCGACCGGTGGCAGGTGCTGCACCGTGGCAGGGTCGAGCACGCGGCCATCGTCCAGGCGCAACTGCCCCTGCTGCGCGCCTTCTTCCACCAGGGTGCCCCAGCAGGCGCTGCCGCCCACCAGCACGCGGCGGCGCTCCACGCGCGGGCCGCGCATCACGGCGGGCAGTTCGGTGACCGGGAATTCGAAGTTCATGCCGCAACCTCCGCCGCTTGCGTTTCCCCATCGAACCACATGTGCACGTTGCCCGTGCCGCGTGCGTTCTCGTAGGCCGACAGGGCCACGCCGCGCGCGCGGCAGTCGGCCCCGCCCATGGCGCCCAGCATCTGCAGGTAGTGGGCGCCGAAGGCCTCCCAGGGCATCTTGCGGTACTCGTCCTGCCAGCGGTCGAGCACCATGTCGTGCCGGCCCTGCTCCATCAGCGCGATGGCGCCCTTATCGCTCACGATGTTCTCGGGCCGGGAGACATTGCTTTCGTGGAAGATGCGCGGGTGGTTCGGCTTCCAGTCGATGGGGTTGAACTTGTGGCTCAGCGCACCCGAGGCCAGCAGCAGCACGCGCAGGTCGCTGCGGCGCACGGCTTCGGCAATCGCCTCGCCCGATTTCAGGAAATGGCGCCAGTCGCAGTTCTGGCACGAACTCACGGTGACCACGGGCGTGTCGCTGCGCTCCAGGCGCAGGTGCTTGACCAGGTTGATGGTGGCGTACTGCTTGCCCAGGTCGGGGTGGTTGATGACGCGGTTGTAGCCCTTCTGTTCGCGCGAGACAGCCTCGATCTCGAGCGCCAGGTCCGAGTGGCCGCGGTAGTCGTAGGGCACGCCGTGCAGGTACCAGGGCATCTCGTCGGAGATGAACATGCCCTGATAGCGCGGCGCCCCGTCCACCAGGTGGTAGCCCGTGGTGAACCAGTGCGAGTCGAAGATGATGACCACGTCGGGCCGGGCGGCGGCAATCTTCTCGCGCAGGCGCGCATAGCCAGGGATCAGGTCCGAGTCGGCCCCCGCGCCCTGCAGCACGCGAAATTCCTCGCACTGCATCAGGCCGGGGTGGTGCGAGACGATGGCGGCGCCAACGATGCTTCCCATGGTGTGTGTCTCCTTTGGATGTGTCTTAGCGGTGGCTGAAGCTGGCGCGGAAGGGCTTTTTCGGGACAACAACGTCCTTCACGTCGCAGAAGAACTCAAAGCTCCAGTCCCCGCCTTCGCGGCCCACGCCGCTGCGCTTGATGCCGCCGAACGGTGCGGCCAGGTCGCGGATGCCGAAGCTGTTGACCCAGATGAAGCCGGTGCGCACCCGCTGCGCCACGGCGCTGGCGTGCTCCGTTTCGCCGTAGCACACGCCGCCCAGGCCGTAGTCCGTGCCATTGGCCAGGGCGATGGCCTCCTCGTCGCTGTCGAAGGTTTGCAGCGTGAGCACCGGGCCGAAGACCTCGTTCTGCACGATCTCGCTGTCCTGGCGCAGGTGCGTGAGCAGCGTGGGCTGGTAGTACTGCGCGCCAAAGGGGTGCTGCGCCCCGCCCCAGAGCAGCGTGGCGCCATCGGCCACGGCCCGCTGCACGAAGCCGTGCACACGCTCGACCTGGCGCGGGTGGATGATGGGGCCGACCTCGGTGGCCGCCTCGCGCGGGTCGCCCACGGTGAGTTTTTCCACATAGCCGTGCAGGGCCGCCACGAAGGCATCGTGCACCTTGCGGTGCACCAGGAAGCGCGTGCCCGCCAGGCACACCTGGCCGGCGTTGCGGTACATCATCGCGCCGGTGGCAGCAGCGTTGTCGATGTCGGCGTCTTCCAGCACGATGAAGGCCGACTTGCCCCCAAGCTCCAGGCTGCAAGGAACAAGGTTGGCGCCGGCCGACTGCGCGATCCACTTGGCCGTGGGCACCGAGCCCGTGAACGAGACACGCGCCAAGCGCGGGTCGCTGACCAGGCGCGCACCGGTGCTGGCGCCCGCACCCTGCACGATGTTGAACACCCCGGGCGGAAGGCCGGCGGCGTGCGCGCAGTCGGCCAGCAGGCTGCTGGTCAGCGGCGCCCATTCCGGCGGCTTGACGATGACGCAGTTGCCTGCGGCCAGGGCCGGGCCGAGCTTCCAGGTGGCCAGCATCAGCGGCGCGTTCCAGGGCGTGATGATGGCCACCACGCCGGCCGGGTCGTGGCGTACGAGGTGGGTGGCCTGTTCGGTTTCGATGGGCCGGTCCTGCAGGGTCAGCGCATGTTCTGCGAACCAGGTGATGTTGAGCATGGCGCGCGGCACCACGCCGTGCTTCATGCGCGAGAGCAGCACCCCCGCGTCGTTGGATTCGAGTGTGCAAAAGGCGTCGGAGCGCTTTCCGATCTCGGCCGCAAAGCGGTCGAGGAAGGGCTTGCGCTCGGCCGCCGTGAGCGCACTCCACGCCGGGAAGGCACGCGCCGCAGCAGTGACGGCCGCATCCACATGCGCCGGCGAGCCCTCGCTGATGCGGCCCAGCAGGGACTGGTCAATGGGTGAGTGCAGGTCGAACAGCAGGTCCGACGCGACCCGCTGGCCGTTGATGTAGTGGTGGGGCGATACGGCGATGCCGGCAACGCTGAGCGTGTCATTGTTCATGTGGTTTCCAATGCGATAGATGCAATTAGCGGCGGTGGCCTGCCGCTGGCTGGGGCAACAGCTTGGCCGGGTTCATCAGGCCCTCTGGGTCAAGCGCGGCCTTGATGCGGTGCATCAGGCGAAGCTCCAGCGGCGCCTTGTAGCGCGCGGATTCGTCGCGCCGCAACACACCCAGTCCATGCTCGGCGCTGATGGAGCCACCGAAGTCGTGCACGGCGTCGTGCACCAGCTGGTTGAGCGGCCCTTCGAGCGCGAGGAAGGCCGCCTTGACCGCTGCGCCGAGTGGCCCGGGAGTCACGGGAATGGCGGGCGAGGCGTTGTAGTGCAGGTTGCCATCGCCCAGGTGGCCGAAGGTGATCTGGCGCACCTGCGGAAACGTGGAAGCCACCGCGGCATCGGTGCGGGCAATGAATTCAGGGATGCGCGAGATCGGCAGGGCGATGTCGTGTTTGATGGTCGGGCCCTCGGCGCCCTGCGCCTCAGAAATGTTCTCGCGCAGCGCCCACAAAGCCTCGAACTGCGCAAGCGTGGTCGACAGGGCCGCATCCGTGACAACACCCTGCTCGATCGCCGCTTCGAGCAAGGCCTCCATCGTCTGGGCCGCGTGCACCTGGGCATCCGCCTCGGAGCCCGTGACCGAAACTTCCAGGAGCACATACCAGGGCGAAGCTTCCGCCAACGGGCGCCGTGTGCCCGGCACATGGTGGACCACCAGCTGCATGCAGGTGTCCGACAACAGTTCGAACGCGGTCAGCGAGGCGCCCACGCGCTGTTGGGCCAGCACCAAAAGCTGCAGCGCAGCCTCGGGAGTGGGCACCCCGACCAGCGCCACCATCTGCGCGGCCGGCAGGGGGAACAGCTTGAGCACGGCGGCAGTGATCACACCCAACGTGCCTTCGGAGCCGATGTACAGGTCGCGCAGGTCGTAGCCGGTGTTGTCCTTGCGCAGGGTGCGCAACCCGTTCCAGACCTCGCCCTCAGGCGTAACGACTTCGAGGCCCAGGCACAGCTCGCGCGCATTGCCGTAGCGCAACACCTGCACGCCGCCGGCATTGGTGGCCAGGTTGCCGCCGATGGTGCATGAACCCTCTGCGGCCAGGCTCAGCGGAAACAGGCGCCCAGCTTCGCGGGCGGCCTCCTGCACCTGCAACAGTGTGGCTCCGGCCTCCACCACCACGGTGTTGTTGAGTGGGTCCATCTGGCGCACGCGGTTGAGCCGGGTGAGGGAAAGCAACAGCGGCAGGCTACCCTCCGCCATGTCGGCCTCTGGCACCGAGCCGCCGGAGAGCCCGGTATTTCCGCCCTGCGGCACCACAGGTACTCGGTGCACATGGCACCAAGCGAGCAGCTGCGCCACCTCGGCAGTGTCCGCAGGCTGGGCCACCGCCAGCGCGGGCCCCGTGCACTTGCCGCGCCAGTCCGTGAGAAACGCCGCGGTCTCCGCTGGCTCCGTCCACAAACGGCCTGCATAGGCACTGCGCAGCGATGCCAGTGCGGTTTCTGAGCGGGCGTCGTTCATCATTTGGTGCTGCGGGTGGGCATATCGTTGTCTTGAATTCGCTGGGCATTGACGCTGGACCAGCGAGGCTGTCTGCATCTGCCGCGAAGTATCGAGAGACCCCCGTCGCACCACAATCAATGCTTTCTGATCGATTGTGAAGATGATCTAATGAATAGCGCCCGAGAGCGCTGGAGATCACCGGCCATGTCTTTTCCCCACTTCACGCCCCGCCAGCTCGAAGCCTTTGTCACGGTGGCCGAGCTGCGCAGCTTTGCGGCCACGGCAGACCGCCTCGCGCTCACTCCGTCGGCGGTAAGCCAGCTGGTGGGAGAACTGGAAGACGCACTCGGCTTCAAGCTGTTCGAGCGCAGCACGCGCCGGGTGGACATCACCAGCGCCGGGAGGGAGTTCCTGGCCTCGGCAGAGTCGGTGCTCAAGCACCTGCGCATGGCGCAATCGGCCGCCAGCGATGTGCGCAACCGCGCCGCCGGCATCGTGCGGATTGCAGCACCGCTGGTGGTAGCCAGCGTGATCCTGCCCAAGGCCATCAAGGCCTACGTGCAAAAACGTCCCAAGGTGCGCATCCACATCCGCGATGTGCCGGTAGAAAAGCTCGTGGATGCCGTCGCCAGCGGCGACGCCGACCTGGCGTTGGGCCCGGACCGCGCCTGCGGCGATGACGTTGTGCGCACCCAGCTGTTCGAGAGCCCCTGGGTGCTGTGGTGCGCGCCCACCCATCCCCTGGCCCACAAGCGCAGCGTGACCTGGGACCAGCTGCACGCCTACCCCCTGGTGGCCGCCGGCCGCGACCATGAGCGCAGCGTGGCGCAGATGCACACCGGCCTGCCCAGCGGGCAACGGGTGACGCCGGTGGAGATCGTGGACAACATCTCCACCGCCATGGGCCTGGCAGCCGCTGATGTGGCTGCGACCCTGGCGCCCGACTATGTCGGTGCGCTGGCCAAGCCCTTGGGCCTGGTGCGCCGGCGCATCCTGTCGCCCGAGGTCATGCGCTACGTGTGCCTCTACAGCCCCGCGCGGCGCGCGACCTCGCCAGCGGCAGAAGGCTTTTCAGACCACCTGATCCAGACCCTCGCCAAAAGCAAATAAACGGAAGCCCAGGGGCGGTCCGCTAGCTCGTCCGTTGCGCAGTGAACTGTGGAAGAAGCAGGCAGGCCTCGGCGTTAGAGGCAGAAAAGCACCGGTCGGCTGCGCGTTGCCAGGGCAGCCATTCAAAGGCATCGTGCTCTCGGGGGCTCAGCACGACCGGCGTGGCAGTGGGCACACACAGGCCAAAGACGCGCTCCCGGTTGCGCACAACACCGGGGGCGTAGCGGTGCAGCCATTGCGGCCAGATGTCGTAGACGTTTTCCAGCGCCCAGTCGGTGAGCACGCAACCGGGTGCGCGCGCATCGAGGCCGGTCTCTTCGGCCACTTCGCGGCGGGCCGTTTCCTCGAAAGGCTCGTCCAGCTGGTCTTTGCTTCCGGTAACGGACTGCCAGTGCCCTTCACCGCCGGTGCGGCGGATGAGCAGGACCTCCAGCGCCGGCGTGTGGATGACCACCAGCACCGACTCCGGGAGCTTGTAAGGCCGCTGCTGCGCTGCTGCTGCCACCATGTGCCGCGATCTCTTTAGCCGCCCTTGGAACGCGGTGTTGCCGTGGTGGTGGGTACTGGCGGCGGCAGCTCCTTGGCTTGCAATGCGCGCACTTGCACGACCAGCTGGTTGTGCGCATCCAGGAAGGCGGCTGCAATGACCTTGCCTTCGTTGGTATTGCTCCAACCGGCTCCGGCGGCCCCACCCAGCTTGCCGAACACGAGCCCGCCCACACCCAGATCGGTGGTGCGTGCCGCCCCGGTGGCCGCGGCGACCTGCTCGGTGGTTTCGTTGTCGGACAGCAGCAATGCCGTTTGCGCCTCTTTGAACTTGACCTGTTCAACGATGCCGGCCAGGCCGGCGATGTCCCGCAGCACCGGAATCATCGCGATCACCCCGGCCAGTCCGCGCCCCGCATCCTGCTCGCTGAACGTGAGGCTGGGCGTAAGCGTGTACTGCGCCTCGTAGCCCTTGCCTTTGGCCACGGTGGAGTTGTTCTTGCGCAGCACCCCGGAGTCCTTGAGGTCCTGCTCCTGGATAGTGCCGCGCAGGCCGGCCGACCGGTCCACTACGCGGAAACAGCCGCTCTGCTGGGCCAGGAGCTTCACCAGGGGCACGGGAGACGGTGGGAGGCTGTAGCCCGATCCCATGACGTAGCCGTTGGGGTTTTCGGCCAGCGCCAGCGTGGCGACGGGCGCTTCGCAGCGCACCAGTTCACGCGCGGCGTTGCTCGCGCCCACCGGCCCCGCCGAGCCGGTGACCACCGAACCACCCTGGCCCAGTTCGGTTTTCTTTTCGCCGCAGCCTGCCAGGGCCAGCAGCGCAGCGCCCATCCACAAGGCCCGGGTCGTCATTGAACGCATGAAGGGTTTCCTTTCAATGCCAGCGCCACACCGCGGTGGACTGGCCAAGAAAAAAGCGGCGCGGGCCTCCAGGCCCTTGCCGCTTTGTATTGCGATGCCACGAGACCGCATCCGCCGAGTCGGGGGCAGTGCCGTATCAGGCTGCCTTGACAGCGTCGAGGTTGCGCAGGCGGATGTGCAGCTCGCGCAGCTGCTTTTCGTCCACGGGCGAAGGCGCCTGGGTCAACAGGTCTTGCGCGCGCTGGGTCTTGGGGAAGGCGATCACGTCGCGGATCGACTCGGCGCCGGTCATCAGCGTGATCAGACGGTCAAGGCCGAAGGCCAGGCCACCGTGCGGGGGCGCGCCGTACTGCAGGGCATCCAGCAGGTAGCCGAACTTCGCCTGCGCGTCTTCTGGCGAGATCTTGAGCGCATCGAACACCTTCTTTTGCACGTCGGCACGGTGAATACGCACCGAGCCGCCGCCGAGTTCCCAGCCGTTGAGCACCATGTCGTAGGCCTTGGCAATGCACTTGCCAGGGTCCGTGTCCATCAGGTCCTCGTGGCCATCCTTCGGTGACGTGAAGGGGTGGTGCACGGCGGCCCAGCGGTCGTTCTCTTCGTCATGCTCGAACATCGGGAAGTCCACCACCCACAGCGGCGCCCAGCGGCTTTCGAACAGGCCGTTCTTCTTGCCAAACTCGCTGTGGCCGACCTTCAGGCGCAGCGCGCCGATGGAGTCATTGACGATCTTTTCCTTGTCGGCACCGAAGAACAGCAGGTCGCCGTCCTGTGCGCCGGTGCGCTTCAAGATTTCGGCAATGGCTGCGTCGTGCAGGTTCTTGACGATGGGCGACTGCAGGCCCTCGCGGCCGTTGGCCACTTCGTTGACCTTGATCCAGGCCAGGCCCTTGGCGCCGTAGATTTTCACGAACTCGGTGTAGGCATCGATCTCGCCGCGCGAGATCTGCGAGCCGCCGGGTACGCGCAGGGCCACCACACGGCCACCCTTGGTGGTGGCGGGCGCCGAGAACACCTTGAAGTCCACGTCCTTCATCACTTCGGTCAGCTCGGTGAACTCGAGCTTCACGCGCAGGTCAGGCTTGTCGGAGCCGAAGCGGAAAGCCGCTTCCTGGTACGTCATGATGGGGAACTCGCCCAGGTCCACGCCCAGCTGCTGCTGGAACACCTCGGTGATCATGCGCTGGAAGATCGCGCGGATTTCTTCTTCGTTCAGGAACGAAGTCTCGCAGTCGATCTGTGTGAATTCGGGCTGGCGGTCGGCGCGCAAGTCTTCGTCGCGGAAGCACTTGGTGATCTGGTAGTAGCGGTCGTAGCCGGCCACCATCAGCATCTGCTTGTACAACTGGGGCGACTGCGGCAGCGCGAAGAACTGGCCGTCGTGCACACGGCTCGGGACCAGGTAGTCGCGCGCGCCTTCGGGCGTGCTCTTGCCCAGCATGGGCGTCTCAATGTCGATGAAGCCTTCCTTGTCCAGGAAGTTGCGCACCTGGATGGAGGTCTTGTAGCGCAGCATCATGTTGCGCTGCATGTGCGGGCGGCGCAGGTCCATCACGCGGTGCGTGAGTCGCGTGGTTTCCGACAAATTCTCGTCGTCCATCTGGAACGGAGGCGTGACCGAGGGGTTGAGCACGTTCAGCTCGTGGCACAGCACTTCGATCTGGCCGCTCTTGAGCTTGTCATTGGTCGTGCCATCAGGGCGGGGGCGCACCAGGCCCACCACCTGCACGCAGAACTCGTTGCGCACGCCTTCGGCGGTCTTGAACATCTCGGCGCGGTCCGGGTCGCACACCACCTGCACATAGCCTTCGCGGTCGCGCAGGTCGATGAAGATCACGCCGCCATGGTCGCGGCGGCGGTTCACCCAGCCCGACAGGGTGACGGTTTGGCCCATCAGGGCTTCGGTCACAAGACCGCAATAGTGGGAACGCATGGCCATGGGAAA
>SDXZ01000194.1 GCA_004210805.1 Acidovorax sp.
GGCCAGAGGCCGGGCCTCCAGGCGCTCGACGTCTGCCAAGCTGCGGACGCTGGTGCTGCGTGCGAACGGCGGGTTCAGCGGCGGATAGGCAAGCGGGCCGGCGGTGTGGGTCGTGGTGGAGGTCATGGGTGCAGTGGAAAGCGGATCAACCATTGTTGGGCGGCTCGGCCGTCCTGACAATCACATCGGTGTCGCCCAAAGGCGTGTGCCGCCAGACATCGCGTCCGCGTGACCCGTAGCCGTACCGCCGGCGCTGTTGCAAGGTTCGATGGTGCCGTATTGCATCTTGCGCCACCGACTCCGCCAGGCCACAGCCTCCCGTTTCATCCACCCCCGGGCGGGCGGTGTGCCTACAAAAAGCCCTTGGCCCGGCCGCCCATAATGTGGCGTCCTTATCCGCCATCCTGGCGCGACCGGAGCCCCTGACATGAACACTTCCCAACATCCCAAGCGTTTTTCGATGATCCGTGAGTTCCACCTGGCCGACTGGTTCACGCTGGGCAATGCCGTCTGCGGCGTGGGAGCGCTGTTCTCGTCGATGACCTATCTGGAAACCGGCGACGTGGTGCACGTGTACTTTGCCGCCGCCCTGGTGCTGGCCGCGCTGATCTTCGACGTGCTCGACGGCCGCATTGCCCGCTGGCGCCAAAAAAGCTCGGCCATGGGGCGCGAGCTCGACTCGCTGGCCGACGTGATCTCGTTCGGCGTGGCGCCCGCCATCATTGCCTACGGCTGCGGCATGCAGGGGCTGTTCGACCGCATCGTGCTGGCGTACTTCGTGGCCTGCGGCGTGTCGCGCCTGGCGCGCTACAACGTCACGGCCGAAACGCTGTCGGGCGACGACGGCAAGGTCAAATACTTCGAGGGCACGCCCATCCCCACGTCCATCGTGCTCGTGGCCCTGCTGGCCCTGGCCGCCTTCACGGGCGCCGTGCGCGAGAACCTGTGGTTTGGCAAGGTGCTCATCGGCGGCTTCACGCTGCACCCGCTGGTGCTGATCTTTGCGGTGTCGGGGTCGCTGATGATCAGCCGGATCCGGATTCCGAAGCTCTGAGCGGGTTGGCCGTTGGCGCGGTGCCACGCAGGGCACCCCATTCTTTAAAACATAGTTTTGCTATAAAATATATAGCAACAAGTGCTTGATAATCAAGCGCTAGAGCCTGTTTTGGCTTGAATTTCAGCCCGCAGCGGGCCGGCGGTTGACCAGCACGATCCCCGCCGCCACCAACACCAGCGCCGCCACCAGGCCCGGGGTGATGGGCTCGCCCAGCCACGCCGCGCCAAACAGCAGCGCGAACACCGGCGTGAGAAACACGAACACCGAAATCTTGGTGGCCGGGTAGTGCGCCAGCATCCACATCCAGGCCAGGTAGCTGGCAAATGCCCCCACCAGCGCTTGCGCCAGCAACGAACCCCAGGCAAAGGTGCTGAACTGCCACACCCAGGCTTCGCCCAGGCCGAGCGAAATCACCGGCAGCACCGCCGTGCTCACGCCCACTTGGTAGAGCAACTGCTTGGCCGGGGCCACGCGGGACAGCGGCGTGGTGCGGATCACCACCGTGGTCAGGGCCCACATCAAGCCCGCGGCCAGGCCCAGCAGGTCGCCCAACCAAGCCTGGGGCAGGGCGGCATTGGCGGGGCCCAGCAGGCCATCGCCCAGCGCCAGCCCCACGCCGACAAACGCCGCCGCCAGGCCGAGCCACTGCCAGCCCTGCAGGCGCTCACCCGGAATAAAACGCGGCAGCAGCAGTGCCACCCAAAACGGTGAGGCATACAAAAACACTGTGAGTCGCGAAGCGCTGGTGTGCTGCAAGCCCAGGTAGATGCACGCAAATTCCCCCGCAAACAGCGCCCCGGCCAGCAGCCCCGCGCGCGCCGCGCCAGCGGGCTCTGCCGCGGCGGACAACCGCACCCCGCGCCACAGGCACCAGGCCGCCACCGCTGCGGTGGCCAGCGCGAAACGCACGAAGGCCTGGAACACCGGCGCGACCTCGGCCACCGTGGCCTTGACCAGCACCTGCTGAAAGCCCCAGAACATGCAGCAGGCCAGCAGCACGCAGAGGGCGAGGGAGTCGATGTGGGTTTTACGGGGGGAGGGCATCGGGCGATTATGAAAGGGGCTTGCACCGTGGCATGTGCGGGTGCAAGAGGGAGTGCTGGCCATGGTGGGTCGCGCCGTGGCGTGGGTGTCGGACGCGCTTGCATGATGGTGCGTGCCCAGGGGAATAGCCGGACACAGGTCAGGTCTGGCGGCAGTTGGCGGGGCTGGTTCCTACACACGCTGCGGCATTGGCGCACACCGGCGCGGGGGTGAGATGGTTAACGTTGCCTCCGTAGCGAGGGTGGTCCTCGCCCGCCAAGGAACCCATGCACCAACCTCCAGCGTCCCGAATCGCCGTGTTGCTGTTGGCAGTGGCCTCCCGGGGTGGTCGCATCGCAATCCAGCGCTATCGTCGAACCACCGGGCGGTGCTGCGCTGATCTGCCCACAAGAACACTATGCCCCGCAAGACCGCCTCCCAAGACACTCCCGATGCCACCGGGCGCTTCGGCGCGCTGCGCGAGGGCTTGCTTTTGGTGGCTGCGGCACTGTTGTTGCTGGTTGCGCCGCCCGCGCAGCAGCCGTCGGCAACGACGTCGGACTTTCCGCGCGGCGCCCCAATCGCTGGTTCAGTGGCCGCCTCGGCTGCGCAGCCAAAGCTGACCCCCTCGCCCGCGCCACGCCTGGCACAGTTCGGCGGCCAGGAGGCTTCTGCGGATGCGCGGCAGATTGCCAACTGGGCTTTCCACTCCGGTGACCACCAGCAACGCGCCGTGGTGGTCGTCGACAAGAAGGATGCCAAGGTCTACGTCTTTGAGCCGGGCGGCCGGCTCCAGGGCGCGGCGCCCGCGCTTTTGGGCTCGGCCATTGGCGACCACACGGTGCCGGGCATCGGCGACAAGCCGATTGCCCAGGTGCTCCCCGCAGAGCGCACTACGCCGGCCGGCCGTTTCATCGCCGAACCCGGCGTGAACGCCAATGGCGAGGACGTGGTGTGGGTGGACTACGACGCGGCGGTCTCCATGCACCGCGTGCGTGCCAACGTGAAGGCCGAGCGCCGGCTGGAGCGGCTGGCCTCCAAGACCGCCAGGGACAACCGCATCTCCTTTGGCTGCATCAACCTGCCGGTGTCGTTCTACGAAAAAGTGCTGAGCCCCGCGGTGCGCCGCATGGGCGCGGTGGTGTACGTGCTGCCCGAGACACAGCCGGCCGCCCGGCTGTTTGGTGCCTACGACGTGCCGCACGCGGCCCGCGCCACGCCGCAGTAGACGCTGAGGTCGTACGCGCGGCGGTACTGGCTCCCGCATTTTGTGGTGCTCCGCACGGCGCTGCTGCGTGCCACATCGCCCATCGCACTTCACAAAGGGGAGATTCGTAGGAGCGCGGCAAGCTCGGTGGCGGTGGGCGCGTTGAATGGGTCCGCCAGGGGCTGCTGCACCCCAAGCCGCGCCCTCGTCAATGCGGCCTGCGCCCGTGTGGGACACGCGCAGCCGGTGACAGGCCGCTTGTCCGACACGGCTTGCGGTCTGCAGATGACGGCGCGGCCTTAACGAAGCCCTAGTCTGAGTGCAGCTGGCGATGTTGCTGGCGATTTCATTTCCATCTACATCAAGGAGTCCCCCAATGACTGCATCGAACACACTGAAGACATTGCTCGCAGGCCTGGCCACCGTCGCCGTTGTTGGCACCGCCATTGCCCAGGGCACGCCCCCCACCACAGCCAGCCCCAACGCTGCCACCGGTGCGGGCCAGCAAAGCTCGCAAAGCACGCCCATGGGTACCACGGGCACCCAGGGTGGCAACACCGGCAGTGCCACCACGGGCACGGGCAGTGCCGCGGGCTCGAGCGCCGGTTCGTCGTCGGGCTCCAGCGCCACCATGGGTTCGGGCAATTCGAACAGCAGCATGTCGGGCAGCGGCGGTACCACCAGCCGTCCTGCGCGGGCTGACCGCAACTAAGCGGCGGCATTCGGCCACGACAAAAAGCCGGGCTTGCCCGGCTTTTTGTCGTCTGCAGGGACTACGTCATTGGCTGTGACCTACCGCGCCCGCTGGATAGCGACTTTCTGTCCACCTACCGACAATGGGACGCGCCGGCTGCGCGAGCGGGCGGCCGGCAGCAGGCGGCATCGCTGTCGTTCACTCAGCGCCCAAATACGGCCGCGCCGCAGCATTGGCACGCGCCGATACAACCTGCCTGCAGGGCCCGGCGCAGCCCCACGGTACACTTTGCGCCTTCTGAATCCGGTTCCCGCGCCCCTTTCCACATCCCCATCCATGGCCCTTACGACGGCGGCTCAGGCCCGCACCAGCTTTGATCTCAAGAGCGCCTCGCTGCCGGTGGTGGCGGTGTTGCTCAAGACCACCGATGCCGCGCAGTTCGCGGCGGATCTGGCCGAGCGCGTGGCCGATGCACCAGGCTTTTTTGACAATGACCCCGTTCTGATCGACCTGGTGGCCGTGAAGGATGCTGAGGCACCCATCGATTTCGCGGCCATCACGGCCGAGCTGCGCGGCCACAGTACGCTGCCCGTGGCCGTGCGTGGCGGCAGTCCCGCGCAGATGGACGCCGCACGCGCGGCAGGCCTGGCGGCCGCACCCGATGCGGCGCCGGCGCGCGCGGAGAGCGCGGCACCTGAGGTGCGTGAAGTGATTCGCGAGGTGGAAGTGGTGCGCGAGGTGGAGGTGCCTATCGCCGGCCCCGGCACCATGGTGGTGGACAAGCCGCTGCGCTCGGGCCAGCAGGTGTACGCGCGCGGCGCCGACCTGGTGGTAATGGCCGTGGTGAGTTTTGGTGCCGAGGTAATCGCCGACGGCAACATCCACGTCTATGCCCCGCTGCGCGGCCGGGCGATTGCCGGTGCACGCGGCAACACCGCGGCGCGGGTGTTCAGCACCTGCCTGGAGCCCCAACTGGTGTCGATTGCAGGCATCTACCGCACCACCGAAACCGAGCTTCCCGACAACGTGCGGGGCAAGCCCGCGCAGGTGCGGCTGGACGGCGAAAAACTGATCATCGAGCCGCTCTGATCGGCATGGACCCCCGGCCGATCTGCCCACCGAATTCGTTTCTTTTCAATTCATTCATTCATCGTCCATTTGGACCAACGCAAGGACTTTGCACAACATGGCCAAAATCGTCGTCGTGACCTCCGGTAAGGGTGGGGTAGGCAAGACCACCACCAGCGCCAGTTTTGCCACCGGCCTCGCACTGCGCGGCCACAAGACCGCTGTGATCGACTTTGACGTCGGCCTGCGCAACTTGGACCTCATCATGGGCTGCGAACGCCGCGTGGTGTACGACCTGATCAACGTGATCCACGGCGAGGCCAACCTGAACCAGGCGCTCATCAAGGACAAGCAGTGCGACAACCTGTTTGTGCTGGCCGCCAGCCAGACGCGCGACAAGGATGCGCTCTCGCAAGACGGCGTTGAAAAGGTGCTGAAAGACCTGGCCGCGATGGACTTCGAGTACATCGTCTGCGACTCGCCCGCCGGCATCGAAAGCGGTGCGCTCATGGCGATGCACTTTGCCGACGAGGCGCTGCTCGTGACCAACCCCGAGGTGTCGTCCGTGCGCGATTCGGACCGTATCCTGGGCATGCTCGGCAGCAAGACCAAACGTGCCATCGATGGCGGCGAGCCGATCAAGGAGCACCTGCTCATCACGCGCTACAACCCCAGCCGCGTGGAAGACGGCCAGATGCTGAGTCTGGAAGACATCCAGGACATCCTGCGCATCAAGCTAATCGGCGTGATCCCCGAATCCGAAACGGTGCTGCAGTCGTCCAACCAGGGCACGCCCGCCATCCATGCGCAGGGCACCGATGTGTCCGAGGCGTACAAGGACGTGATCGACCGTTTTCTGGGTGCCACCGACAAGCCGCTGCGCTTCATCGAAGCAGAAAAGCCCAGCTTCTTCAAACGCCTGTTCGGGAGCAAATAAGCCATGGCTTCTTTCCTTTCCTTCCTGCTTGGCGAAAAGAAAAAGACGGCCAGCGTCGCCAAGGAGCGCCTGCAGATCATCCTGGCGCACGAACGCAACGGCCGCAACGCGTCGGAGCCCGACTACCTGCCCGCGCTGCAGCGCGAACTGGTGGCCGTGATCTCCAAGTACGTGAAGATCAACCCCGACGACCTCAAGGTGCACCTGGAGCGCCAGGACAACCTGGAAGTGCTCGAAGTCAAGATCGAGTTGCCCGATACGGTCAGGTAAGCACCTCCTGAGTCGCTTCGCGCCTTCCCCCTCTCTCGACTTGCTGCGCAAGTCGGGACGGGGCCGCCCCCAGCGCACTCAAGGGAAAGCGCCGTATCCACGGCTTGGCGGCCCTTGCGCGGGGGCGCTGGCTTTGGGCGTGCCAGGTGCGCAGGTCGCGTGCAAGGCCACCACATTCGGACTGGTCCAATTAGAGAGGTTGCCAACGCCATGCTGTCTCATGTCCATGTCGGCGTGAACGATTTCGAGCGCGCCATGGCGTTCTACAGCCCGGTGCTGGAGCGCCTGGGCTTGGCGCTGCGCTTTGCCGAGCCTGAACGGCCCTGGGCCGGCTGGCAAACGCCCGGTGTGGCGCGGCCGCTGTTTCTCATCGGCCGACCGTTTGACGAACGGGCCGCCCAGCCCGGCAACGGCGCCATGAACGCGCTGCTGGCCGCCGACCGGGCCACGGTGGACGCAGTGCACGCCCTGGCGCTGTGCCACGGCGGCACTTGCGACGGGCCGCCGGGCTTGCGGCCGCACTACCACGCCCACTACTACGGCGCGTACTTTCGCGACCCGGAGGGCAACAAGCTGTGCGTGTGTTGCCATGACCCGGTCTGACCAGGGCTGAGACGGCGGAGCGCCTCCTAAGCGTTCGGATGCCGCGGCTGAAAGCCGCCCCGATGATGAGAGGGCGCTGTGCCTAGTGCCGCCGCACCGCGCCAGCCGGCATCAGCGCGCGTGTTTGGCCCACTTGCCGGCCAGCGCCTGCGCAATGCTGAGGCTGCGCCGCCCGGGCACCAGCGTGGCAGTCTGGCCCAGGCTCAGCGTGCCGGGCTCTTGGACCGCCAGGTAGTAGCCGCAGCGGCCTGTAAGCGCCATCGCACGCCCGGCCTGGGCATAGCCCATCACGGCGTTGAACTTGTAGCAGGGCTCGCGCGGGGCGGTGACGCGCAGCACGCAGTCGGGGAAATGCCACTCGTCGCCCACAAACACCTCGTGTTCCAGCGGGCCGTCCACGGTGAGGTTTTCGCCCACGAAGCCGGGGGGCAGCATCTCGTCGAAAAGACTCACGCCCTGCTCGCGGCGCTGCGCTCGCCAGTACGCGTAGTGCGCCGCAGGGTAGGCGTACACGGCCTTTTGCAGCCCACCGTGGATGGACAGGTCCACCTGCTCGTCCCCCTGCAGGCCCAGCGGCCCCACGGCCACGGTGGTGTGCGGCACGGGCGCTTTGCCGATGCCGGTGAGGATGGAGCGCTCGCCCACGCGCAGGCGCTGGGCGGTACCGATGTTGATGCTCTGGATGTGCATGGAAGGCCAGGTGGGCGCAGGATCGCTTGGACAGCGGGCGCTGCAGCGTCTGGTGGGCCGCTACAGCGGGTGCTCGGTGTAGAAGCGTCCGCCGTGGTACAGCAAGGGCGGCACGCCCGCGCGGTGGCTGCAGCGCTCGACCTCGCCCACGAAGATCACATGGTCGCCTTCTTCATAGCGGCTGCGGTTGAAACACTCGAACGTGGCCGCAGCGCCAGCAAGCACCGGCGCATCGCTGATGCCCGGGCTGTGTTCCACGCCGCTCCAGCGGTCCACACCGCGTGCGGCAAAACGTTCGGCCAGGGCCTTTTGGTCGGCCGCCAGCACGTTGATGGCGTAGTGCGAACCGTTGGCAAATGCGGGCATGGACGCAGCGGCGCGCGACAGGCTCCAGAGCACGAGCGGCGGGTCCAGCGAGACCGAGTTGAACGAGCTGGCCGTGAGCCCGATCAGCTCGCCCTGGGCGTTGCGCGCGGTGACGATGGTCACGCCCGTGGCAAACATGCCCAGCGCATCGCGGAACTCGCGTGTGGAGAAGCTGGGCGGGCGGGCAAGGGG
>SDXZ01000360.1 GCA_004210805.1 Acidovorax sp.
AACGAGGTGGAGCAGTCCACCTACAACTTCGAGCACAGCGACGCGGACTTCTTGTTCACCGCCTTCAATGCGCACGAAAAGCAGGCCAAGTACCTGATGGAGCAGCAGCTGGCGCTGCCGGCCTACGAGCAGGTGCTCAAAGGCGCGCACAGCTTCAACCTGCTGGACGCACGTGGTGCTATCAGCGTGACCGAGCGCGCCGCGTACATCGGCCGCATCCGCAACCTGGCCCGTGCCGTGGCGCAAAGCTACTACGAGAGCCGCGAGCGCCTGGGCTTCCCCATGGCGCCACGCGAGTGGGTGGACCAGATGACGAAGAAGGCTGCGTGAGAGAAATGACGATGACAACCCAAAACCTCCTCGTAGAACTGTTTGTCGAAGAGCTGCCGCCCAAGGTGCTGCAGAAGCTGGGCGATGCCTTTGCCACCGTGCTGGGCGACCAACTCAAGGCCCTGGGCCTGGCATCCGCCGCGTCCGTGGTCACACCGTTCGCTTCGCCCCGCCGCTTGGCTGCGCATGTGACGGCCGTGGCCGATAAGGCGGCCGACAAGGCCGTGCAGCAAAAGCTCATGCCCGTGGCCGTGGGCCTGGACGCCAGCGGCAACGCCAGCCCTGCGCTGTTGAAGAAGCTGCAGGCGCTGGGCGCTGACGTGTCCGACCCGGTGGCTGCCGTGGCCGCGCTCAAGCGCGCGCAGGACGGCAAGGCCGAGGCCCTGTTCTACGACAGCGTGGTACCCGGCGCCACGCTGCAGGAAGGCCTGCAAAAGGCTTTGCTCGAAGCGCTTGCCAAGCTGCCCATCCCCAAGGTCATGAGCTACCAGCTCGAGACGGACTGCGAGCTGCCCGGCTGGACCAGCGTGAACTTCGTGCGCCCTGCGCACGGCCTGGTTGCGCTGCATGGCAGCACCGTGGTGCCGGTGAAGGCACTGGGCCTTACGGCCGGCAACAGCACGCAGGGCCACCGTTTTGAAGCCGCCGTGTCGCCCGTGGTGCTGGCAGACGCCGACAGCTACGCTGCCACGCTCAAGAAGGACGGCGCTGTGATCGCGTCCTTCGCCGAGCGCAAGGCCGAGATCGCCCGCCAGCTGGCCGCTGCTGCCGCCCAGGTGGGCAACGGCGCGCGCCCCATCGAAGACGAGGCATTGCTCGACGAAGTGACCGCGCTGGTGGAGCGCCCCAACGTGGTCACCTGCTCGTTCGAGACCGAATTCCTCGATGTGCCGCAGGAGTGCCTCATCCTCACGATGAAGGCCAACCAGAAATACTTTCCGCTGCTGGACGCCTCGGGCAAGCTCACCAACAAGTTCCTGGTGGTCAGCAACATCAGCCCCGAAGACACGAGCTTCGTGACCGGCGGCAACGAGCGCGTGGTGCGCCCGCGCTTGGCCGACGCGAAGTTCTTCTTCGACCAGGACCGCAAGAAAACTCTGGCTTCGCGCGTTGAAGGCCTCGGCAAGGTGGTCTATCACAACAAGCTGGGCACGCAGGGCGAACGCGTGGAGCGCGTTAGGTCAATAGCCAAAGCCATTGCCACGCAATTGGGCGATGCTGCTCTGGTCGCTGATGCCGACAAAGCCGCTCAACTAGCCAAGACCGACCTCGTGACCGACATGGTGGGCGAGTTCCCTGAGCTGCAGGGCATCATGGGCGGCTACTACGCCCTGAACGACGGCCTGGGCGAGACCGTGGCGCACGCCATCGAAGACCACTACAAGCCCCGTTT
>SDXZ01000195.1 GCA_004210805.1 Acidovorax sp.
CCCCACCACAGTTCCATCCCCCCTGCCCCGCACGATCACCGCGTCGCCGCCACGCGCTGGGCGGCCACAGGTAGCCTGCTGGGGCTCATCGCCCTGTGCCTGGCGTGGGAGCTGGTGCTGGCGCCGCTGCGCCCCGGCGGGTCCTGGCTGGCGCTCAAGGCGCTGCCGCTGTGCATTCCGCTGGCCGGCATCCTCAAGAACCGCATGTACACCTACCGATGGGTCAGCCTGGTGATCTGGCTCTATTTCATCGAAGGCGTGGTGCGCGGCTGGAGCGACAAGCCCCCATCGCAATGGCTGGCCTGGACCGAAGTGGCCCTGTGCCTGGTGCTGTTCACCGCATGCACGTTGCACGTGCGGCTGCGCCAGCGCAATGCCAAGGCGGCTGCGGCAGCGGCAGCCGATGCCTCCCCGGCCGGCTGACACCCGCCGCCCCCCGCCCACCGAATTCAAGAAGGCACTTGCCATGACCACTTTGCTTGACACCCTGCGCGCCATCGTTGGCGCCGCCCATGTGATCACCGAAGGCGACCTCACCGCCTGGGAGCAGGACTGGCGCCGCCGCGTGCGCGGCAAGGCCCTGGCCGTGGTGCGCCCGGCCAGCACGCTCGAGGTGGCCGCCGTGGTCAAGGCCTGCGTGGCGGCGGGCACCTCCATCGTGCCGCAGGGCGGCAACACCGGCCTGGCCGTGGGCTCGACGCCCGATGGCTCGGGCACGCAGATCGTGCTGAGCCTCACGCGCATGAACGCCGTGCGCAGCGTGGACAACGACAACCTCACCATGACGGTGGAGGCAGGCTGCATCCTGCAGAACCTGCAGGACGTGGCAGAAAACGCGGGCGTGTTGTTCCCGCTGTCGCTGGCGGCCGAAGGCAGCTGCACCATTGGCGGCAACCTGGCCACCAACGCAGGCGGCACGCAGGTGGTGCGCTACGGCAACGCGCGCGACCTGTGCCTGGGTGTCGAAGTGGTCACCGCCCAGGGCGAGGTGTGGGACGGCCTCAAGGGCCTGCGCAAGGACAACACCGGCTACGACCTGCGCGACCTGTTCATCGGCAGCGAAGGCACGCTGGGCATCATCACTGCCGCGACGATGAAGCTGTATCCCCAGGCCGCCGCCAACCTCACCGCCTGGGCCGCGGTGCCGTCGATGGAACAGGCCGTGGCCTTGCTGGGCCTGGCGCACAAGCAGCTGGGCGCGGGCCTCACGGGCTTTGAGGTCATGGGCCAGTTTGCGCTCAGCCTGGTGGGCAAGCACATGCCACAACTGCGCGTGCCGTTTCTGGGCGACGAGAACGCCCCTTGGTGCGTGTTGCTCGAGAACTCCGACAGCGAATCCGAAGCACACGCCCGCGCGCGTTTTGAATCGCTGCTGGAAACGGCCTTTGAAGCCGGCTGCGTGACCGACGCCGTGGTGGCCGAGAACCTCACGCAGGCCCACCAGCTGTGGCACATCCGCGAGAGCATTCCCCTTGCGCAGGCCGAAGAAGGCCTGAACATCAAGCACGACATTTCCATCCAGATCTCGCGCATCCCCGCCTTCGTAGCGCACACCGACGCGGTGCTGCAGCGCGAGATCCCGGGCGTGCGCCTGGTCAACTTTGGCCACCTGGGTGACGGCAACCTGCACTACAACGTGCAGGCCCCGGCCGAGGGCGATACCAAGGCCTTCCTGCGCGAGCATGAGGACCACGTGAACCACCTGGTCTATGAAGCCGTGGCCGAGTTCGGCGGCTCGTTCTCGGCCGAGCACGGCATCGGCGAGCTCAAGGCCGACAAGCTCGCCAAGTACCAGTCGCCTGTGGCGCTGACGATGATGCGCGCCATCAAGCAGGCGCTGGACCCGCAGGGCACCATGAACCCGGGGCGGGTGCTGCAGGCGTAGGCCCTACCGCAAGCATAAAAGCCGGCGGGCCAAACCTGCGCATCACAGCGCGTGCAGCGCCGGGTCCGCCTCTCCTATCGATCCCAGCCCGGCCACGCCAATCACGCCGCTCACGTCCCCACGCGGCAGCGACACCAGCCGGGTCAGCGCGCGCTCATCGCTGACGCCCCGCGCCCACCACTCCAGTTGATTGAGCACGGGCACCAGCTGCCGCGCGGCCGGCGTGAGCCCGTAGGCAACGCCCCGCGGCACGGCCACGATGTCCACCCGGGTGAGCAGGCCCCGCTCTTGCAAACCGGTCAGCCGCTCACTGAGCACCTTGGCGGTGATGCCGGGCAGACGCTCCAAAAGCAGCGCATGGCGCAGCGGCGCGCCCTGCAGGTGCCACAGGATCAGTGCGTTCCACCGGTGCCCCAGGAAACCCAGCCAGTCCTCCACCGGACACATGCTCGCGTGCCGCGGGGCCGGCGCGTCCAACCCAGCATGCACCGCGTCCACGCTGCCCGCGCGGCCTGCTTGCCGCGATCCGCCTGCACTACTTTCCATTTGGTAACCCCGTCACGTTGCCCGTCCAATCCGCAGCTTAGCCATTCATTCATCTCATACCCATTGCAAGGACACCATGACACGCGTGATCACCCCCCAAAAAATGAACCAGCAATTTGCCCACAGCTTCAATCTGCGCGAGGTGGACGCCCTGCTCGCGTTGTATGAGCCCGACGCGCTGCTGCAGGCAGACGCCGCAGGCCCCGTGCACCAGGGCCTGCAGGACATCCGCAGCGTGCTGGCGGGGCTGCTGACCTTGCCCGGGCGCATGCGATCCATCAACAACTTCTGCCTGGACCTGGGCGATCTCGCGCTGCTGCGCGCGGACTGGGACATCACGCTGGACAACGGTGAAGTGATCGCCTTGGGCAGCTCCGCTGAACTGGTGCGCCGGCAACCCGACGGCCACTGGCTTTACGCCATCGACCACGCGGTGGGCGCCAGTGTTGCGCGCGTGATCTGACTTTGTGGGGCCGGGGCCTGCGTGGTGCGCACTGCGCGCGCAGGCTGCAAGCGGCAGCTGCACATGGGCGGGACTCTCTAGGACACCTCGCATGCTCCGTTGTTGGGCCCCGCACCCTGCCGGCAAAAAACGACCGCAAAATCGCGGCTCCACATCTGCAGGTCACAACCCATGAGTTCTGCCATTTCCGTACGCCCCGTCCAGCGAGCAGACTACGCCGCGTGGCGCCCGCTCTGGGACGGCTACAACGCGTTCTACGGCCGCTTTGGCGCCACCGCGCTGCCCGAGCACATCACCGAGGTCACATGGCAGCGCCTTCACGACGCAACGGAGCCGATGTTCTGCCTTGTGGCGCAGGACGACGCCAGCGGCAAGCTGCTGGGCCTCACGCACTATCTCTACCACCGCAGCACAACCCGCATCGAGCCCGTGTGCTACCTCAGCGACCTGTTCACCACCGAAGCGGCACGGGGCCGGGGCGTGGGGCGTGCGCTTATTGACGCGGTGTACGCCGCGGCGCGCGCGGTCAACTCGTCCCGGGTGTACTGGCAGACCTACGAGACCAACGCCACCGCACGCCTGCTATACAACAAGATGGCCAAGCACCACGGGTCCATCGTTTACTCGCAAGAACTCTGAGCAGCGCGCCGCGCCAGCGGGGACGTCCAGGCCGTGGCACGAGGCAAACGCGCCGCTGCGAACGCTATAAAAATAGTAGCTACCAACGTTTATCAATCAAGCGCTGGAGCCCGATTTCATTCAAAAACAGCAGTACAAGCGGCACGATGACGCCCGCAGCGCCCCTTCAAAGCAGCTTGCGCATGGGCTGCGCCTGCAGGCCCGCCCACGCTTGCGGCGGGCCCGAAGGCTCAAAGCCGTTGCGCCGATAGAACGCCTCGGCCGTGCGCGTGCTCTCCAGCTGCAGGGCCGCCACACCCGCCTGCCGCGCATGGGCCTCGGCCTCCCACAGCAAGGCGCGGCCCATGCCCTGGTGCAGAGCTTCCGGCACCACGTAGCACAGCGCCAGCGTGGGGCCGGCCAGCAGCGCAAAGCCCACCATGGCCTCCTCGCGATAAGCACCCCAGGCGATCGTGCCCGGCGCGGTCATCCACGCGGCCAGGTTCTTAGGCGTTTTGTTGGCCAGCCATGCGCCAAGGATGGCGGCGTCGTGGTGATGGTCGAGGGCGCAGCAGTGGGTGATGGACTGGCGGACAACGGTGCAGGCGTCGGCTGCCGTGTGAACCTGGGCGGGGCGGATCAACATGATGTGAAAGCGGTAGCTGTGCGGCACGCCGCGGTGACAGGGCCTATGTCGGCGAACGAGGGGCTGGACATCGTACCGCCCGGCCCCGGCCCTGACCGCCAGCCGCAAGGGGCCAGAGGGCCCTTCCCCAGCCGCCTACTCGGCCAGCGCAGGACGCGCCCGCGACCACTCGCTTGCTGCATCCCATCCCGGCGGCACGCACCCTTGCTCCATCACACACAAACTCGCGCTGGCCAGTGCATGGCGCAGCGCCTGCCCGCACGCCTCCGCAGTCAGCGCTTCCACAAATTGAACGAACCCGGCAGCGCCCGCGTCCTGCGCCTGCCGCAGCAGGTGCGCCAGCAGCCCTGCCAGAAAGCTGTCGCCCGCGCCCACGGTGTCGATGACCTCTAGCGGCTGCGCTTCTCTGGCAAAACATTGCGTGCCGTTGCGGTGCAACAGCCATGCGCCGTCAGCCCCCAGCGTCAGGGCCAGCAGATGGGCCTGGGGATTGGCGGCGAGCAGGTTGCGCGCGCGGTCCAAGGCATCGGTGCCGGGCACGGCCAGGTGGTCCAGGTCTTCGTCGCTGGCTTTGATGATGTGCGCGTGGGCCAGCGCGGCATGCACGGTGGCGCGGTAGGCCGCCAGGTCAGGCATGACAGACGGGCGCAGGTTGGCATCGACCACCACGCAGCGGCCTGCAGCGCGCTGTGCTGCAAGCCACGGCAAATAGATGGCGGTGTCGCGGGCATCCAGCGCCAGGGCGCCGGTGCACACCAGTTGCAGCGCAGGCAGGGCCGTGCAGGCGTCGCCCAGGCCTTGTGCGGACACGGCGCGGTCGGCCACGCCTTCGCGGTAGAAGGCGTAGTCGGGGTGGCCCTGCGCATTGAGGTTGACCACGGCGAGCGAGGTGACCTGTTGCACCGGGTCGGGTCGCGCCAGTTGCACGCCGTCGCCCGCCAGCTGCGCTGCCAGCTCGCGGCCAAAGCGGTCGCGCGACAAGGGGTTGAGGTACTGCGTGCCCACGCCCTGCCGGGCCAGCGCGCGGCACAGGTTGTAGAGCGCGCCGCCCAGGCACGGCAGGTAGCTGCCGTCGGGGCGGCGGATGAGATCGATGAGGGCCTCGCCTGCGACGGCGGCCTGGACGGAGGCTGGGGCGGTGGGGGCGTTTTCTGCGGAAGTCATGGCGGCTTTGGAGAGGTGCAGGCAGTGCGTCAGAACTGCGATTGAAGTGCCGGGTACAGCGCCACAAAGCGGGCGTAGCGCTCGGCCAGCAAAGTTTGTTGTGGGGGCTGTGGGGTGAAAGTAGCGTCGGCAGGCAAGGGCTGGCACCAGTAGGCTTCTTCGCCCCCGCAGGCCATGGCAGCCAGGCGGGCGGCGCCCAGGGCCGCTGCGGCGTGGGCTCCCACTGGGCGTTGCAGCGGTGTGCCCAGCGCACTGGCCAAAAGCTGCGCCCAGGGGTTGCTGCGGGCCCCGCCACCGACCAAGGCGAGGGCACTGTCAGCAGTGCGCGCTGCTGTCGGGGATACCACAAGCCCAGCGTCAACAGCGGTTTTGGTGTCCGCGCCATTGCCAGCGGCAGAGCCCTGCACGGCCTGCGCGGCGCGCATGGCGTTGAGGCCATCCAGCAGACCGAAGCCCACCCCTTCCATCACGGCGTAGGCCAGGTCGGTGGCGTCGTGCTCGGCCCGCAAGCCCATGAAGACACCCGTGGCCGCGGCATTGGTGTGGGGGGTGCGCTCGCCGCTCAGGTAGGGCAGGAACAGCGGCGCATGCGCCTGGCGGCTGGCGGGCATGGCGCCCACGGCGTCTGACAGCTGGGCCTCATCGCCCCGCCCCGTGAGCCGCGTGACCCAGCCGAACGCACTGGCCGCGCTGAGCATGACCGACATGTGGTGCCAGCGCTGCGGCAGCGCATGGGCAAAGGCGTGCACGGCGCGCTCTGTGGCCGGGGCAAATGCATCGGTGACGCGAAAAACCACGCCGGAGGTGCCCAGCGACACAAAACCCTGGCCCCTGGTGCGGGCGCCCACGCCCACGGCGCTGGCAGCGTTGTCGCCCGCGCCGGCCGCCACCACCACCCCATCACCCAAGCCCCAGCGGCGCGCCACATCGCTGCGCAAGGTGCCGGTGGCCGCGCTGCCCTCAGCCAGCAGCGGCATGTGAGATGCATCGAGCCCTGAGGCCTGCAGCATCGCCGGGCTCCAGGCGCGGGCCTGCACATCGAGCCACAGCGTGCCGGATGCATCGGACATGTCGCTCACCGCATCGCCGGTGAGCTGCAGCCGCAGCCAGTCCTTGGGCAGCAGCACCGTGCGGATTTGTGCAAACACCTCTGGCTCGTGCGTGCGCAGCCACAGCAGCTTGGGCGCGGTGAAGCCAGGCATGGCGAGGTTGCCGGTGATCTGGCGCGAAGCGGGCACGGCCTGCTCCAGCACGGCGCATTCCGCACTGGCACGGCCGTCATTCCACAGGATGGCGGGGCGCAGCACGTTGGCCTGCGCACCCAGCACCACGGCGCCGTGCATGTGGCCCGACAGCCCCACGCCCCGCACCTGCGCCCATGCTGCAGGCGCCTGCGCGCGCAGCTGCGCCACGGCGGTCTCCACGGCCGCCAGCCAGTCCGCCGGGTGCTGCTCGCTCCAGGTGGGCTGGGGGCGATACTGGGGCACGGCAGCGTCGGCCGTGGCGACGACGGTCTGCGCGCTGTCGAGGAGCAGGAGCTTGACACCCGAGGTGCCTAAATCGATTCCGAGGTACATGGGGGGTTGGCTTGGTCTTTGGGCTGTAGCAGGGGAGAAGGCAGTGAATGTGGGTGATGCGCCCTGGCTTCAACAGGCTCAGCCCGAATGGCGGAGGTTAGGTCCGTGGGCGCTAGGCCTTGAGCCTCGGGAGCTCGAGACTGCCCCCTCCCACGGCAGGCGAACGGCGTCACACCTTGCCAAACCGCCCCACACCCTGCTTGCGGTACTCACTTGGCGTCATGCCCTTGATGTCCATGAACCGGCGGTTGAAGTTGGCCATGTTGTTGAAGCCGACGTCGTAGGCGATGTGGGTGATGTAGCGCTCGGTCTCCATGAGCAGCTGGCACGCGCGGTTCACGCGCACCAGGTTCACGAAGTCGGTGAAGGTGTTGCCGGTGGCGCGGCGAAAGAAGCGCGAGAAGCGGCTCTCGGTCATGCCCAGCTCCTGCGCCAGGTCGGCGGCCGACAGCGGCTCGGCCAGGTGGTCGGTGATGCGGCTCACGATGGCGTTGATCTGGTCGAGCTGGGTGTCGTTGTCCTCGCTTTGCAGCTGCGTGCTCGACAGCAGGCGGAAGTCCGTGCAGCGCGCCAGGTCGCTCAGGAACTCGCAGAACGCACCAAACCGCGCCAGGCCCTGGCGCGCCTTGATGCGGTGCCAGTGTTCTTGCGCCTGCGCTTCCATGCCAAAGAACTCGATACCGTGGCGCGCGCGCTCGAGCAGGGGCAGCACCTCGCGCAGCTCGGGGATGCTCTCACTGCTCGCCACCAGCGGCGCGTGCGAGAACTGGATCACCAGGTCGCGCAGCGGCACGCCGCCTTCGGGCAGGTCCATGCTGATCCAGTTGTGAGGCAGGCGCGGGCCGGTCAGCACCAGGTGGCCCGGCTGAAACTGCCCGATCCAGTCGCCCACAAAGACTTTGCCCGAGGTGGCCGTGATCAGGTGCAGCTCGTACTCGTCGTGGTAATGCCAGCGCGCCAGCGGCGTGGGAAACCCGTGCGCCAGGCAGCGGATGAAACCTGCTGTCTCGGGCGACTCGTAGCCCAACTCGGGCGATCGCACATAGTCGTGCTCCAGCTCGGGCTTGGTCTGGCGTGGCGAGACGGGCGTCTTCACGGTCATGGCGTCGTTCCGGTGGGCGGGGCGTTCAACTTACACCAAAGCCCCGGGCTCGGC
>SDXZ01000196.1 GCA_004210805.1 Acidovorax sp.
TTGCAGGCGCCGCATCAGGCTAACGACGGCCACGGTGGTGTCGACGCGGCTGGCCAGCAGTTGGCGCCTGCGCCCCTGGGTCCATGGCATGCCCAGCACGCGGGCGCCTGCCAGGTTGATCACTGCGTCGATGGTCGTTTCAGACGGGATGGCGTCCAGCGTGTCCACCACCCACACACCGGGGCCAAAGCTGGCGCGGGCCTGCAGGGCGTCGCGGGTCAACACGATCACCCGCTGGCCGTCGCGCACCAGGTCGGCCACCAGGGCGCTGCCTACAAAGCCGGTGGCGCCTGTGACCAGGGTGGCTGGCTGGGGTTGCAGGCCACGGGCATGCAGGGTGGCGCTGGGCTGGGCAGGCGGGGCCGTGCGGTAGAGCTTGATGGCGGCCAGCGTGTTGCGCACGCTCCAGGCCCACACGCCGACGGCGTAGGCCGTGAACAACCACGATACCCAGCCGTGCGGGGTCAGCACCATGGCGGTGGGTTGCTGCGCCCAGGCCCACAGCACGGGGCCGATCAGGCCCAGGAAGAGGCCGTAGCTGATGGTCAGCACGGTGTGCAACACACGCTCGAACGGTGGCAGGCGGCGGGTGCGGTCTTCTTCCAGAAAGTCGGCCAGGGTGATGCCTACTTCGACGAGCAGCAGGGCCGCCAGCACGGCGGCAAAGGCGCCGCGCCATTCAAACCAGGCCAAGCCGACAAAGACCACGCCGTAGATGGCTTCGCGCGCGGCGTGCAGCGAGAGCTCATACCGCGCGGAAGTGCGCTGCGGCAGCCGGGCCTGCAGCTCGTGGTGCCACAGGTTGTCAAACGCGCCCAGGGCAGCCTGGATGGAGAGCAGCAGGAAGATGGTGTTCATGGCGGTCATGGTGTGTGTGAGTGTGAAGATGAATCGATGCCGACGGGTGCGGTGGGGTTCTCGGTCATGGTGTCCACCACGGGATCGGTGAACACGCCGGACTGGTGGAAGGTTTCGCCCCACAGTGGGTGCACCATGCTCAGCGTGAAGCGGAACTGGCCTGCGCCCAGGTCGGTATGGGCGACGCGGCAGGTGCCGGGCGTCAACAAGGTCGGCACGGGGATGCGCAGGCCTGCCACCACCCACCAAAAGCGGCGGCTGCGGAACACCAGTGCGCCGTCTTCTTCCAGCACGTCGAGCGACATGGCCAGGCCGCCGTCGGTGCGCTCCTGCAGGGTGCCGTCGGCGCCCAGCTCCTTGGTGGACCGCACGGTGCGGTCTGCGCTGCCGCAGTTACCGTTTCCGTTTCCGTTTCCGTTGTTGTTGTCGGCATCAGTGTCCGTGCCGGTGTGAAACCGCCGCTCCCACACCACACCGCCGCGCCCGTTGTGGCTGACGTTCACGGTGGCGGGCAAGGCGGTGGTGTTGATGTGCGTCAGCGGGCCGCCCCAGGCCCGGGTCAGCGCGGCGTAGACGTGGCCGATCAGCGAGCAGCGCAGGTCCATGTGGCCGTGGTAGCTCACGTCGGCGTGGGCGGTGCCAAAGCGGCGTTGCACGGCGGCGGGCAGGCGCGCCCAGGCTGCGGCGCCGGCCAGGGCGGGCAAGTCCAGCACGGGGCTGGTGGGGTGCGCTGGGTTGGTGGTGCAGTGGCGGGGCGCTGGGGTGAAAAGGGCAAACATGGCGGGCTTTGCAAGAGTGGCGGTTGCACTCTCTATTGCGAAACTCGGGCCAGGCTCAGCGGCCGCTGCAAGTGGTTGATTTCATTGGAAATTGCGTCGTGGGCTGCATACTTGGTTTACAGTGCGCGCAGCCCCTACCGTTAACGCCAGGAACAGGTCACCGACATGCGTAGCGCCCCCATCACCAACACCCAAATCGCAGTCTGCGCATGCTGATCCACGCCGTCCTCGGGTTTTCGGTGCTTGAAACGCTGGTGCTGGCAGCCCTGCTGCTGGCCTGGGCCGACCGCGTGGCGGGGGCCCGGCTGCTGGCGGCGTTTTTGATCGGCATCTCGCTGTGGATGGTGGGCAACGAGCTGCCCAACTGGCTGGGGCCGGAGACCGAACCGGTGGCCATGCGCTTGCTGGCTACCGCGCCATTCACCTCTGCGCTGTTCTTTCATTTCTGCACGGTGTTTTGCCGTGTGGACCTGGGGCGCTGGGGCGTTGCAGTGGCCTATGCGCTGGGCGCGACTGCGTCGGTGGTTTCCATCATCCTGGTGCCGGGGCACTTGATTGAGCACCGCGACATTGGCTTTATTGCGGTGGCCGACCCGGTGGGCACCATCGCCAGCATGGCCTGGGTGATTTTGGGTATTGGTGGGGTGGCGGTGCTGCTGCTGGCCCTGCTGCGCGCGCGCCGCTCGGGCGATGGGCAGAAGTTTCGGCAGATCGCCGCCGTCACCGCTTCGTGCCTGTGGGGCCTGCTGTGCCTGGCGGGCTACGGCATTGCGGTGCTGGATTTGCCGATCTACCCGTTTCCGCTGCTGGGCCTGCCGCTGTACTCGTTGATTCTGGTCTACGGCATCTTGCGCTACGGCGTGTTTGTGGCCAACGCCTGGGCTCGCCGCGCGCTGGTGTGGGCGCTGCTGCTGGCGCTGGGCGCGGTGGTACTGGCGCTCACGCCGCTGTTGCCGTTCGAGTCGCGCTGGCTGGGTGGGCTGGCGGTGGCGGCCAGTGTGCTGGCGCTCAACGGCCCGGTGCGCCGCGTGGCCGAGCGGCTGGTGTACCCGGGGGGCGAGGTGTCGATTGCCGACCTGGGCGCCTGGCGCAGCGCGCTGCTGTCGGCGGAGACACCCGAGGCCCTGGCGCAGCAGGCCGCCACGCTGCTGAGTGCGCGCATTGGCACGCAGGTGGAGGTGCAGATTGGCGCTCCGTCCGCATCAACAACACCCTCAACGTCGTCAGTGCAATCAGCGCCATCAACGCCACCCGGCAGCACCCCGCAGCTGGTGTGCAACCCGGGCGAGCAAGGCTGGCAGACCACGCTGCAGGGCTGGGACGCCGCACCGCCCGGCCCGCGCCATGTGGCCGAACTGTTTGGCACAGTGGTGGCCGAGGCTGCGGCGCGGGTTGAGCAGGCGCAACAGTTTGCCGCCCGCGAACGCGAGCGCCAGTTGCAGGCGCGGCTGGCCGAGCTGGGTGCGCTGGCCGCCACGGTGGCGCACGACATCCGCAACCCGCTCAACATCATCTCGATGGCCGTGGCTGCTGCGCCCGGCGAGACGCGGCGCGAGGTGGCAGACCAGGTGGCGCGCATTGCGAACCTGACGCACGACCTGCTGGACTTTGCCAAACCCTGGAAGCTGGTGCCCCGTGAGCTGGACCTGGCTTCCCACGTGCGCAACGCGGCCATGCGGTTGCCCGACGTGACCCTGGGCGCGGGCCTGGCCCAGCCGCTGGTGCTGCAGGCCGACCCCCGGCGCGTGGACCAGGCGCTGACCAACTTGCTCGAGAACGCGCGCATCGCCATGGCGTCTGATGCCGCAGGTACCGATACCGGTGGTGGCCCAACAGCGGCAGCAACCCATAGCCCCGTGCACATCGACGCAGAAACCACCGCCGACGCCGTGCTGCTGCACATCTGCGACGCGGGCCCCGGCGTGCCGGACGAAATCCGCAGCCGCCTGTTCGAGCCCTTTGCATCGCGCAGCCCCGGTGGCACCGGGCTGGGGCTGGCCATCGTGGCCCGCATCATGGCTGCGCATGGTGGCTCGGTAGCGCTCACCGAGCGGCCGCCGTGGAGCACCTGCTTCACGCTGCGGTTTCCTTTGACGACGACACAACGCCTGCCATGACCGCCAACATCACAGACAACGCAGCCGGCGCCCCGCCGGGTGCAGGGCAAGACGCCGCGCCAGCGGGCGAGCCGATAAGCGACCATGTCAACGGCCACGTGCTGCTGGTCGATGACGAGGCAGCCTTCCAGCGGCTGGGCGGCGCCTTTTTGCGCAACCTGGGCCACACCGTGACGCTGGCGGGCGATGGCGAGCAGGCCCTGGCGGCGTTTGCCAAACAGCAGCCCGAACTGGTGCTGCTGGACCTGGCCATGCCGCCGCACATGGACCCGGAGATCGGCCTGGAGCTGATCCCGCGGTTTGCGCGCGTGCCGGTGGTGGTGTTGACCGGCCACGGCGACCACGCGCTGGCCCTGCGCGCCACCGAGCTGGGCGCCTGGGACTTTCTGACCAAACCCATCGACCCCGACATGCTGCGGTTTGTGGTGGCACGCGGGCTGCGCAAGGCGCGGCTGGATGCCGAACTGGCAACCCTGCGCGCAGGGCAGTCGCTGGACGACCTGGGCATGGTGGGGCAGGCGGCGGCCACGGTGCAACTGCGCGCCCTGGTGCGCCGCGTAGCACCCACCCAGGTCAGCGTGCTGGTGCTGGGCCCCACGGGCACCGGCAAAGAACTGGTGGCCCGTGCCCTGCACGCCTGCAGCGCCCGCCGCAGCGAGGCCTTTGTCGCCATCCACTGCGGCGCCCTGTCGGCCGAGCTGCTGGAAAGTGAGCTTTTCGGGCACATGAAGGGCAGCTTCACGGGTGCCTACCGCGACCAGCCCGGCCTGGTGGAGGCTGCCCACGGCGGCACGCTGTTTCTGGACGAGGTGGGCGAAATGCCGCCGCCCATGCAGGTCAAGCTGCTGCGCTTTTTGCAAGAGGGCACTTTTGTGCCCGTGGGCGGCCGTGTGCCCAAGCGTGCCGACACCCGTGTGGTGGCCGCCACACACCGCGACTTGGAAGCGATGGTGCGCGACGGTACGTTCCGCGAAGACCTGTTTTACCGCCTCAAGGGCGTGGTGCTGCGCACCCCGTCGCTGGCCGAGCGGCCCGCCGACATCCCGCTGCTGGCCACGCGCTTTTTGCACCGCGTGGCGCACCGTGCCAGCCTGTCGGCCAGCGCCCTGGCGTGGCTGATGGCGCGCGAGTGGCCAGGCAATGTGCGCGAGCTCAAGGCGGTGGTGGAGTCGGCTGGTGCACTGCTGATGCCCGACCAGCGCGAGGTGGATGCCGAGCTGCTGCAACTGGCCAGCGGCGATGTGCCCGACGTGAGCGACACCGCAGCGAACCTCAAAACCCATCCGCTGGGCCCGGCCGGCAGCACCGGCCCGCTGGACGCAGCGCTGATGGAGCTGGAAGTGCGCATGGTGCGCGACACCATGGCGGCGGTGGCGGGAAACCAGTCGGAGGCGGCACGGCGGCTGGGGATTTCGCGGGTGGGGTTGATCAAGAAGCTGACGCGGCTGGGGTTGAAGTGAGACCGCGAGCGTGACCACGGCTACGAGCACCGTGACGCACGATTTCTTCGTCTGCAGCGGCGGCAGTGCCTGATGCGAGACGGGTCCGAAAAGGCGCGCCCTGAAGCGGCAAATTGCCGGTTGCTATATTAAAGATAGCAATAAACCAATATAGATCAAGCGCTAGGCAGCAATTTTGCTGGATTTTTACGGTGAGAACACGTTGCGCTTCAACGTTGTCATCCCTTGCCGCCGCATCCGCCATGGGCTTTCCGGCCTGTCGGCCCGGACAGGAGGGTCAGCGCCCGGTTCCCTCCTGTGCCTCGGCGTCGGCACCGCGAGAGCCCACACCCGCTCCCACCGCCATGACGCCCAGCCCGGCACCGCCTGTGCCGGCTCCGTCGCCACCACCACCACCGCCACTGCCGCCGCGCCCCCCACCAGCTTCGGCCCTGCCAGCCGCGCCCGCGCGCCTGCCTGCGGCGCCGCCCGCGCTGCCGGCCGGGCGCAGCGGGCCCTGGTTGGGGATGGCCACCGAGTCAGGAATCGCCTCCAGGTCCAACGCCGCGCGGATGAAGTGCCGCAGGGACACGACCAGCTGCGCGGTCTCGATGCTGCGCCCGGCCACCATGTCCTGCGCGGCGCGGGCGGCCAGCTCGACCTGTTCTTCGGTGCCGAGCAGGATCACGTCGGACAGAGCAGCCTCCACCGCATCGCGCACGCGGCGCTGGCGTTCGGTGCTGGCCAGTTCGGGGGCGGGGGCCAACGCCTCGGCATCAAAGGCATCGGTGTCCGATGGGTCCGCCGCCGCCACCTGCACGCCGCTGGTTTGCACCTGCTGGCGCCGCAGGTCGCGCATGTGTGTGGGGTTCACCTGCAGTTGCCCGGTGAAAGAGCCGCCCAGCGTCTTGTAGGCGGCGATCAGTGTCTTGAGCCGCTCGTTGATCTGGCGGTTTTCGCGTTCCCGCCGCTTCTGGATGGTCTGCATGAAGACCAGCCGCGTACCCACCATGACCAGGGTGGCCACCAGCAAGCCCATCAGCGTGGTGAGCAAGGTAGACCAGGAACTGAAGTCGATCAGGTTGCGCATGGGGTCGGCGGTGCGGCGGGCCGCAGGGGTGGAGAGGCACCCATCCTATCGGCGGCACGCCGCTGGGCCCTGTAGGCCGGAACCCCACGGTCGCGCATGGCTGGCCGCGTGTGGGCCCGGCCGCGCGCACGGGCGTGGCGGCTCAGCAAGGCTCGCAGATGTCGAGCCGTGCAGTGGTGACGTGGGAAGCGCGAACTACGCGACTTCAGTGGCCGCACCCTCCGGCAGCTTCGCAATCACCTTGATCTCGAACTGAAACCCATACAGCCACGTCACGCCGATGCCCGTGAGCGTGGGGTGCGGCGCATGGCCCCAGTATTTGCCCACGATTTCCCAGGCGGCCTCGAAATGCTTTTCTGGGTTCACCATGAACACCGTCACATCGATCACGTCGTCGAACGTGCAGCCGGCGGCCTGCAGGATGGCGTTGAGGTTGTCGAACGCCAGCCGCACCTGGGCTTGGTAGTCGGGCTCGGGCGAGCCATCGGGCCGGCTGCCCACCTGGCCGGAGACAAAGAGGAAACCGTTGGAGCGGATGGCGGGCGAGTAGCGGTTCTTCTCGTACAGCGCCTGGCGTCCGGGCGGGAACACCACGTCGCGCGGGGAGGAGGGTGTTAGGGATGGGGTCATGGGGCGAGTCCTTTCAAAAGGGCCAGCGTGGGCCCGGGTGGGTGATGAGAGGAATTTATCGGCGTGTCCCCGGCTGATAAACGGGCAGGTCTGTCCATCACTGTTTGTAAACTCCAAACAATCTTTGACGAGGCAGGAGCGCCATGGACCGGTTCGATGCAATGCAGGCGTTTGTGCGGGTGGTCGAGTCGGGCAGTTTCACCAAGGCGGCCGACACCATGCACGTGAGCAAGACCACGGTCACGCAGCTGGTGCAGCAACTGGAGGCGCGGTTGCGCGTCAAGCTGCTGCACCGCACGACACGGCGCGTGCAGGTCACGGCCGATGGGGCCGTGTACTACGAGCGCGCCGTGCGGCTTTTGACTGACATGGACGATGCCGAAACCAGCCTGTCGAGCGCGTCCGCTGCGCCCCGGGGCCGCTTGCGGGTGGATGTGCCCAGCCCGCTGGCGCGGCTGATCCTGGTGCCGGCGCTGCCGGAGTTTCATGCCCAGTACCCCGACATCCAGCTCGACATGGGCGTCAGCGACCGCATGGTGGATCTGATCGGCGACAACGTCGATTGCGTGGTGCGCGGGGGCGAGATCCAGGACCAGTCCCTCATCGCAAGGCGTGTGGGTGACCTGCAGCTGGGCGTGTACGCGGCACCCAGCTACCTGGATCGCGCGGGCAGGCCTGCGCATCCGCACGAACTCGAGGATTCGCACCACCGCGTCGTGGGCTTCTTGTGGTCGCGCACGGGCAAGACGTTTCCGTACGCTATGCGGCGCGATGCCGAGGAAATTCAGGTGCAGGGCCGCTATGTGCTGGCGGTCGACGACGGCAACGCCTACCTCGCGGCCGGGCTGGCGGGCATGGGCGTGCTCTGGCTGCCGCACTACATGGCCCACCCGCACCTGGGCAGTGGCGAACTGGTGCCCCTGCTGGAAGACTGGGTGCTCGACCCCATGCCGCTGTACGTGGCCTACCCACCCAATCGCCACGTCAGCGCCAAGGCGCGGGTGTTCATCGACTGGGTGGCGGCGCTGATGGCAAAACATGCCCCGCCGGTGCGCC
>SDXZ01000197.1 GCA_004210805.1 Acidovorax sp.
GGGCTTGAGCAGCCGCGCAAAGCCGCCCACGAAGTCGTTGATGTCGGGCACGTGCGCCAGCACGTTGTTGGCGGCGATCAGGTCGGCCTGGCGGCCGGCGGCGGCCAGTTCGTCGGCCAGGGCAACGCCAAAGAAGCGCTCGACCACCTCGATGCCCTTGGCGCGGGCGGCCGCCGCCGTGCTGGCCGTGGGCTCCACGCCGTAGCAGGGGATGCCCGCGGCCTGCACGTACTGCAGCAGGTAGCCGTCGTTCGACGCGACCTCGACCACGCAGCTGTCGGCATTCAGCGCCAGGCGCTCGCGCATCGCACCGACGTACGCATGGGCGTGGGCCAGCCAGGACGACGAGAACGAGCTGAAGTACGCGTAGTCGTCGGTGAACAGCGCCTCGCGCCCGGCGTGGTCTTCGGTCTGCACCAGCCAGCAGGTCTCGCACACCAGCACGCGCAGCGGGAACCAGGTCTCGGGCGCGCGCAGGGCGGCCTCGGGCAGGTAGGCGTTGGACGGGGGCGCGCTGCCCAGGTCCAGGAACGGCAGGTGCAGCGGGCTGCCGCAGTGTCGGCACTTCACAGTCGCACTCCTTCGAATTCAGGGCCGGGCCCGTCGGTCAGCCAGGGCTGGCCCGCGTCGCGCGGCGACAGGCCCGCAGGCGGCAAGGGCCAGGCGATGGCCAGGCGCGGGTCCAGCGGGTTCAGGCCCGCCTCGGCCCCTTGCACATGGGCGGCCGAGTGGCAGTACAGCAGCTCGGCCTGGTCGGTCAGGGCCTGAAAGCCGTGCGCAAAGCCCGGCGGGATGAGCAGCGCCGTGCCGTTGTCGGCCGACAGGCGCTCGGCATGCCACTGCAAGAAGGTGGGCGAGCCGTGGCGCAGGTCCACGGCCACATCCAGCACCTCGCCGCGCAGGCAGGTGACGAGCTTCATCTCGGCATGCGGCGGGCGCTGGTAGTGCAGGCCGCGCACGGTGCCCGCGCGCGCCGTGTGGCTGTGGTTGATCTGCGCGATGGGCTCAGTCCAGCCGGCGGCGGCCAGCTCGTCCGAGCAGAACAGGCGGGCGAAGAAGCCGCGCTCGTCGGCCAGCGGCTGCCGCTCTATGCGGAACAGGCCGGCCAGGGGCAAGGGTGTGCGGCCAAGGCGGCTCACGCCTGCGCCTCCCAGGCAGCGATGTCGGCCAGGCACAGCGTGCGGGCATCGGCGCCGCCGTGCTGCTGGCGGTACCAGTTCATGGTGCGCGCGACGGACGTGGTCAGTGCCCAGCGCGGGGCCACGCCCAGGGCCTGGCGGGCGTGGGCGGTTTCCAGCGCCAGCCAGCCGGCCTCATGCGGTCCTTCGCTATCATTTTCATAGCTTACAGCACTTGTTGGATAAGCGCCAGAGGCCATTTCAATCACATGTTTGACGCTGGCGGCCTCGTGCGGCAGCGGCCCGAAGTTGTAGGGGCCCGCCAGCGACGGGGCATCCCACAGGCGCTGCGCCAGCCGCAGGTAGGCGGCCAGGGGTTCGAGCACGTGCTGCCAGGGGCGGGTGGCGTCCGGGCGGCGGATGTGCAGCGTCTCGCCCTTTTCCCAGGCGCGCACGGCGTCGGGCAGCAGGCGGTCCTGCGCCCAGTCGCCGCCGCCGATCACGTTGCCCGCGCGGGCGGTGGCCACGGCCACGCCCTGCGGCGCCAGGAAGGCGTCGCGGTAGCTGGCGGTGACCAGTTCGGCCGCGGCCTTGCTGGCGCTGTAGGGGTCGTGCCCGCCCAGCGGGTCGTCCTCGCGGTAGGGGTAGGCCCATTCGCGGTTGCGGTAGACCTTGTCGGTGGTGACGACCAGGGCCACCCGCGCCTCGGGCAGGCCGCGCAGGGCGTCGAGCACGTGGGCCGTGCCCATGATGTTGGTGGCCAAGGTGGCCAGCGGGTCGGCATAGCTTGCGCGCACCAGCGCCTGCGCGGCCAGGTGCAGCACCACGTCGGGCCGCGCGGCGCGGATGCGCATCGCCAGGGCCTGGGGGTTGCACACGTCGCAGAAATGGCTGTCCATGCCCTCGTCCACCCGCGCCAGCGTGAACAGGTTGGGGTCCGGTGTGAGGGTGGCGGCGGCCGGCATCACCAGCACTTCCAAGGCGCCTGGCCGCTTTGCCAGAGCTCTTCCAGGAGGTTCTTCTCGCGCAGCGTGTCCATGGGCTGCCAGAAACCGTGGTGCTCGTACGCCATAAGCTCGCCTTCGCGGGCCAGGGCGTCCATGGGCTCGGCTTCCCAGGGGGTGGCGTCGCCCTCGATGCGGTCAAGCACGCGGGGCGACATGACGAAGAAGCCGCCGTTGATCCAGCCGCCATCACCGCGCGGCTTCTCGATGAAGCCTTGCACCCGATCACCATCGCGTACCAGCGCGCCGTAACGCCCCGGCGGCAGCACCGCCGTCACCGTGGCGAGCTTGTTGTGTGCGCGGTGAAACGCAAACTGCGCGCCCATGTCGATGTCGGACACGCCATCGCCATAGGTAAAACAAAAGGGCTCGTCGGGTTCGAGGTATTCGCCCACGCGCTTCAGGCGGCCCCCCGTCATCGTGCTTTCGCCCGTGTCCACCAGCGTCACGCGCCAGGGCTCGGCGTGGCGGTGGTGCACTTCCATGCGGTTGTTGGCCATGTCGAAGGTCACGTCGGACATGTGCAGGAAGTAGTTGGCGAAATACTCCTTGATCACGTATCCGCGGTAGCCCAGGCAGATGATGAAGTCGTTCACGCCATGGGCGGCATACATCTTCATGATGTGCCAAAGAATGGGCCGCCCACCGATCTCGATCATGGGCTTGGGACGCAGGTGCGACTCTTCCGAGATGCGGGTTCCCAGCCCCCCCGCGAGCAGTACGGCTTTCATGCCCGCAGCATAGTGCAGCCCCCGCCGCGCCAAAAGGCCCTGCCGGCGCCGAAAAGCGGCCCAAATGCAGGGATTGGCGCGAGGGTGGGGTGTGGACGGGCCGGGCCCAAACACCAGTTTGCTATTACTTTTATAGCTATAAGTGCTTATCAATCAAGCGCTTGCGGCCTATTTCATTGAATTTTGGATGCCCAACAACGCGAGAGACTGCTTGCGGCAATAACGCGGCAGTCCGCGCGGACCCCTGCCCTACTCCGCACGCTGCAAGGCGCTGCGCCGCGGAGGACCACCACGGCTTGTGGTCAATCCGCCATTCCTGCAAGAAGCCCCGTGATGGCAGCCCTCTTGAGGGCATTCCGCACTCATCAATCCGATACATTTGCAGTAACCTTCGGTAAGCCGCGCAGCCAGCGGCCGTGCCCACCCGCCGTTTCCCGGCCTCGCTCCAGCTGCCGCCCATTACGTCTAAAGCATGTTTGTCATCATTGGTTACGTCGTCTGCCTCGGCTGCATCTTCGGCGTGTACATCGTGCACGGGGGAAACATCAGCGTGATCCTGAAGGCCCTGCCTTTTGAGATCGTCACCATCCTGGGCGGTGCGCTGGGCGCGTTTGTGGTGAACAACCAGCCCAAGGTGATCAAGGCCACGATGGCCGCCATCCCCATGGCGCTCAAGGGATCCAAATACACCAAGGCGCGTTACATGGAGCTCATGGCGATGCTCTATGACATCCTGCAAAAGGCGCGCAAGGAAGGGCTGATGGCCATCGAAAAGGATGTCGAGGCCCCGCACGAATCCGAGATTTTCAAGAAATATCCCACGGTGGGCAGCGACCACCACGTGATCGAGTTCACCACCGACTACCTGCGCATGATGGTGTCGGGCAACCTCAACTCGCACGAGATCGAGGCGCTGATGGACAGCGAAATCGACACCCACCACCAGGAGGCCCATGCCCCCGTGGCCGCGCTGGCCCGCCTGGCCGGCGCCCTGCCCGCCTTCGGCATCGTCGCCGCCGTGCTGGGCGTGGTGAACACCATGGGCTCGGTCGGCCAGCCGCCGTCGGTGCTGGGCGGCATGATCGGCTCGGCGCTGGTGGGCACGTTCCTCGGGATCTTGCTGGCCTACGGCGTGGTGGAGCCGCTCGGTGGCTTGGTCGAGCAAAAGACCGAAGACGCGGCCAAAGAGCTGCAGTGCATCAAGTCCACCCTGCTGGCCAGCATGCAGGGCTACAACCCCGCCACCGCCATCGAGTTTGGCCGCAAGGTGCTGTTCTCCAATGTCCGACCCAGCTTCTCGGAGCTGGAGGGGCACGTGAAGGGGAAGAAGTAGCGACGGCAGCGCCGCGAAGCCCACAACACCATGGCAGAAAAAAAGCTCCAGCCGATCATCATCAAGCGCATCAAGAAGGGCGGCCATGCCGTGCATGGTGGCGCCTGGAAGATCGCGTACGCCGACTTCGTGACGGCGATGATGGCGTTCTTCCTGCTGATGTGGCTGCTGGGCTCCACCGCCAAGGGCGAGCTGCAGGGGATTGCGGCGTACTTTGCCTCGCCGCTCAAGGTCGCGATGACCGGGGGCGACGGCTCGGGCAACAGCTCGAGCGTGATCCCAGGCGGGGGCAACGATTTGTCGAAGGTGCACGGCCAGGTGCGCCGCGCCGATGTGGAAGCCGCCCGGCAACGCCGCATGAGCATCGACGCCGCCAAGGCCGAGCAGGCCAAGCAGGACACCCAGCGGCTCAAGGCGCTGGAGGCCAAGATCGACGCGCTCATCACCGAAAACCCGCGCCTGAACGAATACAAGTCGCAGATCCGCATCGACATCACGCCCGACGGGCTGCAGATCCAGATCATCGACGACCAAAACCGCCCCATGTTTGACAGCGGCAGTGCGTTGGTGAAACCCTACATGCGCGACATCCTGCGCGAGATCGGCGCGGCGCTCGGCGCCGTCGAGAACCGCATCAGTCTGGCCGGGCACACCGACGCAGTTCCCTATGGCAACAGCGACCGGGGCTACAGCAACTGGGAGCTGTCGGCCGACCGCGCCAACGCAACGCGCCGCGAGCTGGTCTCTGCCGGCATGCCAGACGCTAAACTGGGACGTGTGGTGGGCTTGGCGGCCAGCGATCTGCTGGAGCCAAAGAACCCGCGCGCCCCCGCCAACCGGCGCATCACCATCACGGTGCTGACCCGCGAGGCCGAAGAACGACTCATGGGCAAAGGGATCCCCGAAATCACCTCAACAGAACTGTTGAATGAAAAGCGGGAAAATCCCCCCCCAATCAGGTAAACGTTACGACTTGTCACCGAACCTGCTGCCCATGACAATACTTACAGCTATTTCCGACCGAAAGGGTCCCACGTGACCACAGCCCTTCGTTTTTTGATTGTTGACGACTTCTCCACCATGCGCCGCATCGTGCGCAACCTGCTCAAGGAAAGCGGGTTTGCCGACGCTGACGAGGCCGAGGATGGCGTGGCCGCATTGAACAAGCTGCGCAACAGCAAGTTCGATTTCGTGGTGACCGACATCAACATGCCCAACATGAACGGTTTTCAGTTGCTGGCCGAGATCAAGAAGGACGACAAGCTCAAGCACCTGCCCGTCCTGATGGTGACCGCGGAAGCCCGCAAGGAAGACATCGTGGCCGCTGCCCAGGGCGGCGCCGCGGGCTACATCGTCAAACCCTTCACCAAGGCCACGCTCGAAGAGAAAGTGACCCTGATCCTGAAGAAGATGGGGCTATGAGACCATGGAAGCCACAACGGACCACAGCCTGCCGCCTGCCGATGTCCACCACAAGATCGGACACCTGACCCGCCAGCTGCACGACTCGCTCAACGAGCTGGGCTACGCCGACAAGCTGCGTGGCTCGATGGGCGAGCTGCCCGACGCGCAAAGCCGCCTGTCGTACATCGCCCGCCTCACGGGCGAGGCGGCCGAGAAGGTGCTCAACCGCGTCGAGCAGGCCAAGGCGCAGCACGACTACATCGCCGCCGAGACGCGCCGTGTCGTGACCTCGCTGGTCAAGGACCCGGTGGCGGCGGTCGCCAAGGGGGAAATCATGAATTTCCTCACCGATGTCGAGCGGGTGACCAAGGAAGCGGACGCCCACCTCACCGAAATCATGATGGCGCAGGACTTTCACGACCTCACAGGGCAAGTGATTGCCCGGGTGGTGAACCTGGCTGCGACCATCGAAGACCAGCTGGTGCAACTGCTGATCCAGACCGCCCCACCCAACGCGCAGGTGGCCGCCGTGGTGGAGCCCGCCCGCAGCCAGCACCTGCAAGGCCCGGTGGTCGACCCTGAGCACACGGCCGACGTGGTGACCGACCAGTCCCAGGTCGACGACCTGCTGGCCAGCCTGGGCTTCTGACAGCCTGTCGCGGGGCGCCGTCCCGCGATTTTTATAATCAAAATGGCCTCTAGCGCTTGTCCATCAAGCGCTAGCAGCTATCAATTTTGATGATTACCCCTTGCCTTGACTGGTAGCCAGCGCGTGGATGTACGCGCGTGAATCTGCTTCACGCCGCGTCGAAAAGGGGGGGCTGCCGCCTCCTTATCGGGCTTTAGATTTCCGGGGCGCTCACGACAATGGCCTGACACAAGTTGTCACGCCATCATGGAATCCAGTCAAGAAAAAAGCCTACCCGCGTCGGAGCGCAAGCTCCAGAAAACACGCGAAGACGGCCAGGGTGCGCGCTCTCGCGACCTCTCGCACCTGGCCATCCTGGGCGCCGGGGCGGGCTGCCTGCTGGTGCTGGCCCCTCAGCTCATGGACCACATGCAAGTGGCCATGGGCCGGCAGCTGGCGTTTGACGCGGCCACCGTGATGGCGCCGGGCACCATGGTCAAGCGCCTGCAGGACATGGTGGTGGTGGGCCTGGTGGCCAGCGCCGTGTTTGCGGTCCTGACCAGTGCCGCAGCCTTGATCAGCGCGATTGCCGCCGGCGGCTGGATCCTGAGCATGAAGCCGATCAGCCCGCAGTTCAACCGGCTCAACCCGATCTCGGGCCTGGCCAATCTTTTCTCCAAGCAGCAGATGGCCAACGTGGCCAAGATGGTGCTGATGACGGTGATCCTGAGCTACGTGGCCTGGAAGTTCATGGGCAACAGCATCGACACCGTGGCCATGCTGGTGCTGCAACCTTCGCCCCTGGCCATCCGCCAGCTGGCCGACTGGCTTGTCTCCGGCATGAGCCTGCTGCTTGTGGTGGTGTTTCTGGCAGCGCTGATCGACGTGCCCCTGCAGGAGTATTTCTTCAAGGCACGTTTGAAGATGTCGCACGAGGAAGTCAAGCAGGAGCACAAGGAATCGGACGGCAACCCACACACCAAGGGCCGCATCCGCCAAAAGCAGCGCGAGATCGCCGAGCGCGCCAGCGTCGCCGCGGTGCCCCAGGCCGACTTCGTGGTCATGAACCCCACCCACTATGCGGTGGCGCTCAAGTACGACGACAAGACCATGAGCGCTCCGCAGGTCATCTCCCGCGGCACCGACCTCATCGCAATGCGGATCCGTGACCTTGCCCGCGAGCACAACGTGCCCGTGCTGCAGTCGCCCATGCTGGCACGGGCGCTGTACGCCCACGCCGAGCTGGACCAGGCCATCCCCGCCACGCTGTATACCGCCGTGGCCCAGGTGCTGGCCTACGTGTACCGCCTGAAGGCCGCCTTGCGCGGCGAGGGCCGCATGCCCGACAGCCTGGAGGAACCGTTCGTTCCGCCAGAGCTTGATCCGCTGAACCGCACCACCGTGCAAGGCGCCGCCGTATGAATACCTCTGTAAAGTCTGTCCGGCTCTGGGCGGGCAACCACTCCAGCGCCCTTCAAGGCATGTCGGCGCCGCTGCTGGTGGTCGCCATCCTGGCGTTGATGGTGCTCCCGATCCCGCCGTGGCTGCTGGACGCGTTCTTCACGCTGAACATCGCAGTCGCCCTGATGGTGATGATGGTGGCTGCGTACATGCTGCGCCCGCTGGATTTCGCGGCATTTCCCGCTGTGTTGCTGCTGACAACGCTGATGCGCCTGTCGCTCAACGTAGCCTCTACCCGGGTCGTACTCCTGGAAGGCCACACCGGCCCCGGGGCGGCCGGTGCGGTGATCGAAGCCTTCGGGCACTTTCTGATCGGCGGCAACTTTGCCGTGGGCCTGATCGTTTTTGCCATCCTGGTGGTGATCAACTTTGTGGTGATCACCAAGGGCGCAGAGCGTATTGCAGAAGTGTCTGCCCGGTTTGCGCTGGACGCCATGCCGGGCAAGCAGATGGCGGTGGACGCCGATCTGAACGCCGGGATGATCGACGAAAAGGAAGCCAAGCGCCGGCGCGCCGAGGTCGCTGAAGAAGCGAACTTCTTCGGCTCCATGGACGGTGCGTCCAAGTTCGTGCGCGGTGATGCCGTCGCCGGCATCCTGATTCTGGTGATCAACATCGTGGGCGGGTTTGCCATCGGCATGCTCCAGCACGGCCTGTCGGCCGGGCAGGCGGCCGACAGCTACATCCTGCTGGCAGTGGGCGATGCGCTGGTGGCGCAGATCCCCGGGCTGCTGATCTCGGTGGCGGCTGCGATGGTGATCTCGCGCGTGGGCAAAGACCACGACATGGGCCGCCAGATCGTGCAGCAGCTCTTCATGTCGCCCCGCGTGCTGGGTGTGACGGCCGGCATCCTGATCCTGCTCGGACTCATTCCCGGGATGCCACACTTGGTCTTCCTCACCATGGGCGGCCTGCTGGGCTACGCCGCCTGGGTGCTGTATGAACGCCAGAAGGTGCCGCCTGAAGTCGAAGCGCCCCCTGCCCCGGTCGCCGATGGCGAAGCCACCTGGGACGACCTGCAGCCGGTGGACCTGCTCGGCCTGGAGCTGGGCTACCGCCTGATCAGCCTGGTGGACAAAACCCGCCAGGGCGACCTGCTCACCCGCATCAAGGGCGTGCGCCGCAAGTTTGCGCAAGAGGTCGGCTTTCTGCCCCCTGCCGTGCATGTGCGCGACAACCTCGAGCTCAAGCCCAGCGGCTACCGCATCACGCTGCGTGGTGTGGTCGTGGGCGAAGGCGAGGCCTTCCCCGGCATGTTCCTGGCCATCAACCCCGGCGGCATCACCACGCCGCTGATTGGCACGCCCACCACCGACCCGGCCTTCGGCCTGCCCGCCCACTGGATCGACGACCGCCAGAAGGAAGCGGCACAAATGGCGGGTTTTACGGTCGTTGATTCAGAAACCGTGATGGCCACCCATTTGTCACACTTGATGCAAGTGCAAGCCGCCAAGCTCCTCAGTCGCACGGAAACGCAGCAACTGGTGGAACACGTGGCCAAACTGGCTCCCAAGCTCATCGAAGAAGTGGTCCCCAAAATGGTCTCCATCGCAACGTTCCAGAAAGTCCTCCAGCTGTTGCTGGAGGAGTCTGTGCACATCCGCGATATCCGCACCATCATCGAAACGCTGGCCGAGTTTGCCGGCGGCATCACCGACCCGGTCGAGCTGGCCCGCCGCGTGCGCATTGCGCTGTCGCCGGCCATCGTCCAGCAAATTTATGGCCCGACGCGCGAGCTCAACGTCATCGCCATCGAACCCGGCCTCGAGCGCCTGCTGGTACAGGCCTTGGGCAATGCAGCCGGCCCGGCGCTGGACCCAGGTGTTGCAGACATCCTGACCCAGAAGGCCGCCGAAGTCGCACTCAAGCAGGAAGAAATGGGCCTGCCGGCCTGCCTGCTGGTACCCGACCAGATTCGCAATTCCATCTCCCGCCTGGTGCGCCGCGTCGCACCCCGCCTGCAGGTGCTTGCGCACAGTGAAATCCCAGAGACCCACACCATCCGTATTGGGCCGATCCTTAGAGGTGCATCAGCATGAACATCAAACGCTTTACCGCTCCCACATCCCGG
>SDXZ01000198.1 GCA_004210805.1 Acidovorax sp.
CAGTATTTCAAGGGCGTGCCTTCGCCGCTCAAGGAGCCCGAGAAGACCAACATGGTGATCTTCCGCGAGAACTCCGAAGACATCTACGCCGGCATCGAGTTCGAAGCCGAATCCGACAAGGCCAAGAAGCTCATCAAGTTCCTGCAGGAAGAGATGGGCGTCAAGAAAATCCGCTTCCCCAACACCTCCGGCCTGGGCGTGAAGCCCGTGTCCATCGAAGGTACCGAGCGCCTGGTGCGCAAGGCCATCCAGTACGCCATCGACAACGACAAGCCCAGCGTGACCATCGTGCACAAGGGCAACATCATGAAGTACACCGAGGGCGGCTTTCGCGACTGGGGCTACGCCCTGGCGCAGCGCGAGTTTGGCGCCGAGCTGATCGACGGCGGCCCATGGTGCCGGCTGAAGAACCCCAAGACCGGCAAAGAAATCACCATCAAGGACAGCATCGCCGATGCCTTCCTGCAGCAGATCCTGCTGCGCCCGGCCGAGTATTCGGTGGTGGCCACGCTCAACCTCAATGGCGACTACATCTCCGACGCGCTGGCAGCGCAAGTGGGTGGCATCGGCATCGCCCCGGGCGCCAACATGTCGGACTCGGTGGCGTGTTTTGAGGCCACCCACGGCACGGCGCCCAAGTACGCCGGCAAGGACTACGTGAACCCCGGCTCCGAAATCCTGTCGGCCGAAATGATGCTGCGCCACATGGGCTGGGTCGAAGCGGCCAACCTGATCCTGAGCTCGCTCGAAAAGTCGATTGGCTCCAAGAAGGTTACCTACGACTTTGCACGCTTGATGGATGGCGCCACGCAGGTCAGCTGCTCGGGTTTCGGGCAGGTAATGATCGACCACATGTGATCGCGTTTCAGGGCGTCCTTTGACGCCCCCAGAAAAGCCCGGCTCTTTGTGCGCGCCGGGCTTTTTTACGTCTGTTTGGATTGCTGAGCTTCGGGCGCGGCCCTCATCACAGCGCGCCGCTACGCATGTCGCCACGGACCGCCCACTCGTCCACGTCAGAACTTGGCCTGCAGCCCCAGCGTGACAGTGCGCGCCGCACCTGGCGTCACCCACACCCGGCTGTACGAGCTGGTGTAGTGCGTGGCATCGAACAGGTTGTCCACGTCCAGCGAGAGGTTCAGCGTCGGGCTCAGGCGCCAATAGGCCATCAGCTTGGCGGTGGTGTACGAGGGCAGGTCGAACGCGGCCGCGCCGGCATTGGCCTCGGTCTGCGTGCGCGCCTGGCCGAGCCGTTTGCCCACGTGCGTTACGCCGCCGCCCACGCCAAAGCGTTGGCCATTGGCCAGCGTGTCTTCGTACACCGCCAGCACGCTGCCGTTAACCCTCGGCACGTTCAGCAGCCGCCCGCCGGTCTGCAGCGTGTTGTCCTGGGTCACCTTCACGTCGTTGAGCACCAGGCTGGCGTTAATGCGCCAGTGCGTACTCAGGCGGCCGGCCAGGTCAAGCTCCAGCCCGCGGCTGCGCACCTCGCCCGCCGCCACCGAAAAGCCTGCGTTGACCGGATCGCCGGTGAGCACATTGCGCTTGCGGATGTCGAACAGCGCACCCGTGGCGCCCAGGCGCTGGTCCGCACTTTCCCACTTGGCGCCCACCTCCATGGCGCGTGCGCGTTCGGGGTCGAACCCGTTGCCTGCGACATCGCTGCCGGTGTTGGGCCGAAACGACCGGCCGATGTTGGCATACACCGTCCACTGCGTCGATGGCAGCCAGCTCACGCCCAGGCGTGGAGAGACGGCCGAAGGGCTTTGCACGGCGGTACGGTCGCTCAGGCGATTGCGCAGCGACTGGTCGTAGTTGTCCGCGCGCAGGCCGGCCATCAGGCGCCACTGTGGTGCGAGCTTGATCGTGTCCTGCAGGTACAGCGCGGTGTTGCGCTGCTTCTCCAGCGTGCTGGTGTTGGGCCTTGGTGTGGGCTGGGCCTGACCGTATGCGGGGTTGAAGATGTCGATGGCATAGGGGGCCGCAGCGCTGGGGTTCACGCGCAGCATCACGGAATCCATGCTGATGCGAAAGGTCTCCACGCCCGCCAGCACTTCATGCTCCAGGGCGCCGGCGCGCAGCGTGCCCTGCAGCTCGGCCTGCAGTGCCACGTCGTCGGACTGGAAGTCGCGGTAGCGGCGCTGCCGCGTGAGCGTGCGGCCGTCATTGGCCAGCGCCGTGGCCTCGGTCGAAAAACCATCCAGACCCGTTTCGCGGTACGACAGCCCGGCCCGGCTGCGCCAGTCGGTATTCCACTCGTGCGACAAAACCAGCTGGTGCGTCTGGTTGCGCACGGTCACGTCACCATCGGCCGGTTCACCCAAAAACCGGCTTATCGGCACGGCCCCCAGGCGGTTGTTGACGGCCACCACCCCGCGGTCGAGCGGCGTGGCGTGGCGCAGGAACTCGGCTGTGTACTCCAGCACCGTGTCGGGCGTGAGCTTCCAGGTCAGCGCGGGCGCCACCACCTGCCGCTGCGCGCCCACATGGTCGCGAAAACTGCCCCGGTCTTCCACCGCCACGTTCAGGCGGTAGGCCAGCCTGTCGTTGATCGGGCCCGTGGTGTCGAGCGCCGCACGGCCCAGGCCGTAGCTGCCGGCGTAGGCCTCCACCGAATGGGCGGCCTTCCACAGCGGCTTCTTGCTCACGATGTTGAGCGTGCCGCCTGGCTCGCTGCTGCCATACAGCGCGGCGGCCGGGCCTTTCAGAAACTCGATGCGCTCCACACCCGCCAGGTCGCGCGGCGCGTTGAATCCGCGGTTGGACGAAAAGCCGTTGAGCAGCGTCGCCATGCCCGTGTTCTCGTTGCCCGGCAGGCCGCGGATGGCAATGTTGTCCCACAGCCCGCCAAAGTTGTTTTGGCGCGAGACACCGCCCACGTAGTCGAGTACATCGTCGAGCCGCGTGGCGCCCAGGTCATCCAGCGTCTGGCGCGACATAACCCGTACCGACTGCGGCAGCTCGCGCAGGGGGAGGCTGGTCTTGGCGCCTTCGGCCTCGTCGGCGTAGTAGGTGCCCGAGGCACTGCGGCCGACGACGTCTACTGCGGACAAGGTGGGAGCGGCGGCTATTTCGCCGCCTGCGGAAAAAGCACAGGGGGCCAGGGACGCGAGAAAGGCCGCGGCAGCTTTTGCGGACCAGGTGCGGCGGGCGGCGGGCGGGGTTTTAAAGAAGGAAGAGAACATGGCTAGCAAATGGAATAGGGGGCAAAACAAACAACCGTGCACGTAGAGAGCCAACACGCAGCTGGCGCGTTCAGGGCTGATTTGGGTGTGCAAGTGGGGCGAAGGAGTTGTCGCGCGCGCCATGGCGCCGCGCAACGGCGCAGCACTACAACGGCAAGGGCACCCCACCGCGCTGCACAAGGGCAGGGCGGCGCGACGGGGCGGGGGCACGACATTTCATGCTCCCGAGCCCGCGAAACGCGTCAGGCCGCAGCGGAAAAAGAAGGAGGCGCGCGGGACGCAAAAGGCCAGCGCACCCGACTGGCGGTAAAAGGTGCCGCATCGCCCGGTGGCCCCAACACGAGCACGTCGGCGCTCAGGCGTGGGGCGGGTGGGGTGATCGTGGCCAGCGGCGCATCGAGCGCGTGGGTCAGGCACCAAGTGCAGGTGGCATGAACTTCTTCGGTGCCGGTTTCAGCGTCGCCACCGGCCTCCAGCTCTGCGACCGCATGGGCTTTTGCGGCTTGGCCGATGCGCGCTGGCGCCGCAGCGGTAGTGATGCCATGCAGCGCCTCGCGCAGGTGGCGGATTTCGTGCAGCGGCGTGCCCACCAGTGCGTTGAACCACACCACCAGCAAGAGCAGAGCGTGGAGTGGGATGGTGCGGCGCAGCATGAGGGTGCGAATCATACTCAACTGCGATGCACGCCGGGCCGCTGGCTTGCACGGTTTGTGGTGGCGACTCAGGTGCCTTGAATGGAGCGGCGGTGCGGCTTGCAGGACCTGCGTGCCCGCCCGTGCGGCTTCAAACTACCGCGGCAGGGCGACGCTGCCGCAGGCGCTGCCACAGCGCCCAGCCCAGGGCAGCAGCCACGATCACTGCCATGGACCAGCCCAGCGCACGGGAGGCCAGCAACTCGCCCTCGCGCGCCGCGCCCATAAAGAACAGGATGAAGGCCAGGATGTGCACCAGCCAGCGCTGCACACGCACCCAACCGGGTTCGCCCCGGTAGGCCCAGGCGAGCAGCACGTCGATGCACCACCACACCGCAAACACGGTGTCGAGCACCGGTGCCGACACACGCGGTGTGTGCAGGATGCGGCCCCAGTCGTTACCGAACATGACGACCGCCGCCCAATAGAAATGCACTGCGAATGCCAGCAGCGATGCCGTCCAGAACGCACGCCAGAGGCTCCCGGCAAGCGCCGAGCCGCGCCGCCACACAAAGAACACGAGGGCGGGAGTGACCAGCACCAGAGCAGCCCAGATGGTGAAGAACGTGCGGTGCAGGTCTTGCCGCTGCGCGTCGCTGAAGTCTGCCGACGTGCCACCGGGAGGCACCAAGGAGAACAGGTCGATCTGGCGCGTCCATGCGGCCGCCGCAAAGGCCAGGCCCAGCAGCCCCAGCAAAGCGGCGCCGGCCATGGCCAGCGCGCGGGTGGAGGGGGCAGGGTGCCAAGGGGTCATGCGGTGGCCTCGTCAACGGGTGGGTGGAAGAACGAAGCGCCGGATGATAGAGAGCATGCGCGCGCGGCGCTGTCGGGTAACCGACGTGGCCGCTTTATGCAGGCATTTCGCGGCCCCTGGCAGGGCGGTCGAATCAGCGCTTTTGCACCAGCTTGATGATGCTGGAGAAGTCCAGCGCGCCGTGGCCCGCAAGGCTGTGCGCCGCATACAGGCTGCGCGCCAGGCCACCCAGCGGTGTGGCCGCCTTCACCGCAGCCGCGTTCTCCTGCGCCAGGCCGAGGTCCTTCAGCATCAGGTCGGTACCAAAACCACCCGCATAGCCCTTGCTGGCGGGCGCGGTCTCCATCACGCCGGGCATGGGGTTGTACTTCTCCAGCGCCCAGTTGCCGCCCGAGCTGCGGCGCATGATTTCGCTCAGCACCTTGGGGTCGAGGCCATTGGCCACGCCCAGGGCAATCGCCTCGCTGGTGCCTGCCATCAGGATGCCCAACAGCATGTTGTTGCAGATCTTGGCCGTCTGGCCCGCGCCCACGTCGCCTGCGTGGAAGATGTTGGCGCCCATCTTTTCAAGCACCGGGCGCGCACGTTCCAGCGCGGCCACGTCGCCGCCGACCATGAAGGTCAGCGTGCCCGCAATCGCGCCGCCGGTGCCGCCGGACACGGGTGCATCGATAAAGGCCAGGCCCCGCGCCTTGGCCGCCTCGGCCACCTTGCGCGAGGTGGCTGCGGCGATGGTCGAGCAGTCGATCACCAGCGCGCCCTCAGCCAGCTGGGGCACCAGGCCGGGCTGTTTGTCATTGCCCAGGTACAGCGCCTCCACATGCTGGCTGGCGGGCAGCATGCTGATGACCACTTCGGCGCCCACCACGCAGCTGGCGGCATCGGTGGCGATGCGCACGCCGCCCTCGGCGAGCTTGTCGCAGGCGGGTTTGGAGAGGTCAAAAGCGCCCACGTCGTGGCCCGCCTTGTGCAGGTTCAGGGCCATGGGGCCGCCCATGTTTCCGAGGCCAATGAATGCGATCTTCATGCGGTGTTGCTCCTTGCTGTCGTTGTGATGATGGGAAAGGTTTTGCTGCTTAATTTATAGCTACCAGTGCTTATGGAATAAGCGCTAGAGGCCAATAACGCTTCAAATTCAGTCATGCACGCTGGCCCCGCGCGCCAGCAGCTCGGCGCGCAGCACCGACCGGTGGCAGCGCGCTTCGTGCTCGCAATAGCAGCCGACCGACATCGCGCTGTGGTGCGACAGTGCGGCCAGCAAATCGAGCGTGCGGATGGCCTCGGGCTCGGCAAGTTGTTTGCGGAACTGTTTGACGAAGGCCTGCCAATCCTTGTCGCCTTCGTGGCCGGGTGGCACCTGCTGGCCCTGGGTCATCAGCTCCTGCGTGGGCGCCAGCAGCGGGTACCACACGTCATAGAAATCGCGGCGGGCGAACTCGGCCTTGGGCACACCGCGCGGCGGGCGGCGCACAGTGCCAATGCGCGTGCCTTCGCCGGTGGCGCGCGGGGTGCCGAGGCGGACGATGCGGATGGGCATGGTGGTGGCTCCGGGATGGGCTGGAGGGATGGTATGCCTGCGGGGCGGGGGCTCAGTCGTCGGCCTCGAAGATGCTGTGCTTCTTGGTTGCCGCTGTCTTCGTTGCCGCTTTGGCTGCTGGCTTCTTGCCAGTGGCGGGTGCCGCTTTGCTGGCTGCTGCGGACGCGGTTTTCTTGCGCGGACTGGCCTTGGCCAGCGGGTTGTACGCCAGAGCCTCTTCGACCCAAAAGCTCCACTGCGCTCGCGTGGAGTAGCCGTTGGGCTCCACCCAGAAGTAGCCTTTCATGCCCCCGCCGGGTGACAACTCGCGGGTGTTCTGAATCTCCTGCAGCTCGCCATGGCGCTCAGGCGGCAGGCGTACCAGCAGTTCTTCGCCCTTGACCGCGATGCACATCTTGCCGTCCACGAAGAACGCATGTGTGCCGAACAGCGGGCGTTCTTCCACATCGCAGCATTGCGCGAGCGCGGTGCGCACGGCGTCGATCAGGTGCAGCGTTTCGTCGGAGAGGGGGCGGGCGGGCATAGCGTACTCAGGTCTTGGCGTTGCGGTCTATGTAGGCTTGAAGAGCGCGAGGGTCTTCGTGTCGGAAGAGCAAGCCGCAGTCTTTGCACATTTGGAATTGGTTCGAGTGAACAGCCACACCATAGGACGCCCGCAAAAACTTCCACTTGTAACCCGCCGGGATGAACTCGCATGTGCCCGGGCCTTCGCCCATCTGGATGTGTCCTGCTTGCAGGCGCTCCGATTGGCATCCGGGACATCGCGGCAGCGTGGTTTCCTCAAAGCGTGGAAAGTGGGTGTAGCGAACGGGACTGTGTGTCATGGAGCGGTATTTTCACCACCTATCGGATCGCCTCCGGCGCATCCCCATCCAGCATCCGCCGCGCAATGATCACCCGCATGATCTCGTTCGTACCTTCCAGGATCTGGTGCACGCGCGCGTCGCGCAGCAGGCGCTCCAGCGGGTACTCGCGGATGTAGCCGTAGCCGCCGTGCAGCTGCAGGGCGTCGTTGATGACGGTGAAGCCCGCGTCGGTGGCAAAGCGCTTGGCCATGGCGCAGTAGGTGGATGCGTCGCGCGCACCGGCGTCCAGTTTGGCGGCAGCCAGGCGCACCATCTGGCGCGCGGCGACGAGTTCGGTGGCCATGTCGGCCAGCTTGAACTGCAGCGCCTGAAAGCTCGCGATCGGCTTGCCGAACTGCTTGCGGTCCTGCATGTACTGCTGGGCGGCGTTTAGCGCTCCCTGTGCGGCGCCCACCGAGCAGGTGGCGATGTTGATGCGGCCGCCGTCCAGGCCCTTCATCGCGATCTTGAAGCCTTCGCCCTCGCGGCCCAGCAGGTGGTCGGCGGGGATGCGCACGTTGTCGAAGCTGATGGTGCGCGTGGGCTGGCTGTTCCAGCCCATCTTCTGTTCTTTTTTGCCGTAGCTGATGCCTGGGGCATCGGCTGGCACCACAAACGCGCTGATGCCGCCCGCACCCGATGCCGCATCGCCCGTGCGCGCCATGAGCACCAGCACGTCGGTGGCGCCCGCGCCGCTGATGAAGGCCTTGCTGCCGTTGATGACGTAGTCGTGGCCCACCAGTTCGGCGCGGGTCTTGAGCGATGCCGCGTCGGAGCCCGCGCCGGGTTCGGTCAGGCAGTACGACGCGAGCTTTTCGCCTGTAGTGAGCAGCGGGCCCCAGTGGTCGCGCACCGCGGGCGTGGCCCAGGTGCCCAGCATCCAGGTGGCCATGTTGTGGATGGTGATGAAGGCGGTGGTCGATGGGTCCACCGCCGCCATTTCTTC
>SDXZ01000019.1 GCA_004210805.1 Acidovorax sp.
CGGTTGCTGCCCCCGTCCGCCGCCCCATCCGCGACCTGCCCGACGAGCTCATCAGCCAGATCGCGGCGGGCGAAGTGGTGGAGCGCCCCGCCTCGGTGGTGCGCGAGCTGGTGGACAACGCGCTCGATGCCGGCGCCACGCAGATCACCGTGCGGCTGTCGGCGGGGGGTGTCCGCCTGATCACGGTGGAAGACGACGGGGGCGGCATTCCGCAGGCAGAACTGCCGGTGGCGCTGCGCCGCCACGCCACCAGCAAGATCACGAGCCTGACCGATCTGGAAACCGTGGCCACCATGGGCTTTCGGGGCGAGGCTCTGGCGGCCATTGCTTCGGTGTCTGAGATGGCGCTGCTCTCGCGCCCGGCTGCACAGGCCAGCGCGTTTTTGCTGGACGCCCGCAGCGGCGAACTGCGCCCTGCCGCACGCAGCACGGGCACGACGGTGGAGGTGAAGGAGCTGTTCTTTTCCACTCCCGCGCGCCGCAAGTTTCTGAAGACCGACGCCACAGAACTCGCGCACTGCATTGAGTCCGTGCGCCGCCACGCGCTGGCGCGGCCCGATGTGGGCTTTGCCATCTGGCACGAAGGCAAGCTGGTGGAACAGTGGCGCGCGACCTTCGTGCCGGGCCAGGCCACCGCCCACGGCCTGCAGGACGCGCTGGCGCGCCGCCTGTCGGACGTGCTGGGCGAAGACTTTGTCGCGCAGTCTGTCGCCGTGCAGCACCGCGTGGGCCCGGTGGTCGTCACCGGCCGCGCCGGCCTGCCCGATGCCGCCCGCTCGCGCGCCGACCACCAGTATTGCTATGTCAACGGCCGCTTCGTGCGCGACAAGGTGCTGACCCATGCCGCACGCAGCGCCTACGAAGATGTGCTGCACGGACACAAGCAGCCCGTGTACGCGCTGTACGTAGAGATCGACCCGGCGCGTGTGGATGTGAACGTGCACCCCACCAAGATCGAGGTGCGCTTTCGCGACAGCCGCGAGGTGCACCAGGCCGTGCGCCACGCGGTCGAAAACGCGCTGGCCGCGCCCCGTGCTGCAGCGCTGGCTACCGCCGCCACGGCCGCAGCCGCCGGGGGCGCCGATGGGGAGGCCGGCGGCGCTGCTGATTTCAAGCCAAAACAGGCTCCAGCGCAGATCTGGCAAGCACAGTCTGCTATGAAATTTGAAGAGCGGGGCCACCATGTGGCCGACCTGCAGGCGCTGTGGGGCCCGCGCAAGGACGGCGCACCGCTGGGCGCCGCAGCAGGCCATGGCGGGTTCGCAGAGCCCGGGGTTGGGGTGACGGCTTCATCGGAGGGCCTGAGTTCCGGCGCGACGACGCCCTTTGCGTCGCCTGCCGCTGCGCACACCGCCAACCCGCTGGCCGCTGCAACCGATCGGCCAACCGCTGGCGCAAGCGCGCCCGCAGGCCGCGATGACCAGGGCGCCACTTGGCCTCTCGGCCGCGCAGTGGCCCAGTTGCACGGCGTGTACATCCTGGCCGAAAACGCCCAGGGGATGATCGTTGTGGACATGCATGCGGCCCATGAACGCATCGTGTACGAGCGCCTCAAATCCCAGGTGGACGGCGGCGCGCGCATTGCCAGCCAGCCGCTCTTGATCCCCGCCACGTTTGCGGCCACGGCCGAAGAAGTGGCCACGGCCGAAGGCTCCACCGAGGTGCTGGAGATGCTGGGCCTGGAGGTGGTGCCGTTCTCCCCCAAGACGCTGGCCGTGCGCGCCGTGCCCACCACGCTGGCGCAGGGCGACCCGGTGGAGCTGGCGCGCAGCGTGCTGGCCGAACTGGCGGCGCACGATGCCAGCACCGTGGTGCAGCGCGCGCGCAACGAGATCCTGGGCACCATGGCCTGCCACGGCGCGGTGCGCGCCAACCGCCGCCTCACCATCGACGAGATGAACGCGCTGCTGCGCCAGATGGAGACCACCGACCGGTCGGACCAGTGCAACCATGGCCGCCCCACATGGCGGCAACTCAGCATGAAGGAACTGGACGCGCTCTTCCTGCGCGGCAGGTAGCGGCCCGCAGCGCTGCATTCCCTCAGCTTCCTTGTTCTTCCGCATAGCCAGACCCCCTCCAGCCAATGCACTCCACACCGCCCCGCAGGCACCTCCGTCGCCTCCCTCTCGCGGCCGCATTAATCGCTGCGATGTGCGCGGCGCTGCCCTCTGCCCACGCCGGGCGCCCCCTCGCTGTGGATGATGCCGGCGTGGACGAGGTCGGCCACGGCCATGTCGAAGTCTGGTGGGAGGGCTTGCGCGGGCAGCGCGGCACCTTCTACGCAGCGCCTGCGTTCACCCCCATCGACGGCCTGGAGCTGGGCGCGTTGCTGGCTCGGGACGTGGGCGAGCGCCACACGCTGCAGGGCGTGCAGGCCAAATGGCTGTGGAGCCCCGCAGAAACCGACGGCTGCAACGCCGCCAGGACTGCGGGCGTCACCCACCGCCGGCAGGCCCAGGGCCACAGCGGGGGCAGCGCGGTGGCGCTCAACCTGATTGGCACCTGCGCGGCACCCTGGGGCGTGGCCAATGCCAACCTGGGCGCGCTGCGGGAGCGCGCCCAGCCCTGGCGCGCGACCTGGGGCGTCTCGCTGGAGCGCAGCTGGGGCGCCATCACTCCGCATGTGGAGGCCTTTGGCGTCCAGCACAGCGGGCCCACCTTGCAGGCTGGCGCGCGCTACGAATGGGCGCCCGGCCGCCAGCTCGATGCCACGGTGGGCCGGCAGCAGGGCCGCACCTTGCTGAGCGTGGGTTTCGCACTGGGCTTCTGACCGGCGGGCCGGGCGGGGCATTCCGCAGACCCGTCTTTGGCTGCCGTTAAGGCACAGCGCATTGGTTTGTCGGCAGAATCGGCCGCCCTGCCGCACGGACCCTGCCCATGATCGCCCTTGACGCCCAATCCATTGCCCAGACCACCCCCACGGGCAACGCCATCGCGCAGGCGGTGATGGCCGGCTGGGCGCTCGGCCACGTGGTGCACTGCGTGCTGCTGCGCCGCGGCTTCAACCAGGTGTACGAGCTGCGTTTTGCCAGCGGGCTGCACGCGATTGCGCGCCTGTGCGCCGAGCGGCCGCGCGGCGCGCCCAACATCGCCTACGAAACCGCCCTGCTCACGCACTTGCGGGCTAATGGCATTCCGGTGGCGGCACCGTTGCCCGCTGCGGATGGGACGTTCAGCGTGGCGGTGGCCTTGCCCGAAGGCGCCCGCGCGCTGCTGCTGTTCGAGTTCCTGCCGGGCGATCCGCCCGGCGAATCGCTGGTCGATCTCGAAGCCACCGGCCGCGGGCTTGCGCAGTTGCATGGCGCAGCACAGGGCTATGAGGGCCCCGACAGCCTCTACACGCTCGACCTTCCCCTGCTGCTCGACGCATCGCTTCAACGCCTGCTCACGGCGCCCACGGTGGACGATGCCCTGGGGCGCGAGTTTTCGGCCCTGGCCGAGGCGCTGCGGACGCGTTTCGCCGCGCTGCCCGGCCTCACCCGCGTGCATTGCCATGGCGACTGCCATGGGAGCAACAACTTCATGACGGACGGAGCAGATGGGCCAGCGGGATCTCAAGGAGGCGCGGGACCGGAGGGCCGCCGGGTGGCGGCGTTCTTCGATTTCGATGACGCGGGCCCGGGCCTGCTGGCCTACGACCTCAGCGTGTACCTGTGGGTCTTGCTGCCGCGCAGCCTGGAGACCCCACTGTCGGCACCCGTGCTGGAACGCTGGACGCGCTACCTTGCCGGTTACACCAGCGTGCGCCCCGTGCCCGCAGCCGATCTGGTCGCCATTGCGCCGTGCCTGGCGCTGCGGCACTTCTGGGTGATCGGCGAATACGCGGGGCGCATCCCGGTGTGGGGCACGCAGGCCATGCCGACCCACTGGCTGCGCAAGCAGGTGCCGCTGATGCAGGCCTGGATGGAACTGCCGCGCGCCGACGAGCTGGTAGCGGCGGCGCCGGCGGTGCCCGTCGCGCCAGCGCATTGAGTTGCGTGGCCCACCAGGTGACCAGGTGGCTTGAGCGACCTGGCCAGCAATGAAAAAAGCCCGCAACCGCGGGCTTTTGTATTGGTCAGCAGGCGCGAGGCCTGGCCGCAGGGGGCCTTGGTGCGCCGGCCGATCAGTTGTCCCGCGCTGCCTTGGCCGTGTCCGGGAAGTCGCTGAACACGCCGTCCACGCCCAGTTCGTAGAACAGCTTGTACTCGGCCTTGGGGTCGCCCTTGAAGTCCGACGCCAGACGCTTGGCTTCGTTGCGGAAGGTGTAGGGGTGCACCACCAGGCCGGCGGCATGGGCGTTCTTGACCACATCGGTCGCAGGCATCATCACGCGGTCGCGTTCGTCGATCTTGCCGTCGCCGTTGAGGTCGTCGGCCTTGCCGTCCTTGTTGGCATCCACCTGCTTCGAAGGAATGAGGTACGGCTTCCACGGGCCGATGCCGTCGGCGTAGGTCTTGACTTCCTTCAGGCCCGCGGGCGTGAGCAGGCTCGCAAAGGTGCGCGCATCGCCGGCCACGGCAAAGTCATACGGCTTGTCGTAGGGCGCGGTCAGGTCCATGCTGCCGTCGGGGTTCACATCGTTGCCATCCACCAGTTGCACCAGGCGGATCTGGGTCTTGGTGCGCAGGTACTTGAGGTTCGACACTTCAAACGACTGCACGATGACTGGCGAACTCTTGGTCGTGTAGCCGTACTTGGCCAGCGTGGTCAGCAGGCGGTCTTCGAGCGGCAGGCCCAGCCGAGTGTGGAAGGTGGGGTGCTTGGTCTCGGGGTAGACGCCCACCGTGCGGCCCGCCTTGGTGCCTTCGCTCTTGGCGAGGTCCAGCACTTCTTCGAGCGTGGGGATCTGGTACTTGCCGTTGTGCGACTGGTCGCGGTCGGACAGGGGCTGGATGGCGCGCAGGGTCTTGATCTCGGCCAGGGTGAAGTCAGAGACAAACCAGCCTTCTTCTTCGACGCCGTCCACCATTTTCTTAGTCTTGCGGCTGGCAAATTCAGCGCGCGTGGACACATCGGTGGTGCCGGTGATGTTGGGCTCGTGGCGGGCAATCAGCACACCGTCCTTGGTGGCGACCAGATCAGGTTCGATGAAATCAGCGCCCATTTCGATGGCGCGCTTGTAACCCTCGAGCGTGTGGTCCGGCAGGTAGCCCGCCGCGCCGCGGTGGCCCACCACCAGAGGCTTGTCACCGTTCAAGGTGGGATAGGGGTTGTCATCGTTGCCACCGCAAGCTGCCAGCGTGGCCACCAGGGCCAGCGCACCCAACTTCGCACCAGAAATGTCCATGCTCTTCTCCTCGTTTGTGTTTAGAACCGCCGAACTGTGGTCTTACCGTGTGACACGGACGTGACGTTCCTATGGCAAACCGGTGACGGCCGCCCGCATGCACCAAAACGTGGCAACTCCCTCGCCACATTCCCCACCATTGTGCATAGTCATATAACTTTTGAACATAATTCGATGTTGCAGCGCGCCATTGCCTGCTTTTTTGTTACAGAAAGCTTTTGAACATGAAATACGAGTCCGCAGGCAGCTTCCTTTCTCACGTGGCCCAGCGCAATCCGGGGCAGCCCGAATTCCTGCAGGCGGTCACCGAAGTGATGGAGAGCCTGTGGCCGTTTATTGCGGAACATCCCCGGTATGCCGAGCACGGCCTGCTCGAACGCTTGGTCGAGCCCGAACGCATCATCATCTTTCGCGTTTCGTGGGTGGACGACCACGGCACGGTGCAGGTCAACCGCGGCTACCGCATTCAGCACAGCATGGCGATTGGCCCCTACAAGGGCGGCCTGCGCTTTCACCCCTCGGTGAACCTGTCGGTACTCAAGTTCCTGGCGTTCGAGCAGACCTTCAAGAACGCGCTGACGACGCTGCCCATGGGCGGCGGCAAGGGTGGCTCGGACTTTGACCCCAAGGGCAAGAGCCCCGGTGAAGTCATGCGCTTTTGCCAGGCTTTTGTCTCCGAATTGTTCCGCCATGTGGGCGCCGATACCGACGTGCCGGCAGGCGACATTGGCGTGGGCGGCCGTGAGGTGGGCTACATGGCGGGCATGATGAAAAAGCTCTCGAACCGGGCGGACTGCGTGTTCACCGGCAAGGGCCTGTCGTTCGGCGGCTCGCTGATCCGCCCTGAAGCCACGGGCTACGGCACCGTGTACTTTGCGCAGGAAATGCTCAAGCAAAAAGGCCGCTCTTTCGACGGCCTGCGCGTGTCCGTCTCGGGCTCGGGCAACGTGGCGCAGTACGCAGTCGAGAAGGCGCTGCAGCTGGGCGCCAAGGTGATCACTGTGTCCGACTCCAGCGGCACGGTCATCGACGAAGAAGGCTTCACGGCCGAAAAGCTCGCCATCCTGATGGATGTAAAGAACCACCACTACGGCCGGGTGAGCGACTACGCAAAGCGCACCGGCGTGAAGTTCGAAGCCGGCGCACGCCCCTGGCATGTGCCCGTGGATGTGGCCCTGCCCTGCGCCACCCAGAACGAGCTGGATGCGAAAGACGCTGCGGTGCTGATCCAGAACGGCGTCATCTGCGTGGCCGAAGGCGCCAACATGCCTTCCACCATCGATGCCGCCAAGGCGTTTGAAGCCGCGGGCGTGCTCTATGCCCCGGGCAAGGCCAGCAACGCGGGTGGCGTGGCCACCTCGGGCCTGGAGATGAGCCAGAACGCTGCACGCCTCTCCTGGCCGCGCGAAGAGGTGGATGCCCGCCTGTTGCAGATCATGCAAGGCATCCACGCGGCCTGCCTGCGCTATGGCAAACACGCCGATGGCCGGGTGAGTTATGTGGATGGCGCCAACATTGCAGGCTTTGTGAAGGTGGCCGACGCAATGCTGGCCCAGGGCGTGGTCTGATGAAATTCCGGGCGTACACCTAAGCGGTGAAAAGAAGGAGAGTTGCCGGCCATCTGCCGGCCTCTCCCAGGAGATGGGCACAAACCCTGCTTGCCTTGTCAGAACTTTCCGACACGATGGCACTCAGTCCTTCTCATGAAACGCACTCCCCTCCTGATCTCGCTGGCGTTGGCCATTGCCGTTTCGGCAGGCTGCGCCACCCTGGACGCCAAGCAGCGCGAGTGGATCTTCCAGCCCAGCGACCGCAGCTGGGGCGGTGCCCAGTCCACGGCCGACATGGAAGACGTGTGGATCAACTTTGAGTCCCGCGACAGCGGCAAGGCCGAACGCCTGCACGGCCTGTGGCTGCCCCATGAACGCGCCGACGCCCCCGTGCTGCTGTACTTGCACGGCGCCCGCTGGAACGTGTCGGGATCCTCGGGCCGCATCCGGCGCATGCAGGAGCTGGGCTTTTCGGTGCTGGCAATCGACTACCGCGGTTTTGGCCGCAGCAGCGCCGGCCTGCCTTCTGAAACCACGGCGGCAGAAGATGCCCGCGCCGCGTGGGACTGGCTCGCACAGCAGAAGCCGCACAAGCCCCGCTACATCTTCGGCCACTCGCTGGGGGGCGCTATCGCGATCGATCTGGCGCGCCAGGTGCAGGACGAGCAGGGCACCATCGTCGAAGGCACTTTCACCAGCATCCCCGAGGTGGTCAGCACCTTCAAATGGGGCTGGCTGCCGGTGTCGGCCCTCATCACCCAGCGCTTTGAATCGGTGCGCAAGGTGTCCGAAATCGGCTCGCCCCTGCTCGTGGTGCATGGCAGCGAGGACAGCCTGATCCTGCCCACCCTGGGCCGCAAACTGTACGAAGCCGCGCAGGAGCCCAAGCAGTTCCTGCTGGTGGAGGGCGGCTCGCACCACAGCACCAACTCGGTGGGCCAAAGCATGTACCGCGAAGCGATGGCCTCGCTGTTCAGGCTCAAGTAAACCCACTGCGGCTCATGCTTGGCCCGCGGTCATGCGCACACCGCGGCCCGGCGCAGCTCCCCCTCCGCAGGATTGATGTGGCGCAAGCGCGCATCACGGGATACGCCTGCTGGCCCCAGTCGGTGCACCCCCTTCTGGTACCCTCAGACAGATATGTCTGCCCCCTCCGCCACCGCCGCTTCGCCGGCTGCTTTGGTCTCGATCCAGCCCGGCATGGCCATCCTGGTGCTGGCGATGCTGCTCTCCATCCAGCCTGTCACCACCGACCTGTACCTGCCCGCCCTGCCGGCCCTCACGCGCAGCCTCGGCGCGCCCGTCTCGGCCGCGCAGCTCACGCTCAGCGGCCTGCTGCTGGCGTTTGGTTGCTCGCAGATGGTGTGGGGCCCGCTGTCGGACCGCTTCGGCCGTCGCCCCATCCTGCTGGCGGGCCTGGCCATCTACACCGTGGCTTCTCTGTGCAGCGCGTTCGCGCCCACCATGGCGATACTGATCGTCTGGCGCATTGCCCAGGGTGCCGCGATGGGCGCGGTGGTGATGTGCGCGCGGGCCATCGTGCGCGACCTGTACACGCCGCTGGAGGGCGCCCGTGCCATGTCGAAGGCACTCACGGGCCTGGGCATCGTGGCCTGCATCTGCGCGCCGCTGGGTGGTCTGCTGAGCGAATGGCTGGGCTGGCGCGCGGCGCTGATGGCGCTCACGGTGTATGCGGTGGCCACGCTGGCGCTGGTGGCGCTGCGGTTGCCCGAGACACTGGCGCACCGCAACCCCCGGGCCCTGCACCCGGGCACACTGCTTGGCACCTGGCTGCATGTGCTGCGCAGCCCCACGTTCTGGGCGTTCTCGCTGCAGACCACGGCCACCTACGGCGGCCTGTTCACCTTTCTGGCGGCGTCGTCGTTTGTGTTCATCGACGTGCTTGGGCTCACGCGCACACAGTTCGGCTGGACCATGGCATCGGCCTGCGTGGCCTACCTGGCGGGCACCTTTTTGTGCCGCCGTTTGCTGGCGCGCCACGGCCTGCTGCGCACGGTGGCGATTGCGGGGGCGCTGAGCGTGAGCGGCGGGACGCTGATGGCGGCTGTAGCCCACATGGGCTGGCACCAGCCGTGGGCGCTGCTGCTGCCGTTTTATCTGTTCATGCTCGGGCACGGCATCCACCAGCCCTGTGGGCAAAGCGGCGCCGTGGGCCCCTTCCCCAAGGCGGCGGGCGTGGCGTCGGCACTCAACGGTTTCATGATGATGCTCGCCGCGTTCGCCATTGGCGGCTGGCTGGGCATGCGCCTGGATGGCACGGTCTGGCCGCTGGTCAACGGGATCTGGTTCTGGTCGGTGGCGCTGGCCGCCATCTCGTGGACGCTGGTGCAGAAGTTTGGAGCGCGGCGTGAGCACGCCTGATCACCCGATGCAGGAGGTGCACGCGCTGCCCACCATCGCCATCGCCGGCCCCACGGCCTCCGGCAAGACCGCAGGCGCCCTGGCGCTGGCTGCCGTGCTGGGCCAGCGGGGCATTCCGGTAGAGATCATCAGCGTGGACTCGGCCCTCGTGTACCGCGGCATGGACATTGGCACCGCCAAGCCCACCCCTGAAGAACGCGCCGCCGCACCGCACCACCTCATCGACATTCGCGACCCGCTGCAGGCCTACAGCGCGGCCGAGTTTGTGCAGGACGCCACGCGGCTCATCGCGGAGGTCCGCACACGGGGTGCACTGCCGCTGCTGGTGGGCGGCACCATGCTGTACTTCAAGGCGCTGTTCGACGGCATCGACGACATGCCCGCCGCAGACCCTGCCGTGCGCGCACAGATCGAAGCCCAGGCCGCTGAACAAGGCTGGCCCGCGCTGCACGCCGAGCTGGCGCGCGTGGACCCTGTGACGGCCGCCCGCCTGGCCCCGGCCGACAGCCAGCGCATTCAGCGCGCGCTGGAGGTGTGGCACCTCTCAGGCCAGCCGCTGTCGAGCTTTCATACTACAAAAAATATAGCTACCAACACAGACACGACAAGCGCTGTAGCCCTTTTTTCCTTAGAACCGGACGATCGCGTCTGGTTGCACGGCCGCATCGCCCAACGTTTTGACGCCATGCTGGCCAGCGGCTTCATCGACGAAGTGTCGGCCCTGCGCGTGCGCGGCGACCTGCACCCCGACCTGCCCTCCATGCGCTGCGTGGGCTACCGGCAGGCCTGGGAAGAGCTGGACTTCCAGGCCACCCGCGCGCCGGGCACGCCATTGAACCTGGCCCACCTGCGCGAGCGCGGCATTGCCGCCACGCGCCAGCTGGCCAAGCGGCAGATCACCTGGCTGCGCAGCATGCCGCAGCGCCAGGTCATCGCCTGCGACCAACCCGGCGCGGTGGACGCGCTGGTGCGGGCCGCGCTGCTGCGGCTGGAGCAGCGCACCGCATGACGCTCACAACCCATCCCGCAGCAACTGGCGGCGGCTCGGCATCGGGCATTGCGGCGCGATCGACGGATGGCCCAGCGGCGACCGCCGGGCTGCAGGTAGAGCAACTGGGCAAACACTACGGCGAGACAGCCGTGTTCGCGCAGGTGGATTTCAGCGTGGCGCCGGGGGAGTTTGTCGCCATCGTCGGCGACTCGGGTGTGGGCAAGTCCACGCTGCTCAATTGCCTGGCGGGGCTCGACACCTGGGACACCGGGCGCGTGCTCCACGGCGGCGTTGACCTGGGCCCGCTGGACGACACACAGCGCGCGCTGTGGCGCCGCGCCCACGTGGGCTTTGTCTTCCAGGCCTTCCATGTGCTGCCGCATCTGGACGTGGCGCAGAACATCGCTCTGCCGCTGATGCTGCTGGGCCAGCCCGACCCCCTCCGCGTGCAGTACATGCTGGACGCCGTGGGGCTGGCTGACATGGGCACGCGATTGCCGCAGCAGCTCAGCGGCGGGCAGCTGCAGCGTGTGGCCATCGCCCGCGCGCTGGTGCACCGCCCCGCCCTGCTGCTGGCCGATGAGCCCACCGGCAATCTCGACCCCACCACCGCCGCCCGCGTGATGGACCTGCTACTTGCGCAAACGCGCGAGCACGGCGCGTCGCTGGTGCTGGTCACGCATTCCGATGCCGCGGCAGCACGGGCCGACCGGGTGCTGCGGCTGCGCAGCGACGGGATCGCGGCGGGGTCCTAGGAACCTGTTCACGGCTCCAGCCGGGGTGCCCTGAAATGCCCTTTCTGGTGTAGCACCACAGCACGCGCCTCGCCACTTCGGTAGCGCTCAAACTCCAGTTCCGCCCGCACCGCGTCGTACGCAAACCGGTCCTGCTGCCCCGGCACCGGGTAGACCGTGAAGCGCGGCTGGGAGCCCAGGCGCACCTGCAGCCGGCCGCCCGTGGCCTGCACATCCAGCACACTACCGCCGCGCAGGCGGTAGCGGCCCAGGTACGGGGCCAGCTCCTCGGTGGACTGTGGCGGCGCGAGCCCCAGCACCGGCTCCTGAACACGCTGGGCCATCAAGCGTGCGCCAAAGCGTGTGTAGTGCAACACCGCGGGCCGCCCTTCCTTGTCGCGCTCAAAGCGCAGTTGGCGTCCCGATGCCGGCTGCGTGAAGGCGTCGGGACCCAGCACCTGCAGCGGCTCGAACACCCCACCCGTGGGCCGCAGCTGCAACTGGCCATCCACCATGGCAAGGCTCAGGGCGACGGCAGGCGACGCGCGGTAGACCCCTTCGTAGGGCGCCAGCGCAGCGGCATCGGTGGCAGGCTGGCCGGGCGGCACGGGGTAGCGCTGCGCCAGCAGGGGCGCCATCACATCCTGCTGCGCGGCCTGTGCGTTGGCCACCAGGGCAATCACGGCCTCGCCTCGGTCGGGAGCCAGCAGCCACACGCTGCGAAAGCCCCCCGTGCCACCGCCGTGCAGCCAGGTGCGCAGCCCATCGCGCTCGCGCAGCATGACGGCGTAGCCGATCTGGCCGCCGTCGTGGTCCGCCAGCGGCGTGAGCAAACGCTGGGCCGCAGGTCCCAGGGGCCCTTGCGCGCCGGCCAGCAGGGCGCGACTGAACACCAGCATGTCCGCGGCCGTGGAGCGCAAGGCGCCCGCCCCGGCGAACGCGTCGAACTCCCACACCGACACCGCTGCCTCGCCATCGTGCGGGGTGGCCATGCGCGGCGCCTTGTCGCCCAGCAACTGCACCGTGTCGTGCATGCCCAGCGGGCCGGTGATGCGCTCGTGCACCAGCCCAGCCCAGGGCTTTCCGTAGCGCTGCGCCAGCAGCTCGCTCAGCACCGCAAAGCCCAGGTTGCTGTACACGCCCCGGCACGGCGGCGACTGGGCCAGGCGTGCGTCGGCCAGGGCCTGCCAAAGCCGAGCGCGGTCGTAGCCCAGGTAGGGGTTGGCGGCGTCGGACCCACGGCGGAAATCCGCAGGCAAGCGCGGCAGGCAAGATGTGTGGGTGACGAGCTGGCGAAGCGTGATGGCCGCGACCGGCGCGGGCAACGGCGGGGCCAGCGCTGGCGCACCATGGAGCAGCCCGCCCAGCGTGTCGTCCAGCGCCATGTCCCCACGCTCCACGGCCTGCGCCAGCAGCAGCCCGGTGAACACCTTGCTGATTGATCCGACTTCAAACAGCGCCTGGGCCGGGGCCTCGGGCACGCGCTGTCGGGCTGCGCCATAGCTCGCCTGGCCCCCCTGCCAAATGCCCACCTCGGCCGCGCCGCGCAGCGGGCCCAGCGCCGCAGCGGCCATGGCGTCTGCGGGACCGGACCAGCCGAAGCTGGCGGCTTGTGCGGGGGCCGCTGGCACTGCCTGGGCGGCCCCGTAGCCCGCGCACAGCGTCCACAACACGCCAACGGCAAAGGCGCGTCCCGGCCAGCGCTGCGTTGGCGCAAGGGTTCCAGTCGTGCAAGCCATCCATCGCCTCTCTGAACAACACCTCGGTGTGGGTGCCGTGCGTGCATCGTGGCACACCAGGGCTGTGGGCCAGCTTAAGAGTCCGTCCACTCTCTTGCGACCTCTCCATAGTGAACCCGCCCCAGCGCACACAGCCCCACCACACCAAGCCGCACAATCCCCCCATGCTCGCGCTGCTTCGCACTTTCTCCTGGCAAGACCTGCGCCATCACCCCTGGCGCAGCGCCGCGGCCGTGGTGGCGGTGATGCTGGGGGTGGCGCTGGCGTTTGCGGTGCATGTGATCAATGCCTCCGCGCTGGACGAGTTTTCGCAGGCCGTGCGTACCGTCAACGGCCAGCCGGACCTGGAGTTGCGCGCCATGCAGGGCAGCCTGCCAGAGGCGCTCTACGGACAGCTGGCCACACACCCGCAGGTGGCGCGCGCAAGCCCGGTGCTGGAGCTGTCGGCCGCGGCGCGCACCGTGCAGCCACAGCCCCGCAGCAGCGCCGAGACCAACGCCGAAACCAGCGCCAACACAGCGGCGGCCCGCACGCCGCTGCGCCTGCTCGGTGTCGATGCGCTGCTGCTGCCCACGATGGCGCCCGCGCTCATGCCCAGGCCCTGGCCGGGTGCGGAGCGCCTGGCCTTGTTTGCGCCGTCCACGGTGTTTTTGAACCCTGCAGCGCTGCAGGCCCTGGGGCTTGCAGCCACGGGCGCCGAGCCTGCGCCGCAGCTGGTGCTGCGCGCGGGGCTGCAGGAGCTGCGCGTGCGCGTGGCGGGCACGGTGGCGGCCGGCGGTGCGCCGCTGGCGGTGATGGACATTGGCGCGGCGCAGGACCTGTTTGCCCGCGGTGGGCAGCTGAGCCGCATCGACATCCAGCTGGTGCCCGGCACCGACCGCAGCGCGTGGGAGCAGGCGCTGCGCACCCTGCCCGGCTGGCCGGCGCAAGTGGTGTTCGCGCAGCCCGGCGATGCGGCGCAGCGCATCAGCAATTTGTCGCGCGCCTACCGCGTCAACCTCACGGTGCTGGCGCTGGTGGCGTTGTTCACGGGCGCGTTCCTGGTTTTCTCGGTGCTAGCGCTCAGCGTCGCGCAGCGCGGGCCGCAGTTTGCGCTGCTGGCCGTGCTGGGCGCCACGCCGCGCCAGCGCCTGGCGCTGGTACTGGCCGAATCTGCCGTGCTGGGGGTGATCGGCAGCACCGCCGGCATTGCCCTGGGCACGGCGCTGGCCGCGGTCGCACTGCGGCTGTTGGGGGGTGACCTGGGAGGCGGCTACTTTGCGGGCGTGCAGCCCGCGCTGCAGTGGAGCGCCCCGGCCGCTTTGGTCTACGGCGCACTGGGCGTGGTGGCAGCGCTGGTGGGGGGCTGGTGGCCGGCGCGGGCCGCCCAGGCGCTGCCGCCGGCGCAGACCCTGAAGGGCCTGGGCGCTGCGCCTGCCCCGTCAGGCGGGGGCCGCGTCGGTATGGTTCTGATAGCAACAGGTGTACTACTAACCAGCGCTCCGCCCGTTTTTGGCATCCCATTGGCGGCGTATGTGGCCATTGGCCTGCTGCTGGTGGGCGGCATCGCCCTGCTGCCCTGGGGCATGGCCTGGTTGCTGCACCGGCTGCGGCCGCTGGCTGCGCGCCATGCCCTGCCGCTGCTGGCGTTGGAGCGCGCGCGCCGCATGCGGGGCTCGGCCGCCATCGCCGTCGGCGGCGTGGTGACCAGCCTGAGCCTGGCTGTGGCGCTCACGGTGATGGTGTCGAGCTTTCGCGGCTCGGTCACGCAGTGGCTGGACGCCGTGCTGCCCTCGCCGCTGTACGTGCGCTCGGCGCTCAACGCACCGGGCAGCGATGCCGCGCTGCTGCCCGCGGGTTTTGCCGAAGCGGTGGCGCAGCTGCCCGCGCTGGAACGCACCCAGCCGCTGCGCGCAAGCCCGCTGCAGCTCGACGCCACGCGCCCAGCGCTCATGGTCATCAGTCGCCCGCTGGGGCCGGAGCCTGAGCGCAACCTGCCCCTCGTGGGCGATGCGCTGCCGGTGCCCGCCGGGCGCACGGGTGTCTACGTGAGTGAGGCGGTGGTGGACCTGTACGGGCTGCGCCCGGGCATGGAGTGGCCGGCACTTTCAAAGGCTTTTAGGCCTCTAGCGCTTGATCATCAAGCGCCTGCAGCTATATTTTTTGTAGCAGGCGTGTGGCGCGACTACGCGCGGCAATCGGGCGCCGTGGTGATGGACCGCTCGGTCTGGCTGCGCCTGACCGGCGACGCGCGCACCAGCGACCTGGCGCTGTGGCCGCGTGCGGGCGCCGATGCGCAGGCGCTGCAGCAGGCTATTCGCGCCGTGGCTGCAGATTACGCAAACAAGGCGGCCGGCGACCCGGGCGCAGCAGCATCAGGGGCATCAGGGGCCGGCGCTTCTGGCGACAACGCATCGACCGCTTTGGTCGAGTTCGTCTCGTCGGGCACGATCCGCGAACGCTCGCTGCGCATCTTTGACCGCAGCTTTGCCGTCACCTACTGGCTGCAGGCCGTGGCGATCGGCATCGGGCTCTTTGGCGTGGCCGCAAGCTTCAGCGCGCAAATCCTCGCGCGCCGCAAGGAGTTCGGGCTGCTGGCCCACCTGGGGCTCACGCGGCGCCAGATTCTGGCCGTGGTGGCCGGCGAAGGCGCAGCGTGGACCGGCGTGGGTGCGCTGGCGGGCGTGTTGCTTGGCCTGGCGGTGTCGGTGGTGCTGGTGCACGTGGTCAACCCGCAAAGCTTTCACTGGAGCATGGCCCTCGACATTCCTGGGTGGCGCCTGGCAACCTTGTGCGGCGCCGTGGTGATCGCGGGCACCACCACCGCCTGGCTGGCCGGGCGCGCTGCGGCGGGGCGCGATGCGGTGATGGCGGTGAAGGAAGACTGGTGAGGGCAACCGCCGCCCGGTGGTCGCCCGGCCGGCCTGCGAGACAATCGCCCGCATGACCGCCCCGACCTCTGCCCTCCAGCACGCCAGCGCCTGGCTACACACCGCCATCGCCCGCATCGAAGCCGACTACCAGCGCAGTGCCGACACGCACCTGATCCCCCTGCGGCTGCCCGCGTTTGCGGCGCATGGGATCGACCTGTACCTTAAGGACGAATCGACCCACCCCACCGGCAGCCTCAAGCACCGGCTGGCACGTTCGCTGTTTCTGTATGCGCTGTGCAATGGCTGGATTCACGAAGGCTCGACGGTGGTCGAGTCGTCCAGCGGCTCCACGGCCGTGAGCGAGGCCTACTTTGCGCGCCTGCTGGGCCTGCCCTTCGTGGCGGTGATGCCGCGCACCACCTCGCCCGAGAAAGTGGCGCAGATCGAGTTCCACGGCGGGCGCTGCCATTTTGTGGACAGTGCGGGCGAGGTGTACGCCGCGGCCCGCGACGTCGCGGCCGAAACCGGCGGCCACTACATGGACCAGTTCACCTACGCCGAGCGGGCCACCGACTGGCGCGGCAACAACAACATTGCCGAGAGCATGTTCACGCAGATGGCGCGCGAGCCGCACCCCGTGCCGCGCTGGATTGTGGTGGGCGCAGGCACGGGCGGCACCAGCGCCACCATAGGCCGCTACGTGCGCTACCAGCGCCACGCCACCGAGGTCTGCGTGGCCGACCCGGCGGGCTCTGTGTTCAGTGCCTACCACCGCACGGGCGACGCGGCGCTCACGGCGCCCGGTTCGCGCATCGAAGGCATCGGCCGCCCGCGTGTGGAGCCGAGCTTTATCCGCACGCTGGTGGACCGCATGGCGGACGTGCCCGACGTGGAATCCATTGCTGCAATGCGGTCGCTGTCGCAACTGCTGGGGCGGCGCGTGGGTCCGTCCACCGGCACCAACTTTGTCGCCATGCTCACGCTGGCGGGCGAGATGCGCGAGCGGGGCGAGCGTGGCTCGATCCTGTCGCTGCTGTGCGATGCGGGCGAACGCTATTTGCCAACCTACTTCGACACCGATTGGGTGGACCGCACGTTTGGCGACTGCTCGGCCGCGCAGCAGCGGGTCGATGCGTTGATCGGCTGACGCTGCACTGCCACCCACCATGCACAGCCCCGCACGCCGCCAGTGGATGCTGGTGTCCAGCCTGCAAGCCGCAGGACTGTCCGCGCTGGGCCACGGACTGCTGTGGCCGGGGGCGGCGCAAGCACTGCCTGCCCGGGCCTTGAGCTTTCCGCGCGACCACGGCAGCCACCCGGAGCTGCGCACGGAGTGGTGGTACATCACCGGCCATGTGCAGGCCGCCGGCAAGCCATGGGGGTTTCAGCTCACGTTCTTTCGGTCGCGGGTGGATGCCACGCAGGGCCTGCAATCGGCCTTTGCTGCCAAGCAGCTGCTGTTTGCCCATGCGGCAGTGACGGACGTGCGCGGCGGGCGCTTGCTGCACGACCAGCGCATTGCCCGCGCAGGTTTTGGCGTGGCGCGCGCCAGCGAGTCCGATGCCGACATCCGGCTGCAGGACTGGTCGCTGGGGCGCAGTGCATTGCCCGGCGGGACGACAACCGGGGCGTCGCCGGGTGGAGCGGCCAGCCGCTATGACGCGCGCATCGATGCCGGCAGCTTTCGGCTGCACCTGCAGCTCGACAGCACCCAGCCCGTGCTGCTGCAGGGCCAGCAGGGCTTGTCGCGCAAGGGGCCTGCGGCCGAGCAGGCGAGCTACTACTACAGCCAGCCGCAGCTGGCAGTGAGCGGATTCATCACCGTAGGACCTGATCGAATGGCTGTGGCCAGCGGGGCCAACACAGGCCGCGCCTGGATGGACCACGAGTGGAGCGAGACCCTGATGCACCCCGACGTGGTGGGGTGGGACTGGATAGGCATGAACCTGCACGACGGTGGCGCGCTCACGGCATTCCGCCTGCGCCGCGCGGATGGCTCGGCGGTGTGGGCCGGCGGATCGCTGCGGTTGCCGGGCGGGGCCGTGCAAACCTTCGGTGCCGATGCGGTGGTCTTTACGCCCGAGCGCCATTGGACCAGCCCGGCCAGCGGCGTGCGCTACCCGGTTCAGTGGCGAGTGCAAACGCCCGCAGGCATCTACCAGGTGCGGGCACTGCTGGACAACCAGGAGCTCGACAGCAGCGGCTCCACCGGCGCAATCTACTGGGAGGGTTTGTCGGACCTGCTCAATGCAGCGGGCGAGCCCGTGGGGCGCGGGTACCTGGAGCTCACCGGATACGGAAAGCCGCTGCGCCTTTAGAACGCGTTTGTGGTCGCGTTCAGCAGGCTGCAGCGGCTGCAGATGGAGGCGCCCTGAACAGGCGCTGCGGTGTCAGTGCCTGGCCGCACCACCGCCCGACCGGCGCCGTGCCATCCAGGCAATGATCTCGCCCATGATGCCGCGGCGAAACGCCAGCACACAGATCACGAAGATCAGGCCAGTGACCATGGTGACCGACTCGCCCAGCGTCTTGAACCATTCCACGCTGGTCAGCGCCGCCAGCAGATTGCCGAATTCGCCGATCTTGTTTTCCAGCAGCACCACCACGGCCGAGCCGATCAGCGGGCCGGAGAGCGTGCCGAGGCCGCCCACCAGTGTCATCAGGATGACCTGGCCCGATGCCGTCCAGTGCACATCGGACAGCGTGGCAAAGCCCAGCACCAGCGTCTTGAGCGAGCCCGCCAAGCCGGCCAGCGCGGCCGACAACACGAAGGCCAGCAGCTTGAAGCGGTGCGTGTCATAGCCCAGCGAAATGGCGCGGGGCTCGTTCTCCTTGATGCCCTTGAGCACCTGCCCGAACGGCGAGTGGATGGTGCGCACGATGACGAGGAAGGCCAGCACCACCACCACCAGCGTCACGTAGTACATGACGAGGTCGCTTTGCAGGCTGATGATGCCGAAGAGCTTGCCGCGCGGCACGCCCTGCAGGCCGTCCTCGCCACCGGTGAACGGGGCCTGCAGGCAGGCGAAGAACAGCATCTGCGCCAGCGCCAGGGTGATCATCGAAAAGTAGATGCCCTGGCGGCGGATGGCCAGCCAGCCAAACAGCAGGCCGAGCAGCGCGCCGCCGGCCGTGCCCAGCAGCAGGCCCACCTCGGGCGTCAGGCCCCAGACCTTGATGGCGTGGCCGGTAACGTAGGCCGCGCCGCCCAGGAAGGCTGCGTGGCCAAAGGACAGCAGACCCGTAAAGCCCAAAAGCAGGTTGAAGGCCGAAGCGAACAGTGCAAAGCACATGAGCTTCATCACGAAGACGGGATAGGCGCCCAGGAACGGCGCAGCGACCAGGCCCAGCAGCAGCAGGCCGTAGCCGACGGTGGCAATGTTCTTGATGTTCATGCGGTCGGCCCCTTATTTTTCTTTGCCGAACAGGCCGGCGGGGCGAATGAGAAGAACGATGACCATGATGACGAACACCACGGTGGAGGATGCTTCGGGATAGAACACCTTGGTGAAGCCTTCGATGACCCCCAGGCCCAGCCCCGTGAGGATCGAGCCCATGATGGAGCCCATGCCCCCGATCACCACCACCGCGAACACCACGATGATGAGGTTCTGCCCCATGAGCGGTGTCACCTGGTACACCGGTGCGGCCAGCACGCCGGCAAACGCGGCCAGTGCGGCGCCAAAGGCATAGGTCAGGGTCACCATCACCGGCACGTTGATGCCGAAGGCTTCGACCAGGCGCGGGTTTTCGGTGCCGGCGCGCAGGTAGGCACCGAGCTTGGTCTTTTCGATCACGTACCAGGTCGCCAGGCACACGACCACCGAGGCCACCACCACCCATGCGCGGTAGTTGGGCAGGATCATGAAGCCGAGGTTGGTGGCGCCCTCAAGCAGCTCGGGCGTGTCGTAACCCAGGCCCGAGACGCCGTAGATCGAGCGGAACAGACCCTCGATCAAAAGCGTGAGGCCCAAAGTGAGCAGCAGGCCGTAGAGGTGGTCGAGTTTGTAGATCCACCGCAGCAAGAGCCGCTCGATCAACACCCCCACCAGCCCGACCACCAGCGGCGCCAGCACCAGCATCCACCAGTAGTTGATGCCGAAGTAGTTCATCGCCATCCAGGTGATCAGAGCGCCGGTCATGAACAACGCGCCGTGCGCGAAGTTGATGACATTGAGCAGGCCAAAAATGACGGCCAGACCCAAACTGAGAATTGCGTAGAACGACCCGTTGACCAGCCCCAGAAGGAGCTGGCTCAACAGGCCGGGCAATGAGACACCAAAGAATTCCATGGGAGGCAACGGCTGGTGGAGAGAAGTGGTTCAGAAAAGAAAACTGGCAGGTCCCCGGACCCGAGGGTCCCACCGGAACAAGCGCGGGCGCACCACAGCGCTGCCGGCTTGTTCGCGTGTTTTCAGGGGTTTACTTCCAGAGCGGGCACTTGCTCTCGGCCTTGGTGGTGAACACCGTGTCACCGGGCAGCTTTTTGACGAGCTTGTAGTAGTCCCATGGCTTGGTGGATTCCGAAGGCTTCTTCACTTCCATCAGGTACATGTCGTGCACGTAGCGGCCGTCGGCACGCAGCTGGCCGGAGCCGAAGAAGTCGTTCATCTTCATGCCGCGCCAGGTGGTCATCACCTTGTCGGCATCGACGCTCTTGGTGGCTTCCACGGCCTTGAGGTAGTTCATGGTGGCGGAGTAGTCGGCCGCCTGGATTTCGGTGGGCATGCGCTTCGTCTTCTCGAAGAAGCGGGCGGCAAACTTGCGCGTGTCGTCGTTCAGGTCCCAGTACCAGCTGGTGGTGAACTGCAGGCCTTCGGTGTTGCGCAGGCCCAGGCTGTGCACGTCGCTGATGAAGATCAGCAGACCGGCCAGCTTCATGCTCTTGCCAATGCCGAATTCCTTGGCGGCCTTGATGGCGTTGATGGTGTCACCGCCAGCGTTGGCCAGGCCCAGGATCTGCGCCTTGGAGTTTTGCGCCTGCAGCAGGAAGGACGAGAAGTCCGACGCGTTGAGCGGGTGGCGCACCGTGCCCACCACCGTGCCGCCCTTGGCCTTGACGACCGTGCTGGTGTCGGCTTCGAGCGCGTGGCCGAAGGCGTAGTCGGCTGTCAAGAAGTACCAGCTCTTGCCGCCGGTATCCACGATGGCCGTGCCGGTGCCCTTGGCCAGGGCCACGGTGTCGTAGGCGTAGTGCACGGTGTAGGGCGTGCACTGGTCATTGGTCAGGGCGGAACTGGCGGCGCCGTTGTTGATGTACACGCGCTTTTTCTCGGCAGCCACTTTGGCGATGGCCAGGGCCGTGCCCGAGTTGGTACCGCCGAACACCATGGTCAGGCCCTGGGTGTCGATCCATTCGCGCGCCTTGGAGGCTGCGATGTCCGCCTTGTTCTGGTGATCGGCGCTCATCAGTTCGATGGGCATGCCCAGCACCTTGCCGCCGAAGTCGTCGATGGCCATCTGGATGGCCACCGCGCCGTTCTTGCCTTCCACGTCCGCGTACAGGCTGGACATGTCGGTGATGAAGCCGATCTTGACCTTGTCCTGCGCGTGCGCGGCCGAGGTGGCCAGGCCCGCTGCGGCAAGCACCAGTGCGAGCGCTGTGAGTTGGTTCTTCTTCATGGATTGTCTCCTGTAGGTGTGGTGGGTGAAGAAACGAAAGAGGTTCAAAAGGGCTCGCTGGCGCGGTCAGACGCCCAGCAGCTCGGTGAGCACTGGCATCTTGGCTTCCAGTTCGGCAGCGCCGAATTTCTCGACGATGCGGCCGTGCTCCATCACGTAGAAACGGTCGGCCAGGGGCGCGGCAAAGCGGAAGTTCTGCTCCACCATCACCACCGTGTAGCCCTTCTCGCGCAGCATGGTGATCATGCGGGCCAGGGCCTGCACGATGACGGGCGCGAGGCCTTCGGAAATTTCGTCGAGCAGCAGCAGATTGGCCCCCGTGCGCAGGATGCGTGCAACGGCCAGCATCTGCTGCTCGCCGCCCGACAGGCGCGTGCCCTGGCTGTTCTTGCGCTCGGCCAGGTTGGGGAACATGGCGTAGATCTCCTGCACGGTCATGCCGGGCATGCCCGTCTTGAGTGCAGGCGGCAGCAGCAGATTTTCTTCGCACGAGAGGCTGGAGAAAATGCCGCGCTCTTCAGGGCAGTACCCGACGCCCAGGTGGGCGATGCGGTGCGTGGGCATGTTCACGGTTTCCACGCCATTGATCTTGACCGAGCCCTTGCGCGCCCCGGTCAAACCCATGATGGCGCGCATGGTCGTCGTGCGGCCTGCCCCATTGCGGCCCAGCAGCGTGACCACCTCGCCCGGCTGCACGACGATGTCCACGCCGTGCAGCACGTGCGACTCGCCGTACCAGGCTTCGAGGTTCTTGATTTCCAGCGCAGGCACGCCGTGGTTGGTTGTGGGATTTGCCATTTCAGTTGTCCATTGCGCCGTGCGCGACCCGCAGCCCCTTGAAACTGGCGCAGCCCAAGCCAGTGCCCCCGCGCAAGGGCCGCCCCGCCGCGCTGGGGGCGTCCCCCTCCCGCGTTGCGCAGCAATGCGAGAGAGAGGGGGAAGGCGCGAAGCGACTCAGGGGGAGCATCATCTAGTGCGCCCCTTGCAGTTGGCCATCGGTGGTGCCCATATAGGCTTCCATGACCAGAGGGTTGCTCGACACCTCGGCATACGGCCCTTCGGCCAGCACTGCGCCGCGCTGCAGCACGGTAATGCAATCGGCGATCGTGGAGACGACTTTCATGTTGTGTTCGACCATGAGAATGGTGCGGCCGGCCGACACCTTCTTGATGAGTTGCGTGACGCGGTCCACGTCTTCATGGCCCATGCCCTGGGTGGGCTCGTCCAGCAGCATCAGTTCGGGCTCCATGGCCAGCGTGGTGGCGATCTCCAGCGCGCGCTTTCGGCCATAGGGCAGGTTCACGGTGACTTCGTCGGCGATGTCGGCCAGGCCGACCTCGGTCAGCAGTTGCATGGCCCGGTCGTCGAGCTGGTGCAGGCTGCGTTCGCTGCGCCAGAAGTGGAATGACGTACCGAGCTTGCGCTGCAGACCCAGACGCACGTTCTCCATCAGCGTGAGGTGCGGGAACACGGCCGAGATCTGGAACGAGCGGATCACGCCGCGCCGCGCGATCTGCGCGGGCTGCTCGCGCGTGATGTCGTGCCCGTTGAAGCGGATGGTGCCCGACGTCGGCGTGAGGAACTTGGTCAGCAGGTTGAAGCAAGTGGTCTTGCCTGCGCCATTGGGCCCGATCAGCGCATGGATGGAACCGCGGCGCACGGCCAGGTTCACATCGCTGACTGCGGTGAATCCCTTGAACTCTTTGGTCAGGCTGTGGGTTTCAAGAATGACGTCGCTCATTGCGCCTGGGTCGCTCCGTAAGGGACTGAAGAAGGAGGCCGGTGAAGGTCTCCGTGCGTGCGGTATGTCGCCGTGCATCCTATGCTTGCTTACCATGTGGTAGATACTGGGACTAATGCCTATGTATAAACGCCTACGCGGAGGGGACAGGCAGTGCACCCAGAGTGCCGACCCGGGTCTCCACAGGGTTCGGAGAGCGCCGCTGGGCGTGCTGCAGGCGCTCGGTGGGCTCATCGCTTGACCGTTGCGCCGGCTCTCAAAAGCACTGAGCATTTGAAGCGCCTGCTTACAAATCCCAGGCGTAAGCAGCGCACCGCGCTGGTCCTGAGACTGGTGCTTTTGCAGCGCTCGGGTTGTGTGAACTCCGCAATGGCCGTACGGCGGGCCTTTGCCACCACCCGCCTCTACACTCCGCCGATGGCAACCCTCCCCTCCCAGGCGCCCCGCGGCGCACCGCGCTCCCTCACCGGCCTGCTTCCCTTTCTCAAACCCTACCGTGGGCGCATCGCGCTGGCGGGGGTGTTCCTGGTGATGGCAGCCATCGCCACGCTGGCGTTTCCGCTGGCCTTGCGCAACCTCGTGGACGTGGGGCTCATCAGCACCGACAAGGGCGCGCAGACGATGGCGCTGCGCAATCACTTTGAGGTGCTGTTCGCGGTGGCGGTCGCGCTGGGCGTTTTCTCGGCGGCGCGTTTTTACATGGTCAGCTGGCTGGGCGAGCGGGTGACCGCCGACCTGCGCAATGCCGTGTATGGCCATGTGCTGCGGCAAAGCCCGCAGTTCTTTGAGACCACGCAGACCGGTGAGGTGCTGTCGCGCCTGACCGCTGACACCACGCTGGTGCAGACCGTGGTGGGCTCGTCGCTGTCGATGGGGCTGCGCAATGCCGTGATGGGCGTGGGTGCGCTGGCCGTGCTGGTATGGACCAACCCCTACGTCATGTCGATCGTGCTGGCGGCCGTGGTGCTGGTGGTGTTGCCAACGATGTGGATCGGGCGCCGAGTGCGCCGCCTGTCGCGCGACAGCCAGGACCGGGTGGCCGACTCCAGCGCCATCGCGGCCGAGGTGCTCAATGCCGTGCCGGTGGTGCAGAGCTACACGGCCGAGCCGCGCGAAACCAGCCGCTTCATGCAGGCCACCGAAAACGCGTTCCAGGTCGCCATCAAGCGAAGCCGTGCGCGGGCGCTGCTGGTGGCCTTCATCATCATCGCCAACGCTGCGCTGCTGCTGTGGGGTCTGTACCGCGGCACCGGGGCCGTGCTGGCGGGCAAGATGACCGCCGGCCACCTGGGGCAGACAGTGGTGTACGTGGCACTGCTGGCTGGTGCGGTGGCGGTGCTGGGCGAGGTCTACGGCGACCTGCTGCGTGCTGCCGGCGCCACCGAGCGGCTCATGGAGCTGCTGTCGAGCCGCTCGCCCGTAGCCGACCCCGACGCACCGCGCGATCTGCCCTTGTCAGGCCAGGGCCTGGCGGTGGAATTCGACAAGGTGCAATTCCACTACCCGTCGCGGCCTGACCAGCCTGCGCTGCAGGATTTCTCGCTGCGCCTGGCGCCAGGGGAAACCGTGGCGCTGGTGGGCGCGAGCGGTGCGGGCAAGACCACCGTGTTCCAGCTGCTGCAGCGCTTCTACGACGTCAACATAGGCGGCGATGGGCGCCCGCAGGGCCACGTCCGCCTGAACGGCGTGGACATCCGCGAACTGCGGCTGGGAACACTGCGCGCCAGCACCGGCACCGTACCCCAGGACGCCGTGATCTTTTCGGCCTCGGCCATGGAGAACATCCGCTACGGGCGCCCCGACGCCACGGACGAGGAGGTCATGGCTGCCACACGTGCGGCGTTTGCGCACGACTTTCTGATGGCGCTGCCCCAGGGTTACGCCACCTTCCTGGGCGAGCGCGGCGTGCGCCTGTCGGGCGGGCAGCGCCAGCGCATCGCGATTGCACGGGCCATGCTCAAGAACCCGCCGCTGTTGCTGCTGGACGAGGCCACCAGCGCGCTGGACGCCGAAAGCGAGCGCATGGTGCAGGCGGCCCTGGACACCGCCATGCAGCGCCACACGGGGCGCCGCACCACCCTGGTCATCGCCCACCGGCTGGCCACGGTGCAGAACGCGGACCGCATCGTGGTGCTGGACCACGGGCGCATCGTGGAAGAAGGCACACACGCCGCATTGCTGGCCCAGGGCGGCGTGTACGCGCGACTGGCGGCGCTGCAGTTCACGGTGTGAACCCAGGGCACCAAATATGACGTTGCTATATTTTTTATAGCTACTAACGCTTGCTGAATAAGCGCCAGGGGCCAAAAACACCTAAAACCAGCAGCCACAAAAGGCTGCGGAGGCCCCAGGCTTACTGCAGGGTTTCCTTGGCAGCAGCGGGCAGCGGAAGGGGCATCACGGCGATCCCCTCCTTGATCAGCTGCACCGCCTCGTCCGGTGTCGCCTGGCCGCGGATGGCGCGCTCTTCCACTTCGCCGTGGTGCATGCGCCGCGCCTCTTGCGCAAAGCGCGGACCCACGTCCTCGGTGTTGGCAACGATCTTGCGCGCCAGGTCCAGCCAGGCGGCCTGCAAAGCCGGAGGCAGCATGCTGGCGTCGACCGCGCCGGCGGGGCGCTGGGCCGGGATCACTTCGGTGCCAGGGGTATGACCGGCGGCAGCGGGGCCTGCGGCGGGCGCGCGTGCGCCCAGGTTCAGACGGGGGGCGCTCAGGCGCTTTTCAATGTGGTCGTCCGCGCACATCGGGCACTGCACCAGCCCGCGCTCGCGTTGGCTTTGGAAATCTTCTTCGGAACCAAACCAGCCTTCAAAGACATGGCCGTGCTGGCATTGGAGATCGAGCACCTTCATGACGGGATTCGCGGGCGGGAGGGCCGGGCCCGCGTCCAAGCCGGCATCGACACCCTGTCAGCCATGCCGGCGCAGCAGGTAGCGATAGACAAAACCCGGGAAGGCCAGGGTCAGGAACAAGGTGCCGGTGATGGCGTAGAACTCCCAGCCTTGCGGCGCGATCTGGCCTGCGCGGCGCTCGAGCAGCAGCGCGAGCCCTCCGACGAGGAAGTAGCACAAGATCAGCTCTGCCAGCCGCCCGGCCAGGGGCTTGCGAGGCGATGCCGCGGGGCCCACCACCAGCCAGCGGTGGTTTACAAAGGGCAGGTTCGCAGCGATGAGCGCCGCGATGATGACCAGCCAGACCGATCCGGTAAGTGACACAGGGCGAAAAGGTGCGCGAAGGGACGGGGAGCGCGGAACTGGCGCGCTCAGGTCGCCAGCGCGCGCACCACGGCGTCGGCGCACAGGGCCATGAGGCCGCCGGGCAGGATGCCCAGCACCAGGATCAGCGCGCCGTTGAGGGTGAGCACCACACGCACATCCGCAGGGGCCGACACGCTGGAGGCAGTCAGCGGCGCATCGAAGTACATCACCTTCACCACGCGCAGGTAGTAGAAGGCGCCAATCAGCGACATGACCACGGCGAACACGGCCATGGCGATGTACAGCGTCTGGCCCGAAGCCACCAGGGCCTGAAGCACCGCGAGCTTGGCATAGAAACCCACCAGCGGCGGCAGACCCGCCATGGAGAACAGGCACACGGCCATCACGCCGGCGTAGAGCGGGCTGCGCTGGTTGAGGCCGGCAAAGTCAGAGATCTCTTCGCTCTCGAACCCTTCGCGGGCCAGCAGCAGGATCACGCCAAACGATGCGAGCGTGGTCAGCACATAGGTCACGACGTAGAACATCGAGGCGCTGTAGGCGTTCTCGACAGCGGTCGCGTCCACGTTGCCGTTTACCACACCCGACATCAGGCCCAGCAGCACGAAGCCCATCTGCGAGATGGTCGAGTACGCGAGCATGCGCTTGAGGTTGGTCTGCGCAATAGCCGCCAGGTTACCCACCAGCAGCGATCCGATGGCCAGCACCGCCAGCATCTGTTGCCAGTCGATGGCCAGGGGCAGCAAGCCGTCCACCAGCAGGCGGATGGTGATCGCGAAAGCTGCCAGCTTGGGCGCACCGCCGACCATGAGCGTGACGGCCGTGGGAGCACCCTGGTACACGTCGGGAATCCACATATGGAACGGCACCACGCCCAGCTTGAAGGCCAGGCCCGCCACCACGAACACGAGGCCAAACACCAGCACTTGGTGGCGGATCTGGCCCGAATTGACGGCCTTGAACACCTGTCCGATATCCAGCGAACCGGTCGCGCCATAAATCATGGACAGGCCGTACAGCAGGAAACCGCTGGCCATTGCGCCCAGCACAAAGTACTTCATGGCCGCTTCAGTGGCCGTGGCGTTGTCGCGGCGCAGGGCCACCAGGGCGTAGCTCGACAGCGTGAGCAGTTCGAGGCCCAGGTAGATCACGAGGAAGTTGTTGCCCGAGATCATGATGAACATGCCCAGCAGCGAAAACATCGCCAGCGTGAACATCTCGCCGCCGCGCAGCATGCCGCGGTCAGCCGCGTAGGGGCGCGCGTAGACCAGCGTGATCATCATCGCCACGGTGGCAAAACACTTGAGCCAGTTGCCCATGGCGTCGCTGACCACCATGTTGCCAAAACCGTAGAAGGTGTTGCCGCTGCTGGCGTACATGGCCTGCAGACCCGCCACGACGGCCAGTGTGAGCAGCGTCAGCACGTAGGTGGCGGTGCGGCGGGTGCTGTGCACACCCAGGTCGACCAGCGCGATCACGCAGGCCATGGTCAACAGCACGATTTCGGGGTAAATCGCGAGCCAGCTGATGTTGTCAATCATCTCGAATCTCTCAGTTCAGTCTGGTCTGGTCAGTTCAGCTTGGGCTGGGCGACGTGCTTGAGCAGTTCGGCGACCGAGGTATCCATCACGTCCGTGAACGGACGCGGATACAACCCCATGGCCAGCACGGCAATCGCCAGCAAGGCCATCACAAGGAATTCACGGCTGTTGATGTCCGTCAAGCCCTTCACGTTCTCGTTGGCCACGGGGCCCAGGTACACACGCTTGAACATCCACAGCGTGTAGGCCGCACCGAAGATCAGCGCCGTGGCAGACGCCGCGCCGATCCAGAAGTTGGCCTTGGTCGCACCCAGGATCACCATCCATTCGCCCACAAACCCGGCCGTGCCTGGCAGACCACAGTTGGCCATGGCAAACAGCAGCGCAAACGCCGTGAAGTTGGGCATGGTGTTGACCACGCCGCCGTAGGCTGCAATTTCACGCGAATGCACGCGGTCGTACAGCACGCCGATTGACAGGAACATCGCACCCGATACGAAGCCGTGGGCAATCATCTGCACAAGGCCGCCGGACACACCGAGATCGTTGAAGATGAAGAAGCCCAGGGTCACGAAGCCCATGTGCGCGACCGACGAGTACGCCACCAGCTTCTTCATGTCCTTCTGGACCATGGCCACCAGGCCCACATAGATCACGGCAATCAGCGACAGCGCAATCATCAGCCACGCCCATTCGCGCGATGCGTCGGGGGCGATGGGCATGGAAAAGCGCAGGAAGCCATAGGCGCCGAGCTTGAGCATGATGGCGGCCAGCACGGCCGAGCCGCCGGTGGGCGCCTCGACGTGCACGTCGGGCAACCAGGTGTGCACGGGCCACATCGGCACCTTCACTGCAAAGGCGGCAAAGAATGCGAAGAACAGCAGGGTCTGCGCCGTGCGGCCCAGGGGCAGCTGGTGCCAGGTGGCGATGTCAAAGCTGCCGCCCGACTGGTTGTACAGGAAGATGAGCGCGATCAGCATCAACAGCGAGCCGAGCAGCGTGTACAGGAAGAACTTGAACGCTGCGTAGATCTTGTTGGGCCCGCCCCAGATACCGATGATCAGGTACATCGGAATCAGCGTGGCCTCGAAGAACACGTAGAACAGCATGCCGTCCAGCGCTGTGAACACGCCGATCATGAGACCCGAGAGAATGAGGAACGCGCCCATGTACTGGTTCACACGCTCGGTGATCGACTCCCACGAGGCGATCACCACGATCACCGTGATGAAAGCCGTCAGCGGCACGAACCAGAACGAGATGCCGTCCACGCCCAGGTGGTAGTGCACATTGAAGCGTTCGATCCATGCGGCCTTCTCGACGAACTGCATTGCAGCGGTGCCGAGCTTGAAGTCGCCATACAGCGGCAGTGTTGCCAGGAAACCGATGACTGCACCGATCAGCGCCAGCCACCGCACTGCACGGGCATGCTCATCCCGCCCAATGGCCAGCAGCAGCAAGCCGAAGGCGATCGGCGCCCAGATTGCAAGACTCAACAGACCCATTTGTTGTTTTCCTTATTTGATGAGCTGCAAGAGAACATCGCCCCAGACAAACCAGGTCATCAGTGCGAAGACGCCCAGGATCATCACCAGTGCGTAGTGGAAGATGAAGCCGGACTGCATCCAGCGCACAACACCAGACACGCTGCGCACAACCTTCCAGGAACCGTTCACGAGGGCGCCGTCGATGATCGCCTGATCGCCCACCTTCCAGAGACCCACGCCCAGCGCACGTGCGCCGCGGGCGAGGATGTTCTCGTTGATCCAGTCGAGGTAATACTTGTTCTCGAACAAGGTGTAGATCGGCATGCAGATGCGTTTGATGGCCGCAGGCAAAGCCGGGTTCACCATGTACATGTAGTACGACAAGGCCACGCCAGCGACCGCCAACCAGAACGGCGCGGTCTGCAATCCGTGCAAGGCCATCGCCACGGGGCCGTGGAAGATCTCGCCGAGCTTGGCCATGGCGGGGTGCTTGGCTGCATCGACAAAGATCACGCCCTTGAAGAAGTCGCCAAACAGCATGGGCTGGATGAACATGAATCCCACCACCACCGAAGGAATGGCCAGCAGCACCAGCGGCACCGTCACCACCCAGGGCGATTCGTGCGGCTCGTGGTGGTCGCCATGGCCATGGTGATCGTCGTGGTGACCATCGTGGTGTGCGTCGGGGTTCTGATCAAACCGCTCCTTGCCGTGGAACACCAGGAAGTACATGCGGAACGAATAGAACGCCGTGATGAACACGCCCGCCAGCACCGCAAAGTGCGCAAAGCCGGCGGCAGGCAGTTGGCTGAAGTGCACCGCCTCGATGATGCTGTCCTTCGAGTAGAAGCCCGCGAACAGCGGCGTGCCGATCAGCGCGAGCGACCCCAGCAACGAAGTGATCCAGGTGATGGGCATGTACTTGCGCACGCCGCCCATCCAGCGGATGTCCTGGTTGTGGTGCATGCCCATGATGACGGAGCCGGCACCAAGGAACAGCAGCGCCTTGAAGAACGCGTGCGTCATCAGGTGGAACACCGCGACCGAATAGGCCGACGCCCCCAGGGCCACTGTCATGTAACCCAGCTGTGACAGCGTGGAGTACGCGACCACGCGCTTGATGTCGTTCTGGATGATGCCCAGGAAGCCCATGAACAGCGCTGTGATGGCGCCGATGATCAGGATGAAGTTGAGCGCGGTATCCGACAACTCGAACAGTGGCGACATGCGCGACACCATGAAGATGCCGGCAGTCACCATGGTGGCCGCGTGGATCAGGGCCGAGATGGGGGTCGGGCCTTCCATCGAATCCGGCAGCCACACGTGCAGTGGGAACTGGGCAGACTTGCCCATGGCGCCGATGAACAGGCAGATGCAGATCACGGTGATCAGCAGCCAGTCGGTTCCGGGGAACGACATGCCACCCAGTGCGCCCGCCTTGGCGAAGATCTCGGCGTAATTCAGCGTGCCCGTGTAGGCAGCGATCAGGCCAATGCCCAGGATGAAGCCGAAGTCGCCCACGCGGTTGACCAGGAAGGCCTTCATGTTGGCGAAGATCGCCGTGGGCTTGTTAAACCAGAAACCGATCAGCAGGTACGACACCAGGCCCACGGCTTCCCAGCCGAAGAACAACTGCAGCAGGTTGTTGCTCATGACGAGCATCAGCATCGAGAACGTGAACAGCGAGATGTAGGCGAAGAAGCGGTTGTAGCCGTCGTCCTCTTCCATGTAGCCGATGGTGTAGATGTGCACCATCAGCGACACGAAAGTCACCACCACCATCATCATGGCCGTGAGGCTGTCGATCAGGAAACCGACTTCCATCTTCAGGCCGCCTACCACCATCCAGGTGTAGAGCGTCTCACTGAAGCGCGCGCCGTCGAGCGCCACGCTCTTGAGCGTCATCGCAGACAAGATGAAAGCGACAAGCACGCCCAGGATGGTCAGGGTGTGGGAGAGGCGGCGACCAATCCAGTTGCCACCGAAGGTCGTGCCGAAAATGCCGGCCAGCAAGGCGCCCGCCAGCGGAGCCAGCGGCACGGCCAGGAGCGTTGAAGCAGAGAGGGTTTGACTCATTCTTGAGAACCTTGGGAATGCTGGTAACCCATCAACCCTTGAGGGTGTTGAGGTCTTCCGCGTTGATGCTGGACTTGTTGCGGAACAGGAGCACCAGGACGGCCAGACCGATGGCCGACTCGGCAGCTGCCACTGTCAGGATGAA